>JBKPCC010000035.1:0-41834 GCA_046727215.1 Acidobacteriota bacterium
AATCTGTACGAGAGACTCGCACGCACACAAAGTGGGAGGGATGAGGATTGATAACGGTGAGTACATACATCCTGCGGTCAACATACGGATTCCAGTGATCAATGCGCGTGCGGATCATTTGGCCGGGTAAAACGCGGGACCCGCATTGGCGAGCGCTAATTGAAGAGTACTCAAAGCGGTTATCTCAGTTTGTTCGTTGTGAGATAGACGAACTTCGAGAGACAAGGAAGGCGGATACCAAGTCGGGCATCGATAAGGATTCGCGACGCATCTCAGACGGGCTGCAAAGCGCAGCCCTGGTGATTTTGCTTGATCCTGGCGGCGTCCAGTGGTCTTCGGAGGAGTTGGCCGCCGAAATTGAACAGTGGCAAAACAGTGCCATCAAAGAAGTCGTGTTTGTGGTCGGCGGCCCTGGCGGAGTCTCCCAGCAGCTTGTCGAACGTGCGAACAAACTCATGTCGCTCTCCCGTTTGACATTTACGCATGAGATGGCGCGGGTGGTGCTTTTAGAGCAGCTTTATCGAGCCTTTACGATCAATCATCGACTGCCATACCACAAGTAAATTCGGTAGTAGATGTTTCGAAATTGCCAGTTCTCAGGTTAATGGGTGGAGGATGTACACGAATGGACAAACGAAAAGTACGGACCTTTCGCGATAAGTTACTGGACCGGCGCGAAGGTTTAGTGGGCCAGGTGCAAGAGGCGGAACTTTATAGCCGCGAACGAGATGCTGAGGCAACGCAGGATCCTGCCGATATGGCCGCCAACGCTTACACTAAAGAGCTGCTCGTATCGATGTCTGATAACGATCGACAGTTGCTGAATGCAATTGACGAAGCGCTCGAGCGAATTGAAGACGGCGATTACGGCAAATGTGCACGATGTGGTGAGGCTTTGCCGGAGAAGAGACTCGAAGCAGTTCCGTGGGCTCGTCACTGTATCCGTTGTCAGGATCTCCAGGAACGGGGACTCCTCACCGAAGATGAGGAATAACCGAATTATTGACAGTAATTATGTAGGCCTCCTGATGTGATTCAGGAGGCCTTATTGTTTGTGCTCATAAAACTGGATATTCTTCCAGTCCAATGTTCCTCACTGACGCCATCATCCGATGCTACGATTCCGCACTTGCGTTAGTCTATCCGCAGCCTTGCCACGTTTGCGGTCACAGCGTTGAAACGCGAGTAGATTGGATAGCCTGCCGTGACTGCTGGAACTCAACCCGAATCTTTTCTGCAGCTGACGTTTTTTGCTGGAAGTGCGGAGCCCTGGCGGGCGGACGCGTGGACATGGTCGCGAGTGAAGAAGTCAGGTGCAGGCGGTGTGAACAGAACGCGTTTACCGCAGCCCGCGCATGTGGCGTCTACGAGAAGGCGTTGCGCGCGGCAGTGCTGTCGCTAAAGAAAAAACCTTATGTGTCGCCTCGCGTGATGGAGTTGTTGACACTCGCAGCCAGCAGGGAACCATTCGCGACATGCACACGGATTGTTCCCGTGCCTCTTCATCCGTTGCGTCATCGGGACAGGAGCTTTAATCAGGCACAGATCATCGCTGAAGAATTGTCGCGCAGAACTTCACTTCCGATTGATTCGACTAATCTGGTTCGCACGGTCCACACAGACCGCCACCGAGCAGGAATGGATGCAGTCTCTAGACGTGCAACCGTGGAACGTGCCTTTGCTGTTTGTATGCCGCGTTTGCTAAGGGGCGAAAGAATTCTTCTGGTCGATGATGTGTTCACCAGCGGGGCCACTGCTTCAGCCTGCGCGGAGACAATGTTACAGACGGGCGCCGAGGCCGTCTTTGTTCTCACGATTGCCCGAACGGCGAATTAACATCTATTTCTCGCCAAGTCAGCAGTGACTAAGTATTATTCCGGCATGAAAAAACTCTATCCGCCAATCGAACCGTATGCGTCAGGAAGATTGAAGGTATCTGCCATTCACGAATTGTATTACGAGGAATGTGGGAATCCGCTGGGCCAGGCAGCGGTATTCCTCCACGGTGGACCAGGAGGTGGATTGATTCCTGAATATCGACAGTTCTTCGATCCGGCCACTTATCGAGTCGTCCTGTTCGAACAGCGCGGCTCAGGCCGCAGCACTCCTCACGCAAATCTGCAGGACAACACTACGTGGGATTTGGTAGCCGACATCGAACGACTGCGCGAACATCTCGGTATCGATCGGTGGTTGGTCTTTGGCGGGTCCTGGGGAAGTACGTTG
This sequence comes from Acidobacteriota bacterium, assembly GCA_046727215.1. Lineage (GTDB taxonomy): Bacteria > Acidobacteriota > Blastocatellia > Pyrinomonadales > Pyrinomonadaceae > PSRF01. The sequence goes on from JBKPCC010000035.1 coordinate 2,227, forward strand.
GCGCTGGCCTATTCGCAGACGCACCCGCAACGAGTGACTGCGCTGGTCCTGCGCGGAATATTTCTGTGTCGGCCCAAGGAAATTAGCTGGTTCTATCAGGAAGGCGAAGGCGCCAGCGCGATCTTCCCTGACGTGTGGGAAGAGTACGTGCGCATCATCCCGCCAGACGAACGGCACGACATGTTGGGTGCATACCACCGGCGTTTGATGAGTAACGACGAGCGAGTTCAGCTGGAAGCCGCAAAGGCCTGGTCAATCTGGGAAGGAAGCACATCCAAATTGTTCCCCGATCAAAAGCTTATCGATCATTCAGGCGAGGCGCATTTTGCGTTGGCGCTTGCGCGGATTGAATGCCATTACTTCGTCAACAATTCCTTTTTCCCAAGCGACAATTATTTGATCGAAAACGTCGGGAAAATCCGCCATATTCCGGCTGTCATTGTGCAGGGGCGGTACGATGTCGTTTGTCCGATCATGAGCGCGTGGGACTTGCACCGGGCTTGGCCGGAAGCGCGACTGGAGGTCATTCCAGACGCCGGCCACGCTGCCACTGAGCCGGGGATTTCCGCCGCTCTGGTCGATGCGACAGACCGATTTCGTGGCACTCCCTGAGGGCGCTACGTCGAACGCTTTAAACACCCTCGTTTTCCTTTGATTTTGACACTATCTCGCGGGCTCGCGTAATATCAGCCTCGTATGACTGGTCGTGTTTTAGTACTGAACGCATCCTTCGAACCCATCAACGTGTGTACCGAAAGGCGCGCCGTGGTGATGATCTTTAAGGGGGTAGCACGCGTCGAGGAACATAACGGTCATATGCTGCACTCGGAAAAACTCGCCATTCATGCGCCTTCGGTGATTCGGCTGACCGAGTACATCCACATTCCGTTTGAGCGTCGCTCGCTTTCTCGGAAGAACATTCTGCTCCGCGACCATTCCACCTGCCAATACTGTGGCAGACAGTATCCGCCGTCGGAGCTGACGTTGGACCATGTTCAACCTCGGTCTCGCGGCGGCGAATCCACCTGGGACAACTTGGTTGCTTGTTGCAAACGCTGCAATCATCGTAAAGGAAATCGCACTCCGGAAGAGTCCGGAATGCACTTATTGCGGCGCCCGCGTGGTTTTTCTTTGCATGTGAATCGACAAATCATGCGGTATCTCGGACGTGCAGATGAGACGTGGAGGAAATATCTTTTCTACGAATCCAACAATGGTGACGATCGATAGCGGTCGTGCCATCCCCCGAAAGAGGTTGTTTGTATGACTGACAGTATGTTGGCTATCGGCGGTCTGGGAACTCCAGAGCTGATCGTGATCGCCGCGGTTATAGTTCTCCTTTTCGGCGCCACCAGGTTGCCACAACTCGCGAAGGCTCTCGGACAAAGTAAACGAGCTTTTAAGGAAGGGTTGGAGGACGGCGAAAAGGAACGATTACCAAAGGAAACTCACGAAAAGTAATGGAGGCTTATCTCGGGCGACTCAAAGAAAATAGTATTTGAGGTTTGACATTGTACATTTGACGTTTGTCATTTGCAGCATTGTTATCGTCAATTGATTTGAGTTTCAATGTGACTGAGCCTTACGGCCTACTACTAGCGTGGCCTTCACCGACAAAGCGAACTCACCTTCGTGTCTCTCCTCATTGATGATCCGACCTATTTCAGTTAATACCTTCTCCCGTTCTTCCACTCCTAATGATTCGAGCCATCCACGCATTAGGAAGTCGCCGATCAATGGCGCGTTCAGAAACGCCTCAGCGGAATCGTAATCGAATTCTTCAATGCGACACCATGAGGCAACTTCGTCGAGTCCCGCTTTTTCGACGGCACGTTCAACTTCAGAAATCGTTGGCAGCTCTGTTATGAGGTGTTCAACGTCACCTTCATGATCTTCAAGGCCGCGGTTGTGCAACGCTTCCCAATAAATTGAAAAGAACTCACCGAAGCTCGAGGCCGTCGGCAACATGATGGCCACGGTCGCATTTGGTTTCGCTACTCGCACCATCTCGGAGATGAACTTCTCAAGGCGTCCTGTTGGGATTAAGGACGCGTTTCCGATTACTGTGTCAAACTCATTGCCACCAAACGCTAACTCATCCAGCGTTCCTGACAGGAATTCTGCAGGCTCTTTGACGGCAGTTGCTTTGGCTCGTGCCAACTCGAGAGAGTCTTCGTTCTCATCCACGCAAACCATCGTGATCTTCTCACCAGCGCGTTCGTGAAGCGCGATTGCGTGACCGCCGGTGCCCGAACCCAGATACAGCACACGGCCCTTCTTTGGAAGTGGCACATGTTCATCCACTAACTCTGCGAATCGTTCGCCCCAATCCGTAGCCACAAAGAGGTCTTCCAAAAATGCCAATTCTTTATCTGATTTTTTGATAGCGGTCACTACGTTTACTCGCTTAATTCCTGATCTGTCTCGTTTGGTTGATAGTATTCTCGACCTTGCAATCGATCCGGAAGGCAAGCCATTTCTTCTGCGGCGGCTGCGTCATTGTGAACATAACGATAACCGCGACCATAACCGAGGTGTTTCATTAACGGCGTGACGGCATTCCGCAGATGTAATGGAACTGGTTCGCGGGCAGTCTCAGCTGCATCCGAAAGCGCTGCCTGGTACGCGTTCTTCACAGCATTCGATTTCGGCGCCTGCGCTAAATAAATCGTAGCCTGTGATAACGGAAACAGAGCCTCGGGTAATCCAATAAGTTGCACAATATCCGCGGCTGCAGCGGCTTGCACCATCGCCTGAGGATCTGCTAACCCGATGTCTTCCGAAGCCAAAATGCATAAACGCCGGGCAATGAAAACGGGATCTGCGCCACCCTCGATCATGCGCGCTAACCAGTAAAGAGAAGCATTGACATCCGAATTCCTTAAAGACTTGATCAACGCGGACGCAAGGTTGTAATGCTCCTCCCCGCCTTTGTCATAAGCATAATGCGCGCGTCCTAACGCCTCCTTTACAGTTTCTTCAGTAACATGTCTCGTTCCCTGAGCATTGATTGGGGTTGCTTCTACAGCCGCCTCGAGCGCAGTCAGCGCAACACGCGCATCCCCACCCGCAAAATTCGCAATTCGTCCCAACAGCTCGGACGAAATTTCACCATTCAATTCGCCGAGCCCACGATCATGATCTGTGAGTGCGCGTTTTAAGATAGTTTTGATTTCATCTTCAGTCAGGGGATTCAGCACCAGGACACGCGCACGAGAGAGCAGCGCGCTTGTAACTTCAAATGATGGATTTTCTGTGGTCGCTCCGATCAGGATCACAGTTCCGCTTTCGACTGCGTGCAGCAGTGCATCTTGCTGAGATTTGTTGAAGCGATGGATCTCGTCGATGAAGAGTACGGTTCGTTGACCGAACTTCGCCTCACGCCGTGCTTCGGCGATGGCGTCTCGGAGGTCCTTTACTCCGGAAAATACGGCAGAGAGGGCAACGTACCGCGCGTTCGTTCGTTCCGCCAGCAGTCGCGCCAGCGTAGTTTTGCCCGTGCCGGGAGCTCCCCAGAGAATGAGTGACGGCAGGGTACCACCGCGGTCGATCAATCGCCTGAGAATCCGATCCCCTCCGACCAGATGCTCCTGACCGACGAATTCTTCCAACGAGCGCGGACGCATGCGATCGGCCAATGGCGCCGATTTGTCGGCGCCAGGCTCTGCGCCCATATCCCCAAAAAGGCTTCGCGGAGTAGAAAATGCCATAATCGATTCGACAAATTATCGCCAAAGCAGCGACGGAAAGCGACCGCCGAGAACAGGGTTTGGGAGGGACGACTCAACCCGCCGGGCAGTTTTGTCTAGGAATTTGGGGGCGGTTCATGATAGGTATTTGGAGTGTTTGATCCGGACAATACAGTGCGAAAAATCCAACTTTAGCTCCGAAATCTTCGACGGAACGCTCTGTCATTCATGTTCGTATAGCCAGGCGAGCGCAAAGATAAAGAGTGGTTCTGGCGCGAAAAAGGATTTCGGCGGGGAGATCGACGAAAATGAGCGACGCAAAAAATGTTCTAAGAGTTATTGGAATGATTCTGCTGGGGTTGTTTGTGCTTGGCGTGGGTATTCCAATTGTGTTCAAGGCTGTGGGTTTGACATTGGGTATTTTGGGTTTCCTTGTTTGGTTCGCAGTGGCACTAATAAAACTGGCGGTTGCCCTGGCCGTTGGTTATTTGATCCTCGTTGGGATCCGCGCATTGCTTAGGTGATGCATGCTTCTTGGTCTACCAGTCTGATCTGCTTGCCATAATTGGTCCGGTTCGACTAGCATCTCCCACAAGTACAACAATTCATACGCTGGACTCACCTCAGCGTGATCCGGCCTGTCTCACAACACACGATTCTCTGCTTGACCAGGCGAAACGCCTAGCGCGATCATTGCTGTCGGGTTGGGCGAGCGAAAGGACAAAATGACACCTGAGGCATTCGATCGACTTGAGCGGATCGTCAAGCTGATGATTAAGGCAGGAGTGCGTCCTCGGCGTCAAATGCGAGAACAAGACGAGAAGATAAACATCATAATCGACGCTCAAATCAAAAATGAGGAAAGATTCGCCAAAAATGAGGAAAGATTCGCCGAGAATGACAAGAGATTTGGTGAGAGATTTGTCAAACTAGCAGAAGCGCAAACGAGACTTGCTGATTCTCAGACCCACGCCGATCAGCGGCTCGATGAGCTGATCAAAGTTATTCGAGATCGTCAAAACGGAAGGTCTTCAACCTAATTAGCGTCCTCCTCACACATTAAAACGAAAGTGAACTACGTCGCCCTCTTGGATCACGTAGTCCTTGCCCTCTAACCTCAGCAGGCCCTTGTCTCTTGCTGCTGCATACGAACCCGATTGTAATAAGTCGTTGTAATTAATTACTTCTGCACGAATAAATCCTCGTTCAATGTCCGAATGGATAACGACTGCAGCCGGCTGCGCGCGCGTTCCCTGAGGAATGGTCCAGGCGCGAACTTCTTTTTCTCCGGCAGTTAGGAATGACATTAAACCCAGCAGATGGTACGCGCCCTTGATTAACCGATCGACCCCGCTGCTGGTTACATTCAGGCTTTGCAAGTATGCAAGCCGTTCTTCGATGGGAAGCTCAACCAATTCCGCTTCCAGCTGAGCACAAATGACAACACATTCTGCAGATTCGGTCTGCGCAATCTGACGAACTATCGCCACATGCGGGTTTCGATCTGATTGGGCCAGACTGGTTTCGTCAACATTCACGGCATAGATAGTGGGCTTAGCGGTAAGTAGAAAAAAGCTTCGAAGAATTGTACGTTCGTCGTCGGTGAGTAAAACGGTTCGTACAGCTTTTCCATTTTCAAGGGCCGGCCGTATCTTTTCGAGCACGGTCAGTTCTGTCTTTGCAGTCTTATCACCGCTCTTGGCTGCCTTCTGTGCTTTCTCCTGACGGCGCTCGACCGTTGCAAGGTCAGCCAACGCCAATTCGATCTGAATCGTTTCGATGTCTCTCGCAGGATCAATTGAACCTTCAACATGGATCACGCTTTCATCTTCAAAGCAACGGACCACCTGAACTACGGTATCGGTCTCACGAATGTTTGCGAGGAATTGATTTCCCAAACCCTCGCCTTTTGATGCGCCGCGCACCAATCCTGCGATGTCCAGAAATTCAACAGTAGCCGGAACGATAACGCTTGTTTTCACTAACCGTGCAAGCGGCTCCAAGCGCTTGTCAGGCACGGGCACCACTCCGACATTCGGTTCGATAGTGGCAAACGGATAATTTGCGGCGAGAGCCGCTGTTTGCGCAGTGAGCGCATTAAAGAGCGTCGATTTACCTACATTGGGTAAACCGACTATCCCTGCACGCAACATTTCGATTTCCTCGCTGAACTCAAACTAACCGATCGCATTCCGTGATGCAAAAGACTCGCTTCGCGTATAATCCTGCATTCGACAAAAACCACATCATCGTGGACATTGAAAATAGCTTCCGGTAAATGATTATTTCGCTCGCAGTGGCGCTGATAGCGGTGTTCAGCGGCACGCTTCTCTCCTATCTTTATGACGAAGGTCCTTCCTTCGGGTACCGCATCTGTGGTGGCGCCTGCGTTGGAATAGCACTTCTTGGTCTGATTGGTTTCGGCTTCGCATCCTTTTTGGGATTGACGGCGGTTTCGGTGATCCTAACGGCGGCGGTTCTGTGCGGCTCAGTTTTTCTGTTGGTCGACCAGGGTCGCAGAAGGGCGTTGGCCGCGGACCTGTACGCCACCTCTGACGCTCTTCGTCGACTCAGTGGCCGCACACTTTCGTATGGCGCTTTCTACGGCGCTGTTGCATTGATCTTCTGGCGCATCTTTGACCGCGCGGTAATTGAGGACAACACCGGTATTTTCACTGGGTTGCTTAACAACTTTGGTGATCTACCCTTTCATATCAGTGTCATAACGAGTTTTGCTTATGGCGATAACTTTCCGCCTCAAGATCCCACGTTTGCGGGAGTGCCGTTTACTTATCCCTTCCTCACGGATTTTGTATCGGCGATCTTCGTTCGGTGCGGCGCGAGCTTACGTGAGTCGATGTTTATTGAGAATCTTATTCTGGCCGTTTCTTTCGTAGGCCTGATTCAGCGTTGGGCCTGGGTAATGCTGCGCGATCGTTTGGCATCTTTCGTCACACCTTTGCTCGCATTACTGAATGGAGGATTTGGTTGGATTCTGCTTTTCGAAAATGGAAAGCAAAATGAACAAGGGCTTTTCGGTGCGTTGTCCAATCTTCCGCCGTCCGTTACCGTCATACCCGAAACAACCTGGCGGTGGGGAAATGCTATCTCAGCGCTACTCGTGCCACAACGGGGAATCTTGCTTGGATTGCCACTTGCGGTAATGGTGTTCACGCAGTGGTGGCTTGCCACCGAGGGTGATGCGGAGAAGCGTGGCTCCGAGGACGCGGAGAATAAGGGACACGGGGCGCATAAAAAGAGAAAGGGCGAGCTGTCGAAGAAGAAAAAAAGCCTGAGTGTGATAGCAATCCCACTGCTGCACGTCAAACCAGAGTACCGAATGGCTGCCGCGGGTGTTATAGCAGGTCTGCTGCCGCTTGTTCATGCGCATAGCTTCGTTGTGGTGATGGCCGTGGGCGCGTGCATTGGGCTGCTGCAACGTCGATGGCGGGCATGGGCGATATTCGTTGCAGTTGCTTCGATAGTGGCTTTGCCACAAATGTGGTGGTCCACACATCATAGTGCGGTGGATGCAATGAAGTTTTTTGAGTGGCAGTTTGGCTGGGACCGCGGCAGTGACAGCGCACTTTGGTTCTGGTTCAAAAACACTGGCTTGTATATACCATTGATCGTTGCAGCGATCCTTTGGCGTGGAAAAGAGTACCTCGTATCCAGGCGCGTCCTGCTGTTTTATTTGCCGTTTACTCTTTGTTTCATAGTTCCAAATGTGCTGAAGATGGCGCCGTGGATTTGGGATAACATCAAAGTCTTGTATTACTGGTGGCTCGCATCCGCTCCCCTTGTGGCCTTGCTTTTGAGCAGGTTATGGCGTCAGGGGACGGGACAAAAAGCGTTAGCGGTGGTGCTGTTCTTGTGTGTAACTCTTGCGGGTGCGCTGGACGTTGCTGCAATAACGTTGCAATCAACTGGATATCAAATCTTTGATGCGGCAGGCATCAAATTCGCAGACTTCGTGAAACAGCAAACCGAACCGAAGGCATTGACCGTTCATGCGCCGGTGCACAATCACCCGATCTTCCTGACTGGTCGCCGCTCACTGCTGGGTTATCCAGGTCACATTTGGACCCACGGTCTGGATTTCACACAACGTGAAAGTGAGATTCGGAGAATCTACTCCGGCGCACCCGATGCTCCACTGCTTCTTAGGAAATATCAGATCGAGTATTTGGTCGTCGGTCCCCACGAACGGAACACTCTAACGATCAACGAGCAATTCATTTCGCAATTTGGAAGGATAGGAGAAGTTGGTGAGTACCGCCTCTTCAAAGTCACGCCGTAAATATTCGCAACGGGCAACGACTAAGAGTAGCAATCAGACGCCTGGGCTGGTACAGGCCGTTGAATCCACTGATCTTTCGGACCGAGTATGGATAATTGGATGTGTAGTTGTTCTGGCCATTGGAGCAGTCTTACGTCTGTATCATCTGGATTTGGTGCCGCTGCACCATGATGAGGGAGTGAATGGAAACTTTCTTGTGCGACTTGTGCGCGACGGGGCATACCAGTACGACCCGGCAAATTACCACGGACCGTCTCTTTATTACTTCTCAGCCATCATTCCCTGGGTACTCAGATTTCTTTTCGGCGTCCAAGCGCAGAACACGTACGGACTGAACACAAACACGATCCGATTTGTCACGGCTGCTTTTGGGATTGCCACAATTGCTCTTGTGTTCACGCTTAGACGACGGTTGGGAACGATTGGAGCGCTGGGTGCCGGTGCTTTATTGGCTGTTTCCCCCGGCGCAGTGTACCTCTCTCGTTATTTCATTCATGAAACCTTATTTGTATTCTTTACGCTTGCACTCGTGGTTGTAGCTCTGAAGTACTTTGAGGACGGTCACCCGGTGTATGTGATTCTCGCAGCAGCTTCGGCGGCACTGTTGTTTGCCACCAAAGAAACTTTCATCATAAACATCCCCGTTTTGTTAATCGCTTTAGTCCTCACGCAACTCTATTTGGGGTTTCGGAGTCGCTCAAGTCATCGACAGCCACGCGGAAAGTATTCTCCGACCGGTGCAGGCATCACTGAACGTCTGAAAGAGCATATTGAACGCCTCGGCGGTTTAGGACGGCTCACAATTCTCGGCCTGATTGCTATAGCAGTTTTTGTCGGAGTAGCGGTCTTATTCTACTCTTCGTTTTTCACTAACTATCCGAAGGGTGTCATTGATTCACTAAATACTTTTCAGGTTTGGACCAAGACCGGGCAAAGTGCGCATGTGCATCCGCGCTGGCAATACTTCGAGTGGTTGGCATTGCAGGAGAGTCCACTGTTGTTGTTGGGGATCATGGGAGTGGTAATGGCGATCTGGCGACCAATAAATTCCTTCGCCGTATTCACTGCGCTTTGGACTTTGGGAATGCTCGCCGCCTACTCGTTAGTACCGTATAAAACACCATGGCTAACTCTCAACATGATTATCCCACTCGGTCTCGCGGCCGGATGTGCGTTACAAGGTCTGTATGAATTTTCCGGACGGGAATTGCCGGTCGTTGGAGCAATTCTGGTCCTGGGTGTTTCCGTAAGTCTGTACCAGGCAATAGATCTAAACTTTATAAACTATGACAACGATAAAAGGACGGTGGATCTAAACTTCCTTGGTGAGCCGTTGCACATGCAATATTACGTGTATGTCTATGCGCATACACGGCGCGAGACCCTGAATCTCGTGGACGAAATCACTCATATTGCACGAATCAGTGGTGAGGGAGATAAGACTGGCATAACCATAGTCTCACCGGATTATTGGCCATTGCCCTGGTATCTTAGAGACTACACGCGCGTCGGCTATTACGGCCGAATGGCAGCCTCGACCGAACCGGTCGTAATTGCTTCGGAGGCCCAACGCGCCGAGGCGCAGGCGACATTCGGCGACCGGTATCAAATCGTAAACTCCGGACTGAATCCGCAGGGAAGTTACGCGCTCCGACCCGGCGTAGAGCTTCTGATCCTGGTTCGGCGGGATATCGCCGCACGGCAATAGCGGGCGACGATAGGTCAGGTCGGTCCTCTGCATCCTATTTCTGCGACAGTTAAGCTCGACATTTCTAACTGTGTTGTCTCACTAGGATTAACGTGCGTTAAGTTCAAGTTTTAGTTGACATTCTAAGCAGCCGCCACTTATATTTGCTCACCCGTTCGTTTATCCTGTTAGCCAGCGGGAGCGCTAACAGGCCCAAGCCAACTGACACACACGATTCGCGAATGTTTAAACTCCAGCGGCTAGAAATCACGGGTTTCAAGTCCTTTGCTGACTGCACCGAGATTGTTTTCACAGGAGACGGCATAACTGCGATCGTCGGGCCAAACGGCTGCGGCAAGAGCAACGTTGCCGATGCGATCGCCTGGGTTCTCGGAGAGCAGCGAGTTAAGCACCTCAGGGGCTCTGAAATGAAGGATGTCATATTTCAGGGCTCAAGAAATCGACCTCCGAGCGGTATGGCCGAGGTTGTTATGCACATGGTGCGGGACCAGGTCGTGGAGTCTGAACCCGATATTGAAGACATAGACTCCACACTCGAACAGATCGACGATCGCGTCGTAGAGATTGAGGGGGTTTATACCCAGGAATTACAGACAAACGAACCAAACGCCGAAAAAGCCCTACCTGAAACACCCTCGCAAACAGAGCCAACAGAAGGTGATACAGCCGCTGCAAACGAGCGTCCCGCGCAACGGGCGCATAAACGCCACTGGCGTCGCCGAAACCTTGCGCTCGAATTTGCTCCAGGTGAGGCTGTTTCTGTTACTCGCAGACTCTATCGATCCGGCGAAAGCGAATATCTGCTGAACGATCGAATTTGTCGTTTGCGCGATATCCAGGATCTGTTCTCCGGAACGGGCCTGTCCGGTGGCCATTACGCGATCATTGAGCAGGGACGAATCGGACAGATTCTTTCTGCCAAGCCAATGGACCGCCGCACGATCATTGAAGAGGCGGCCGGCATTACTAAGTTTCGAGTAAGACAGCGCGCAGCCGAGGCGCGACTTGAGGCAGCACGTACAAATCTGTCTCGCATCACCGACATCATCTCTGAAATCGATCGCCAGGTGAACAGCCTGCGTCGCCAGGCTGGAAAGGCGCGGCGCTACACCGTCCTTCGAGACGAATTGCGTGAGCTTCTTCGTCGCGTCTATGTCGCAGAGGATAGAAAGCTGGCCGGGCTACTCGAAGAAACAAGAGGAAAACTTGAAGAAGTTACGAACGTTGAGCATGCGTTGACCGCCGAGTTGGCCAACCGAGAGAACGACGCTCGTAACGCAACACTTCAAGCACGAACTATTGAAGACGAGTTGACCGGCGCGCGAGCTGCCGCGGCAGAAGCTGTGTTGCAGCGGGACCGCCAGGCGCGCGAATGCGTTTACCAAAAGCAGCAATTGGTTGCCCTTGAGAAGCGCAAGACTGAAGTTCAGTCTGAAGTTACTGCATTAGAGGCGCGCCTGGTCCTGATCGAATCAGAGTGCAGGCGATTACAGGGAGAAGACGCTCGCTTACAGGCCGCAGCTGAGCAGAGTGGTTCAGCTCTTAAGGAGGCAGAAGAGTCCTACGCCGCCAAACTCACTGCCGCTAATGAGACGGAGTCGGACATCGAAACTGCTCGTGGTGAGCTCTTGCGACAGACGGCTTTTGCTGAACGTCTCCGTGAGATTGCCCGACAGCTCGATAACACCTTGGAAAGGTTATCGGTGCAAGCGGATGGACTGGCACGCGAAGGAGAGCGTGCAGAGAATCAGCATGCTGAGAAGAAGCTCGAAGCTGAAAAATTTTCGCAGGAGATCGCATCTGCTCGCGATCACATCGCGCAACTAAACCGAGAACGAGAAACTGCCGTTGATGCTGTCGTTCAGGGACACGAAGCGGTCAGTGACACGGAAGCCGACTTGTCGCGAGTTCGTGATGAGTATTCGCGCACAAAACACAAGCTTGAGAGCTTACAAGAGCTTGACGAGCGCCGCGCCTATTATTCACCAGCGGTTCAACTCATCTTTTCTGAAAGTGACACCCCACGCGATTTTCATTTCATAGGGACGCTTGCGGATGCGCTTAACGTAGAAGCCAAGTGGGAGCGAGCAGTGGAAGGTGTTCTTGGATCATCGTTGCAAGCAATCGTAGTCCCCACACCTGACGATGCTGTCCGAGCTGCGCAATGGTTAAGAGAAAACGGCGGTGGACGGGCCAGCTTTCTCGTAGCCGGTTTGCATGGCGGCAGCGACGAAATAGACACGCTGGTATGCAAGCTTGACGAAAGACCTGCACTTTCGATCTCCTTTGACAGTGAAGTTCCGGCTGATTTGCGTGTAAGTGATCTTCTCGGAGCCCCGCGTGAACTCTTAACGGTTTTGAAGCGGGTGTTGCCTGACCGAATGAACGCGCGCATCGCTCTCAATCTGGAAGATGCGATGGCCAAATCGATCGGCCGCGGTGACATGTACGTCACTCTCAATGGAGACTGGATCGTCGCCGGCCAGTTTGTGAACGCCGGCGATGCTCGAGATCTCGAAGAGGGAGCGGGCCTGTTGACGTTCAAACGAGAGCTTCGTGAGCTTGACGCTCGTGCGGAAGTCCTCTCTTCCCAGGTTGACATTGCGGAACAGGCATTGAAACAAGCTCGGGACCGAGTGACTGTCCTTGAAGAGGCTGTAGTCCTGTACAACGAAGCTATCGGACGTGAAGAACGAGAAACGATGGCGCGTGAACTAACGGCCGCGGGCCTGTTTCAGGAGGTCGAGCGTGCCGAGCGACATTTGCGAGTTGTTGCCGACGACACTGCACGACTGCAAGCCGAACAGGTCGATGTCGTGCGGCGTCGGGAATCCGCATTGACAGATGCCGAAACGGCCCAGGCAGCTCGCGAGGCAGCTTCTTTGACCGTATCCGAGGCTTCTACCCGGCTTTCGGAGCTACGTCGCGCTACGGAGGTCGAGGGCGAAGCTCTGGCTCAGCAGCGAGCGACTGCTGCTGCTGCGGCTGAAAGGCGCCGTTCGACAGCGACCGAGCTGCGCCGCATGGAGAACGAATTAACCGAACTGACGGGTCGGATCGATCGCCATCGCCTTGAGCTCGTTGAAATGAGCGCCAGGGCCGATGAACTTAATCGATCCATTACTGAGTTGCAGGCGAAGGCCAATAGCGTTGAGGACGAGCGAGCGAGAGAAGAACATTTGATCGCCTCACTTTCGGCTCAGCTCGATGAGGCACGCCAGCGAGCCGACTCGCTATCGAGCGAGCTTTCGGAGTTGAATAAGCGGGCCGCGGAATTGCGCGACGGTCGCTCAGCACTTGAGGTGCAGCGTGCCGAAGCGCAGGCACGTCTATCGTTCGTGCACGAAAACTGTCAGGCTGAACTCAATCAATCTCTTGAACAGTTGGCTGCTGAAGTTACTTTGGAAGACGATTTCGACTTTGATTCAAGCCATGCACGCGTTGAAGAGTTGCGGAAGCGCCTTGAGGGATTTGGTGCAGTCAACATGATGGCCCTTGAGGAATTGGCGGGCGCTGAAGAACGGTTGTTGTTCCTCACAACGCAGCGACAGGACATTGTTGATGGCATTTCTTCAACCGAGGAGGCATTGCGCGAAATAAAACGGCGGTCGCGTGAAAGATTTCGGCAGGCGTTCGAGCAAATCAACCACAACTTTGGTGAGCTCTTCAAAGAGTTGTTTGGTGGTGGTCGCGGCGAGATGAGCTTGATCGATGCCGATGATATTCTCGAATCAGGCATCGACGTTGTTGCTCAACCGCCCGGTAAGCGTCTGCAGAACGTGCTGCTGCTTTCGGGCGGAGAGAAGGCCATGGCGGCGTTGGCTTTGGTGTTGGGCATTTTTCACTACCGACCGGCTCCGTTCTGTCTACTTGACGAGGTTGATGCTCCGCTTGACGAGGCGAATGTGGGCCGCTTCACCGATAAAGTTGTACAAATGTCCAGCAACACGCAATTCATTGTCATTACCCACAACAAACGAACAATGGAGATGGCACGTGCCCTTTACGGCGTGACGATGGAAGAGGTTGGCGTATCGAGATTGGTTTCTGTAAGGTTTGAATAGACGACCGCATTTCCCTGTAGCGTTGCTTGATTCACACACGCGACCGTGTTATTCGTAGTTTGTGATTCCCGAAAGATGTTCCCCTCGGCGAGTTCTCCCCGCCGCGCTTGTCATTCTGGGCGCGGCGATTTTCTCTTTTGCGGCTCCGGCTTCGTTCGCTCTGCAAGAAAACAGGAAACAAGCTACTGAAACATCGCCCGCGACCAAGCGAAATGCTCGTCCTGAACAGCCCACTCTTACCGGGACAGCGACTGGCAGCGTTGAAAGCGACGCCCGATTTTTCTACGAATTTACACAACCACAATTCATTATTCGGCACATCCTCATCGAACATGATGCTGCCGGACACGGCAAAATAACTTTTGAGAAACTCGGCGAAGACACACCTGTTGTTGAACCCATAGAACTTTCGCCACCGGCTCTAGCGAAAATTAGCGGACTCTGGCAAGCGTTAAGATTTCTTGACTCAGATACAAACTACCAGTCATCTCAACAGTTCCCGCACCTCGGAACAATGCGGTTAAAGATGGAGCAGGGCACTCGTCAACGAGTCGCTGAGTTTAACTGGACGCATAACGACAATGCCGCAGCACTCATTGCGGAATACCGGCGCGTCGCCGATCAGGCGATATTGATCTTCGACATTTCTGTTGCGCGCGAAAACCAGCCATTGAATTCGCCTAAGCTAATGGAGCAACTCGAATCGATGCTTAAACGCGGGGGGTTATCGGATCCTCATCAGTTGGTTCCACTGCTTAACGAGATTACGACAGATGAGCACCTGCCGCTCATCGCGCGAAATCATGCGAAACGCTTGCTAAAACAAATCGAGAAGTAGGCCGTTAGCGCGAACGTCGGGCATCTTAATCTTTCTTGTTGACTTTGCGGTAAGCGGCACCCTAAGCTGAATCAGGTCGTCACAACGGCCTCTTGTTATTGCCTCAAGGCCTCACGAACCGTCGCGCAAAAGCTCTCCTGGCCAAGACGTAGCGCCAGTAGTTCCATACCCGACAGAAAAAACGACTCGCTTGTAAAGGAGTGAAGTTCTTCATGACCGCTACCAGCAGTGCGTGACAAGTGTGTTGTTAAAACGAAAGGAATGTAAACCTTGTCCCTGCCTAGACTCGATCGCCGGTTTACGCTTTTTATCGTTGCCGCGGCCCTCCTAGCGTCCCTCGTTGTTTTCATTTATCCCTCCCGGACATCCGTAGCCGCATCCGCGCTAGTACAACAGGACCTCCAACATCCTTTTCGCCGGTACGAACTCACCCACGTTGAAGCTCAAAGTGCAGTCAATGACGTACGCCAGACTGGCAAACTATCAATCGTGACTCCGAGCCACACATTCGAGCTATCACTTAATCAGAATGACATAAGGGGCTCGCGGTATCGCGCCGAAGAAGTCCCTGAAACAGGTGTCACTCATGAACTCGCGCCCCAACCCGTGCGGACTTACAAAGGGACTATAGCAGGAGTTCCTCACAGCGACGCGCGGTTCACCATTGATGACGCAACGATCGAAGGAATGATCATCACACCCACCGAGACGTATTTCATTGAGGCAGCGAACAAGTACAACCCGAGTGCGAGTGCAAGTGAGTATGTGGTTTACAAAGCTTCTGATGTTGCGGCCGACGCAACACTTTCCTGTGGCGTGACACTGAAAGAGCAGGTTGATCTCAGAACGGCACAATTGCCAGCCATACGTCCGGAAATCGTATCGCCCATGAGGGTGGTCGAGTTAGCTACGGAAGCCGACTTTGATTATGTCAGCGCGCTTGGCGGATCTACGCAGGCGAACAACGAGATTCTTAGCATCATGAATCAAGTGCAGGGAATCTATGAGTCACAGCTTGGACTGACCTTCAGCATAGTGTTTCAACATACATGGGCGACCTCTGCCGATCCCTACAATGCAACGGGAAATGCTGCAACAATGCTGAACGAGTTCACGGATTACTGGAACGCGAATTTTACGGGCACATCAAGGGATACTGCTCACCTTTGGACCAACCGGCCTATGGATGCGGCAGGCATCGCGTGGGTACGGGTGGTCTGTAGCGCTCCCGGATTTTCTTACGGCATCTCAACGCGCGCGACTCAATCAGTTTTCAAGGTTGCGCTCTCTGCGCACGAGATCGGGCACAATCTCGGCGCGGAACACTCGGACGGAACCGCAGGTTGTGAAAACACAATTATGCAGTCATCTGCTTCGTCCGCCACGACCCTTGATTTTTGTCAGTTGTCTGTTGATCAAGTAACGAACTACGTTAACAGTAACTCTTCTTGCCTGGCTGTCGCCGCCGGAGGTCCGGCCGTAATTTCTTTTAGTAGCCCAAGCTATCTTGTCAGCGAGAGCCTGGCTGCGGCCACACTGACCGTAACTCGTGTTGGAACTACAACCGGGGTGTCGACTATCGATTTCGTTACGACAGACGGCACAGCACAACAACGTGCTGATTACACTACGACCGCAGGTACTCTCTCCTTTGCCCCTGGCGAGACCGCGAAAACGATAACTGTGCCCGTTACTGATGACCTTTACGCGGAAGCAAATGAGACTTTTGATGTCACTTTGAGTAATCCGACTGGCGCGACGTTGACGGGAGTTAGCACCGCCACTGTGACACTCCTGGACAACGACGCGGGCCAGGCATCAACAAATCCCCTGGATGACACCGTCTTCTTTGTGCGTCAGCATTATTACGACTTTTTGAATCGTTTGCCGGATCAGGGCGGACTCGACTACTGGTCAGGACAGATCTCTTCGTGTGGTGGAAATCCAGTTTGTGTGCGCGCCAGGCGAGTTGATGTATCAAATGCATTTTTCTATGAGCTCGAATTTCAACAGACCGGAGCTTACGTCTATCGTCTTTATCGCGCTGCGTACGGAAACGATCAACCATTTCCTAATCCAGATACGGCAGACGTTACAGAAGCACGAAAAATTCCAAGCTATCAGGTGTTTGTTCGTGACCGCGCGCGAGTGATTGGTGGAACCAACCTCGCACAGTCGCAACTCGATCTGGCCAACGCGTTCGTGCAGCGTCCGGAGTTTTTATCCCGATATCCTGCTGACCTCAGTGGCCAGCAATTTGTCGATGCGGTGGTGGCACGTATACGAACTGATACTGGTATCGATCTTTCTTCTCAAACGGCTTCGCTAATCACGCTTTTCAACCAGGGAGGCAGAGGAGCCGTACTCTATCGATTAGCAGACGATAACTTACAAACGAACCCAGTAGTCAATCGGCCCTTCATTGATGCTGAGTACAATCGCTCCTTTGTCTACACACAGTATTGTGGTTACCTAAGGCGCGATGCCGATACGGCTGGATTTCTCTTTTGGCTTGGTCAGGTTAATCGCTTTCCCGTGCGTGATGCTTCAATTCAACACACAATGGTGTGTGCGTTTCTCACTTCACCTGAATACCAACAGCGATTTAGTCCAGCCGTAACTCATTCAAATTCCGAGTGCGGACAATAGCATCAGGGATTATCGACTGAAGGGGCAGCCCTCCGTGCGGCGCCCCTTTTCTAGTTTACTTAGTCACCAAACGACAGAACTCTACGACTCGATTCTCTGCCCAGAAACGATCCTCTTTTTTGCCGGTTTCAGTGGCTAGAAAAGCGACGTGCCCGCCGTGTTCGGGGGAAAGAAGTAGTATGTGCGGATTTGCTTTCAGAGCAGGGGAGCGCAGAGGAGCAAATGGGATAAGCGGATCGTCCTGAGCGTGAATGATCAAAGTGGGAAGCATTATTTTGTCGATAACGTAAATTGAACTCGACCGGTAATAGTAGTCGTCAGCATTCTTAAAACCATGAATGGGTGCTGTGAAATATTCATCAAAGTCTCGCAGCGTGCGAACAAAAGAAAGTTTGCTTAAGTCATAACGACCCGGATACAGAGCGTCCTTAAACCTGATCCGCCGCTGGAGTCGCCTCACAAAGTTACGGTTATAAATCCAATTCGATCTCTCACAAACAAAATCGGCACTCTCTTGCAGATTAACTGACGGCGAAACTGCACACATTGCCGTGACCTCACGAGGAGGAGCGTCGCCGTATTCCGCAGCGAGTTTCAGTACGATGTTCCCGCCCAACGAGAAACCGATAGGACAAATCTTATCGAGTTGGTCCCGTTCAATTAATTCAGTAATGATCATCCTCACGTCAGCGCTCAAACCACC
Organism: Acidobacteriota bacterium; assembly: GCA_046727215.1. Taxonomy (GTDB): domain Bacteria; phylum Acidobacteriota; class Blastocatellia; order Pyrinomonadales; family Pyrinomonadaceae; genus PSRF01. The sequence continues at coordinate 20,178 of JBKPCC010000035.1, forward strand.
GTGATAGAGTGTTGGCGTTAGGTGTTCCGTTCCTCCGCAGTTTCTGAAATTTACGCGCACAACGTTGAAGCCGGCGCGGAAAGCTTTATCTGCGGTCGCAATCATGTATACAGACGATGTCGACCCCTCAATTCCGTGCCAAAGAACAATAGTTGGGTGCGATCGACGATCTGTGTGCCAGCGGCAGCGTGAGAGCACCTTTACGCCGCTTTCCACTTCGAAAAGGCGCTCCTCATCTTGCGGCGAGGTAAAGCGATATGGGCGCGGCCATACATACGCGCCTAGCGTTTGTGCATGCCCTCCCTTTAACAGGGGATGCGGTTTAAAGGGATGAAGCCCAAACGTCCTGGTCGCGTCTTGAATGAGCTTAACTATCCTGGTGCGGCTGGCGTAGGTATGAATCGCTTCAGACTCCAATCCGATGAAACATTGTTGAGTAGGTTATCGGTAGAATGGGTGGTCTATTAGGAGTACAGTTTAGCTTGAAGCGCGCTCGGAGAAAAGGCGGTGATCCCTAATCCTAATTACCGGCGTGTCGAACGGCAGTCTTGCCATATGGAAGAACGAAATTGGACGGCGCGAACCAAGACTGATCTCATCATAGAAGTATGGGAAGCTCTGGATTGCGAGTCAGTTGGCGCGCGCGAGCTTGAAACAATCCAGCGTATGGTTTGCGCCAGGTTCGGAGGGACCGCAGTTGACAGTCCGGCTACGATCGCCCGTCTCCTGGCCGAGGAAGGCGCGGTATTACGGCATCCCGAGGTGCTTGATTGTGATACGAAATGGCGAGCGCATATGCTGGAAAATGCCTTCGCCGAAACAGATTTTAGTTCACTTACTACTGCTGCTGCTTCAATGACCAAGCTCCATTCATGGCGCAAGACACTTCAGGACGACCAGGTGCAGGTGCGATTACTACACGAATTCGTTGCAGATGTTAGGGCTGATCTGCTGTTCGTTGCTGTAAGCGAAACGTCTGGTCAACGCGCAAAAGAAGAAGCTCGGGAAATTGGGCAATGGCTCTCCGTCTGGAGCCAGACGCCGGAATTGTTTCCAGACTGGCTGGAGCTTCGCCTGGGTTCGTCTGGCTTCCGAAGCCTGTTCCCAGATTTTGAAATTCCGCAGTGAATTTTCTTTAGAAAGCCAACGTTGCTGCCTTCCCAAAGCGACGATTAGTCGGCGCACTCCAAATGTCTCAATTTGACAAGCAAATTATGGAACTCTCCCGGCCTTCGAAACGAATTAACAACGGGCCGGTGAGATTTCGGATGACTCAACCAGACATCCCAGACGATTACGATCTCTTACGTTCAGTGCTGAACGGCGACGAACAGGCGCTGGCCACGTTGTATCGCCGCCGCCAGGGATCAATTTATCGCTTCGCGTTGCAGATGAGTGGTTCACACGCGCTTGCCGAGGATGTCACACAGGAAGTTTTTATGGTCTTGATTCGTGGCGATGTCACGTATGACCCCACAAGAGGGTCAATAAATAGTCTGATGTTAGGTATCGCTAGAAACCATGTCCTGCGACGTTTGCGTTACCAGCAAGCTCTGGTGTCATTCGGAGAAGGCTCGGAGGATGGCCACGAACATGGACTGGTCGCGCGTGATTGTCCTCTAGATGATGTGACACGTGGTGAAACGATTGACGCTGTAAGAAAGGCTGTGCTGAGTTTGCCGCCGCATTACAGGGAAGTTGTCGTGCTTTGTGAGCTCCAGGAGTTGAGTTATGTCGACGCGGCCCGCGTTTTGGGTTGCGCAGTCGGTACCGTGCGCTCGAGACTTCATCGAGCAAGGGTGCTGCTAACCGAGAAGCTGCGACCCGTTGCTGACGAAGATGAGGGTCAGTTGGCAACGCGATCGGCGAGGTGTTTCGCATGAATTGTCAAAAGATTGAGCCTTTCATCGGCGACCTTGCACGCGAACAGATAATGCAAAGTGATGTTCGTGAGAATGTGCTGACTCATTGTGAGATCTGTTCCGGCTGTGCGAAAAAATTGTCAGAGCAACGCGCATTAACGAGCGCGCTCCACGAGCTGGCTAGTAGCGACCAGCACGTCGATGCGCCGCACCTTGTCGAAAATAATTTACTCGCAGCCTTGAGAAGCCAGGTGGTGGCGAAGCAAGAAGTTAAGACGAGCAATCGCGTGACCTATCGTCTTGCAGTGGCTGCAATTCTTCTTATCATCATGAGCGCGGCTGCATTTCAGGTTTACCGGCAACGTGCTAGTCATCAGCCGATTGAAAATATTCCGCCTTTGAGCGCGACGAGTGTCGCACCGAGTAATTCCCCTGGTTTGCCGAGTGTGTTGAAGAAAGTATCTGCTTCAAACACGAGTCTCCCACGAAGGCATTTAACCAGAGCATCATCGACAGCAACAACGCGGAAATCGATAGCATTAACGCCGAAACCATCAGCATCAGCAACGTCGGATTATGCGGCCGAAATTGCTACAGAATTTTTATCACTCAGCGACGGTAACAGTTTGAACCTTCAGGACGGAGGCCAAATCGTCCGCGTCAAAGTACCGAGGTCCGCGCTCGCTACTTTCGGCCTACCAGTCAGCATGAACCGCCAAAATGAAACGGTAACGGCTGACGTGCTGTTTGGGGCTGATGGCTCAGCTCGAGCGATCCGTTTTGTTCAGTAATCATTCCATGATTCTTTGAGACGGGCAGAGAGCCTGCAAGGAAAGGACAAGTTATGAAGACTCAGTGGAAAGTTTTTATTGGCACCATCCTGATAGGTGTGCTTCTGTCGAGTTCACTGGTTGGTGTCGGGCAACAGAAGCAATCCAAGCCTGATCGCGCTGGATGGGAGGGGGGACCCGACGGGCCACCGCCGCCACCGCCGCCGCCTGGAGACAATTTCATGTTCGTGGCTTCGGACTTTGTCTTCGATGGTCAACCGGTCAAAGGCGCGGCATATTCGGCTCAGGCAATAAACGAAAGTACGCAAACACTTAGCGACGGCAATCGCATTGTCAACAAGACGACCTCATCGATTTACAGGGATAGTGAAGGCCGCACTCGTCGAGAACAAACACTGCGTGCTTTTGGTCCATTTGCCGCTGGGGCTGACGCGCCCCAAACGATATCGATCATCGATCCCGTGGCTGGGGTGAGTTATGTACTAGACCCGCGAACACACATCGCGCGCAAAATGTTCGCTTTTCGTTTCGAGTTTAAGACGGCTTCGCCAAATAACCCGCCCGGGACCGAATCGTCTGGAGCAGTCATTGTGCAGGAACGGCGACCAATGCCGCCGCCGGGGGTGCCGAAAGATGGTCCGCCTGCCGATGTCTTTACTCTCCGTGCGCCGGAGGGCGCCGGAGTTCCGGGTGAATTCGTCTTCAAGCGTGAAGGGAACCGCAACGACAGATCCGTCACTGAAAAACTCGGTACTCAGGTGATCGAAGGAGTTGCAGCAGAAGGTAGCCGCACCACGACCACAATACCAGCAGGCGAAATCGGAAACGAGCGAGCGATCGATATCGTCAGCGAGAGATGGTACTCACCTGAATTAAAGACTGTGGTGATGAGTCGCCACAGTGACCCGCGTTTCGGCGAGACAACGTACCGGTTGACAAACATCAGTCGGGACGAACCACAGCACACACTCTTCGAAGTGCCTGCTGACTACACGTTGAAAGAAGATCCCGGACCGGGATTTAGGGTGAGGAAACCTTCGCCGCCGAGCCAGTAACAGGTGAACGTGAAAGGACAGATGAAAAGGCCACGCGAGTGGCCTTTTTAATTTACCAGGGTAACGCTCCTGGTTAATCTTCTTCCTCACCCTTGCGAATGCGACCCTCGGCTTTGGCCTGATCGACAATCTTCTGGGCCAATTGGCCTGGCACTGGATCATAATGTGAAAACTGCATGTGAAACGAACCACGCGCAGCCGTAATCGAATTCAGGATGGACTGGTAATTTAACATCTCAGCCATCGGCACCTGAGCCTTTATCGCTTGCTGATTGCTACGCGTCTCCATTCCCTGCACCCGGCCTCGGCGGGAGTTCAAATCGCCCATGATGTCACCACTGTATTCCTGAGGCGCGACGATCTCAACGTCCATGATCGGTTCAAGCAACGCCGGTTTGACCTTCTCCATCGCTGCACGGAAAGCTTTGCGACCCGCGGCCCGGAACGAGTGCTCATCGGAATCTACTGTGTGGTATGAACCATCGATCAGCTGAACTTTGAAATCTACCAGCGGGTATCCCGCGATAGCTCCAGTTTGCGCCGCTTCGACGATTCCTTTTTCGATAGCCGGTCGAAACTGTTGTGGGACCGCACCGCCGAAAATCTTGTCTTCGAATATAAACCCGCTGCCGCGCGGCAACGGTTCAAACACGCATTTGCAATCGCCGAATTGACCTCGGCCACCAGTCTGCTTTTTGTGCCGGCCCTGCACCTCGGCTCGCTGGGTGATAGTCTCCTTATACGGCACTTTGGGTGGATGAAGCGTGACCTCCACACCGTACCGCTTCTTGAGTTTCTCAACGACGGTTTCGACGTGTAGTTGTCCAGAACCCGAAAGCAAGAACTCCTTAGTCTGCGCATCTCGGGTGAAATGCAGCGCCTGATCCTCCTCGAGGATCTTGTGTAGGGCCGCGCTGATCTTCTCTTCGTCCTGCCTGGATTTCGGTTCAATGGCAAAGGCTATTGCGGCTTCAGGATATTCGACCGCGTTGTAGATTATGGGTGCCTGTTTATCGCTGAGCGTGTCGCCCGTTTGAGTCTCTCTGAGCTTTACACAAGCGATGATGTCTCCCGCGTGTGCCTCGGGTACTTTGTCCAATTGCTTGCCCTGTACTACATGCAATGCTCCTAACCGTTCCATCGTGCCTCTCGTCGAGTTGAAGACATTCGCGTCGGTCTGGAGGTGACCACTTATGATCTTCATGATGTTGATCCGGCCGGCAAACGGATCAGCAACGGTGCGGAAGCAGTAGGCAGAGAACGGTTCGCTGTCGCTGTACTTTCTCGACAGCCTATCGCCGTCCGGTTCCGAGTCTACTTTGCTGCCGTACTCTGCTTCGTGCGTTGCGGGATTTGGAGCGTAATCCACCAAACCGTTCAGCAACGCGCGCAGTCCGACTTGCGTCAAGCTCGACGCTGCAAAAACAGGACAGAGCTTGCTCTGCGCAATTGCCTTATTGATGTTGGGCAGGATATCGGCTTCATCGAGAGTACCCTGCTCAAAATACTTTTCCATCAAAGCGTCATCGGATTCAGCGACCAGTTCGACTAGTCGCTCGCGGGTCTTCTCGACGATGTCACGTCCCTCGCTGGGAATGTCGATCTCTTTCGCCTGACCGTCAGCACCAAGTTCGTACGCCTTCATGTGGACCACATCAACGACGCCGCGAAAATCTTTTTCTTTCCCGATTGGAAGCGTGAACGGGATGATCGCTCGACTAAAAGTCTTTTGTGCGCTTTCAAGTGCTCTTCCGAAATCCGCGTGTTCCTTATCAAGCTTAGTAATCACCATCACACGAGGAACAATAAATTCGTTTGCATAGGCCCAGGTCTTTTCGGTTTGCACTTCGACCCCTTTGACGCCGTCGATAACAGCAATTGCGCAGTCAGCTACGCGTAAAGCGGGACGCGCATGTGCAACGAATGCGGCATAACCGGGCGTATCGATAAAGTTGAGTTTAGTATCGCGGTGATCTAGATGAGCTAGTGCTGTATTGAGTGTGATCTTTCGGGCGATTGAATCTTCTTCGTGGTCCGTTACTGTTGTTCCCTCATCAACCCTTCCCCAGCGCGGCGTTGCTCCGGCGACGTAGAGAAGCGAGCTGATCAGCTGCGTCTTCCCTGCGTCGCCGTGTCCAATGACAGCGAAGTTGCGAATTGATTCGGTTGGATAGGCTTTCATAGATTTGGATTCCTTTCGAACATGCGATGTTGGCGAAGGGGACGCATCCGCACTGATTTTGGATCATCGTGTGACTAGCAGGATGTGTTCCGGATTACCGTTAATTTATCCGAGCGGAAAATGGAAGGCAAGTTGAGGATCGGCCATCCTAAGTGCGCCAATCTGCATCTCAAAATCGGTAAAGTGGTACCAGTTGGGAGTGGAAAGTTATGTTTCTTAGGAAAGCAGTTTCTTTTTTGATGGTCCTGGCACTAACAAGTTTGTTTGCATTGCCAGCGACCGCAAAAATTAACAACGATCAGAAAGATCGTGTAATCGCACCGTTGAACCTGGCCATCCTGATCCAGGATGATTTGGTTTCGCGTGTTGGAAATGAAATCAACGTCACAAAGGAGTTCATTCGCAGTTTGCCGAGCGGATCACGTGTAATGGTTGGGTACATCACTACGGGTACCCTGGAGGTGCGGCAGCCGTTCACGATGGATCGTAATCAGGCGGCCGCTTCGCTCCGTATTCCAGCCGCAACCACGAGTCGATCTCCGTACAATCCGTACGTGGAGGTGATTGAAGCATTGAAGAAATTCGACAGTTCATGGAAAGGCGTGAACGCTGTGCTTCTAATCTCGGATGGTCTCGATGTTTCGAGAGGGTTTGATACAACCTCTGCGGGTCGGACGCTTGACCTGGACCGTGCGGTCAGTGAGGCAAACAAACGCAACGTCGCAGTTTACAGTTTTTACGCACCATCCGTGGGACTTACGAGTTACAGCCAATTGGCTGTCAGTTACGGGCAAAGTTCACTGAACCGGCTTGCAAACGACACGGGCGGTAAGGCTTTCTTTCAGGGGAACACGTTCGTGACATTTGACTCGTACTTCGAGCGCTTGCGTCAGACGCTGAACGAGCAATATGCGCGTGCGTCGTAACGAAACCATATCCGCAGATTTACGCAGATTCACAGATTAAGAGCAGGCAGAAAGCAGACGGCAGAAGCAAATTGCCTTCTGCTTTCTGCTTTTTTAATCTGTGAAATATGCGTAATCTGTGGATTTGAACCTTGACGATGTTTATAATTAAGACTTGGCCGGTTCTCAATCACAGTGGTAAAGTTTCAGCGTTAGGCCAGCATCGCTCGCCGTTGGTTTTTCCGACCGAATGGCTCACGGTTATAAACAGTAACGTGCGCGAATATTGTCTCATCGTTGAAGGCGCGTACTTGTCGGAATCAGAAGCCGAACACGCATTACGCGATCCGTTTATAGAAGACTGGGTCGAGCAAACCGGACGATTTCGCATCCATAACATGGATGAGATTCAAATTACTCCGGGTGTGACGTTGGGTTCTCTTGGGGTATTTATGTTGGAAGATCGAGTTTTCGAGATCGCCAGCAACGATCCTGATCACCCACTCACTGAACATAAAGCCAAAGGTGTGGCTGATGCACTGCGACGGCAAGACATGTTCGACGAAATCAAAGTGGAACCGCGTAGTGACGACGCCATATGATTCGTCAGACTTTCTTGCACGGGCGAGTGGTGATCCTGGTTTCAGATATCACTCAACAGAACGTTGATGCAATCGTCAACGCTGCCAACTCTTCCTTAATGGGAGGTGGAGGGGTAGATGGTGCGATCCATCGCGCAGGTGGTCCTGCTATCCTGAACGAATGCCGTGAAATTCGCAGGACGGACTACCCTCAAGGACTACCAACGGGGCACGCCGTCATTACTACCGCAGGCAATCTGCCTGCACGTTATGTGATTCATACCGTTGGACCAGTGTATGGCCAACAACCCGGTCGCGACGCGCAACTCCTCGCTCAGTGTTATCAAAATTCTCTCACGGTTGCCCGCAAACACGATTTATCTTCCATTGCTTTCCCCGCCATCTCAACCGGCATCTTTGGCTACCCCCGGGCCGAAGCTGCTTCGATCGCCTCAGGTATAGTAAAGAGCATTCTCGCTACCGACGATATTTTTAAAGAAGTCCGTTTTGTCCTTTTTAACGATGATGACGCGCGGGTGTTTCTCGAAAATCAAAAGTTCGAGTGACAACACGCATAAATTTTGAAGTTAGGCCGCGCGACTCCCAGCTTCCACCGCGTATTTCTGGTTTTGGTGTGTTATTGGTAATTTAACCCTACTTTGTGCCGTATTAATTGAATGATTGAAACTACGGAAAAGATGATCAACATTTCGGAACCTGTGATTGCACAACTTCCGGTTCCGTTGAAGCCTCTGCTCTCGATTACCTGGAATTACTGGTGGAGTTGGTCGGCAGATGGACCGAGTATCTTTCGGGATCTCGATCCCGAGTTGTGGGAAGAGTGTGAACACAATCCTCGTTTGTTACTGACGGGAGTCTCTGAATTTCGTTTGGCTCAAATGGCGACGGATCCATCCTACATCGAACGGGTTCGTCGTCTCGGCGATCTTTTTGATCAATACATGGCGCCGGCTGAAACGTGGCGGGGCGAATCAAATGTGATGACGATTACTCGCGAGCGGCCGGTCGCATACTTCTGTGCGGAATATGGGGTTCACAATTCGTTGCCGTTATATTCCGGAGGTCTGGGAATCCTGGCAGGCGATCATCTGAAATCATCAAGTGATCTTCGATTGCCGCTGGTAGGTATAGGCCTTTTGTACCGCTATGGTTACTTCCGTCAACGGTTGCGCAGAGATGGATGGCAGGAAGAGTACTACGGGGAAACTAACCCTTCCGAACTTCCGATTCATTTGGTTCACGGAGAAAACGGTGCGCCGCTCCTCATCGAAGTATCAATGCGCGGACGGCTGGTGTTTGCACAGGTGTGGCGCGCAAACGTTGGTCGTGTGCCGTTGTACTTGCTTGACACAAATCTAGAAGGAAATGAAGAGACGGATCGGTTAGTAACGGGCCATCTTTACGGTGGCGATCGTGAAACCCGGATCGTCCAGGAGATGTTACTTGGAATCGGCGGAATCAGATTACTGCGCAAACTGAGTATCGAGCCGCACGTCTTTCATTTGAATGAGGGCCATTCAGCTTTTCTGACTCTGGAACTCGCTCGTGAGTTGGTGCAATCGCGACGCATCGGCTTTGACGATGCTGCGGCAATTGTGAGGCAACGGTGTGTGTTCACAACGCATACGCCGGTAGCTGCAGGAAATGATGAGTTTGAACCCCAACTCGTTCAGACGTCGTTTGGTTCGGAGTATCCGGAACAGCTTGGTCTGACCATGGACCAGTTCCTTGCGCTCGGTCGCGTTGATGAAAGCAATCAGTCAGAGCCTTACGGTCTGACACCGCTCGCAATCCGCATGTGTCGATCCACCAACGGCGTGAGTAGAAAGCACGGTGAGGTATCCCGCACACTGTGGCAGAAACTATGGTCGGAAAAGAGAATCACCGAGATACCAATCACCCACGTTACAAATGGTGTTCATACACCAACCTGGGTTGCGCCGCTAATTCGATCGTTGTATGTCCAGCATGTCGGTGAAGATTGGGATGAAAAGACGCGAGATCGTGAACGGTGGCAGAGCGGAATTGCCAGAATACCGGATCAGGATCTATGGATGGCGCATTCGTTGTTAAAGGAGCGCTTGGTCGCGTTTGTACGTCACCGCTCATATCATGCGCGGATTAATCAGAACGAGAGTGCTGAATACATTGAAGCCTCCCGAAAAATCTTTGACCCCCGCGCGTTGACCATTGGGTTCGCGCGCCGCATTGCCGGTTACAAACGTTGGGGCTTGTTGATGACCGATCCTGAACGCCTTCAACGCCTCATTAACGATGAACGGCGTCCCATTCAACTTGTATTTGCCGGAAAAGCACATCCACAGGATCAAGGAGCAAAACTGATTCTGCAGCAATTGGCGCAATGGAAATATGATCCGAGCGTGCTAAATCGGGCAGTGTTTCTACAGGATTATGATCAGGAAATTGCGCGTCAACTAGTCCAGTCCGTGGACGTTTGGCTTAACGTACCAAGACGGCCACTGGAAGCTTCCGGGACCAGCGGAGAAAAAGTGGCTGTAAACGGCGGCTTGAATCTTTCGATTCTCGATGGATGGTGGCTCGAGGCCTACGACGGTTCGAACGGCTTTGCGATTGGTGACAGTGTTGAAGCAGCCGAGACGGCGGATGTAGACGCGGCGGATGCGGAATCGCTTTATCGAGTTCTGGAAGAACAGGTGGTGCCGCTCTTTTACGATCAAGATCGAAGTGGATTTCCTGCCGCCTGGGTTATGATGATGAAGCGATCTATTCAGACTTTGGTACCCATATACAACAGCGATCGGATGGTCGAAGAGTACGCCAATCGCATCTATTCGGTCTAAAACGACGGATCGCTACAAGGATCGGAATGTAGACATAATATCTGCTGGATGACATCATTGCTTCTATGCAGCGGATTACTCCCCTCAAACTTCCAGTCTCTCCCTGACCCCAATCTTTATCCCGAGCGTCGATGTGCTAGACTATTTCGTCCCGGCCTCGCACTAGGTTTGTGTCGTAAAAGAAGTTTCCACTTGCCTGAGTTTTCGGCGTCGTTTGGGCTCAATCCTCGATGAAACATTGCAAGATCTGTAAAGGAAAATACGACGACAGCGTGAGTTTTTGCCCGGTTGATGGAGAAGTTTTGGAAGACGACCCATCTTCGCTGGTAGGGTCTGTTCTCGATGGGCAATATCAAATCGACTCGATGCTCGGTAAAGGCGGTATGGGAGCAGTTTATCGCGCTCGTCACATACTGCTTGGCGACCGCGTCGCTATAAAAATACTTCCGCCAGAAGTGCGCAACAATGCCGAGTGGCTCCGTCGCTTCCGGCGCGAGGGACAGGCAGCAAGGCGATTTCGTCATCCGAACGCAGTCACGGTTTATGATCTTCGAACCGCTTCGGATGGCATCATCTACATGGTGATGGAGTATGTCGAAGGCCACACACTCGATGCGGAAATTCGCAAGCGCGGCAGGCTGACGCATATTGAGGCTTTTGAACTACTTGAGCCGATCATGAGTGTGCTGAACACAGCCCATTCTATGGGAGTGGTGCACCGAGATCTGAAGCCTGAGAACATCATGATCGGCAAAGCCGGCGAGAATGGCGAACATGTTGTGAAGCTGCTCGATTTGGGCATCGCCAAGATGAGAGAGATTGCGGAATCCGACAGCGGAGGAACAACGGCCCTTACTGTTGCCGGCCAGGTGTTGGGGACTCCTTACTATATGTCCCCTGAACAATGGGGTGAAATTCCGCGAGACGGCAATCCAGAAATTGATGGACGTGCTGATATTTATAGCCTTGGTCTAGTTTGCTACGAAATGATTACGGGCAAACGGCCATATACAGGGAAGACTTTGATGGAATTACGGCGCGAGCATATCCAGACGACGCCGCCTCCACTTCACGAAGTTGTGAAGGATGTACCGGCTGGTTTCAGTGATGCGATCATGCGAGCGACAGCTAAGGATCGCGATGATAGACAAGCGAGTGCCGGAGAACTTGCGCTGCAGTTGCGCGCCAATTTAGGCCCTAAGAAAAATTATCAGAGTTCCGCTGCCGCGAGTGTCCCACAAGGAACGGCGGACACTGTTGACATCTCGACTGCACGGGGCACAAATTCCGATGTTAACGCCCCAACCATCTTAACCGTTGATGCGCCAGGCACGCTTGCAGCAGTTCCTACACCTGCTCCAATAGTTGATAAGCCATTGCCTAAGGCTGCGGAATTCGACGTTCCATTGCCCGCTTTGGCGCCGGCATCATCCGCAACAATCATTGAGAAAGCAGATAGTGCTTCGAGCATCACGATCCCGCAGCCACCAAAGGCTCTTGAACAGCCTGCCCGCCGTGGCAGCGGGGTTTTTATCGTAGCCGGAGTTCTTGTGGTCTTTCTGTTGGTAGTTGGCGTCGGTGGGTTTGTGGCTTACAAATGGGCAACCGGAAAATCTGCCGGAACCGCGGCTACGACAGACGGCAATACTTCTGCGAATCCGGCGGCTAAGTCATTAGCTGAGGTTGGGCGCTATTGGCTTGAAGTTGAGCCAAGCCCGCGCGCGGAACCCGTCAGATTAACCGGTGCTGAGCCGCTGAAATCCGGTCAATCTTTCAAATTTCACTTATCTCCAACGGATGACAGCTATGCATACATCATCGGTCCGGGCGAAGGAAACCAGCCAATGGCGTTTCTGACGGCGAAGCCTCCCGCCGAATCAGGCCTTACCAGCAATCGTGTTGCCAAGGGCTCCGATTTAAGCTTTCCTTCTGGACAAGGAAACTGGCTGACGCTCGATAAGAATCCTGGAACTGAAAACTATACGATTATATTGTCACCCAATCGTGATCTGGTGCCGGCGTTCCTCAACGGTGGTTTTAGCCAAAAACCGTTGAATTCTGCTGAGCAAAAAGAGTTGGCGGATTTCGTCAGTAAATACAACCGTAACAAGGGTGTTACGGAGACAAATAAAGCAGACGCAGCCCCTTTTGTAACGGTGAAGGTTCCGGCCGACGGAGCTGCGAATCCGGTGATATTTGAGGTTCGTATTCAACACCAATAACTGGTTCAGAACCCGAGCAACAGAGCCCAGGAGTCAAAGAATGAAATTAAAGATTTTCTTATTTGTAGTCGTAATCGCCATGAGCAGCCTTGTTTTCGCGCAGTCGCCTGGCCAGGAGGAAGGGAACGTACGTGGAGCGTTCCTGACGAGCCGTCCAAAGGATAAACCTGCTCAAAATTCTACAGCTCCGCGGACCACACGAAGACGGCGGCCGGCAAGTACCTCAACGGGCAGCGCCTCTGCATCAGCTTCGGTTACGGTCAAGACTACACCGCCCGAAACCAGCGCCCCTGTTGCTGCAAACGATTCCAAGATTAGTGGGGGAATGAAAGCAGGCCAGCGCCTCGGGTTAGGGCTGACGCTCTTCACGCGTGATCAGAATGGTTTAGCTGTTCGCGTTGACCCTTCTCGCGAGTTTCACAAAGGTGACAGGGTTCGTGTGCTGCTTGAAACTAATTCTGACGGTTACCTGTACATATTCAACACAACAAACAACGGTCAGCCCGTGATGATTTACCCGAGTCCGGAATTGGACGACGCGGGTAATTTCATTCAGTCGCACGTTCCGTTTGAGATTCCATCAAGTGCTGCAACAGAGGAGCGGTTGCGATGGTTTACGTTCGATGAAAATGCTGGCACTGAACGCTTGTATTTCGTGTTCACTCGTGAACCTTTACCGGGAGTTCCGATTGAAGACAATCTCATCGCCTACTGTCGCCAAAGTGCCAGAGGTTGTTCCTGGAGACCAAACCCCGAATTGTGGGTGCTGCTTCAGAAAGACATGAACGCTCCGGTAAAAACTGACAAAACCCAAAAGTATGGACGAGCGCAAACCGTCGTGGAAAAAGATGCAACGACTCGAGGCATTGGGCTGAGCCAACAGGATCCCGAGCCGTCGGTAATCACGATGTCCGTATCTTCAAGCGGGAACACATTGGTGACCTCGCTTGATCTCGTTCATAAGTAATTCCGATCCGCATTCAGCGGAATACGGTCCTCCAGGCTTATACGCTGAGGACAACCGCCTTACAAAATTCAGGAGTTCGCAATGAAAATCACGGCCCCAGGAAGTACCTGCGTCATAGTAGTTCTAAGTTTAATTGTTTCCCTTCCCACCGCCTCGTTGAAAGCGAACGTAGCCAATTCGCTCCCTCAACAACAGCAGCCTGATTCAGCAGGAGAGGCATTCGAGCAGGGCAAGCGTTTGTTGAGACGTGGTCATGCGGATCAGGCGCTTGTTCAGCTTCAGAATGCGCTTAACCTTTACACTGCCGCAAAGAATGAAAGAGGCATGGCTAAAGCGCATGACGAACTTGGCGATCTCTATCTTCGGCAGGGACAATTTCAGGTTGCACTGGATCACTACAAACATGCGCTTGATGGTTTTGCGGGAGAAGCTAAAAAGGACCAACAAACAGCCGCCGCAGCAAGCATGGTGGACAGCCGATTGGCAAACGCAAACATTGCTGACAACAACTTCAATGCAAATCTGATGTTGGCGAAGATCGGTGATGTCAACTTCAGACTTCATCGCATTCCAGAAGCGTTAGCCGCTTATGGTCAGATGCAAGTGAAAAAGCCCGAGGGCGCGGCCACAAAGGCAACCAGAAGGTTCGGCGGCTTTGGAGCGATCGTGGGCGGACTTTCCAGTGGTAACACCAGCGTTGGGACTTCTACCAGCCTGGCAACAGTTGCCATTGAGGCAAAAAAGGAACTCGATGACTACCGCACTTCTATCGTGTACGCGAGTTACCAACTCGGAATGGGTCGCATCGCCTTCGCCAACAACGACCTGGATGGCGCTAAGAAATATTTCGATGCTGCTCGCGAAGCGTCCGGAGTCACGATTGCTGGAATAGGCAACCTCGGTCAAACCAGACGTTTTCGCGCGGCCGCACGTACGAGCCTGGGTGATGTGATGCTGCGTCAAAACAAACTAAAGGAGGCAAAGGACTACTACACGCAGGCAATAAAAGGGGCTCAGGACGACAAGCGCTTGGATCTTACCTGGCCTGCACAGCGCGGGTTGGGACACACAATGTGGTTGCAGGCGGCCCAGGAAAAGGATCCAAAGAAGATGGCGACAATGAAGGAGTCCGCAGTCTCAAGCTACCGCGACGCGATCAAGATTATCGAGACGCTGCGGGCCGGCAGTCTCCGCGCAGATGAGGCGCGAACAACGTTCCTCGCAAGTACGAAAGATGTATACGACGAAGCGGCTGCAGCGCTTTCCGAGATGGCATTGCAGGCTGGAACTGCCGGCGCACCTTTGAGCGCGAAAGCCCTCGAGTACGCGGCGGAGGCTTTTCGAATTACAGAAGAGTCGCGGGCCCGCTCGCTACTTGATTTGCTTGGTGAAATCGGCGGTTCGATTACTGAAGGCGTGCCTGCCGATTTGCTGAAACAAAAGCAGGAAAATCTGGACCGGCAACAGGAGATCGCCGAGATCCTCACCGGGGTCAGTATTTCCACTGAGGAGCAGAAGAAAAAGCCTAGTGAACTCGATGCGGAGCTGGAAAAGCTTCAGACAGATTACGAATCAATTGAAAACCAAATCAGAACTGCCAGCCCGCGCTATGCAGCGCTTTCCTCGGCTCAACCGCTGACGCTGGCAGAGGTGCAGCAAAAAGTTTTGGACGACCACACAGTACTCCTTGAATACAACCTCGGTCCGGAAGCTTCATACATGTGGGCCGTTACGAAGGACGGCGTCAACTTGTACAAGCTACCGGACAGAACAGCGCTCGATAAGCTTGCAATGGACTTACGAGCGCAATTGGTGCCGGAAAAACTGCAAAGACGCATCGTAGGAATAGATGTCGCGTCTGATCAGCAACGCGGCTTGGGACTCGCTGCTGCCGTTCCGCAGGATACCGCGCCGTTTGTGGCAGCATCGCGGGCGCTTTATCAGGCGGTGATCGAACCAGCGGTCGCCTTGATTGGTGAGAAGCGCTTGTTACTGGTCCCTGATGGAGCACTGAATTACGTGCCGTTTGAAGTGTTAGTGAAGCAGGGTGAAGGCAGTGACTTTTCAACGCTGGCATATCTGATCAAATCAAACGAAATTGTATATGCCCCGTCAGCATCCGTCGTGGCTGCAATTCGACAACAGCGAACAAAGCCTAGCGGACGTTCAATGTTGATCGTAGCTGATCCCGTGTTCAATTCGGCTGACCCTCGCGCCTCAAAGATAGCGGGCACGACCACGCAGGCTGCTGAGACACGCGGCCTGGGTATTGACAGCGCAATCACGGACGTGACTGGACAGAGCGCAGCCACTGCGGCCCAGTCGCAAAAAATGCAGGGACTTCCACTTGCGCGATTAACGGGAACACGTACTGAGGCACAGCAGATCTCCGCACTGGCTAAAACTGCCGGCGCACAAAGTGATGTTTGGCTCGACCTCGACGCCAGCGAAGACAACATCAATGCACGCGAAATCAGCAAGTACCGTGCATTGCACTTTGCGACACATGGTCTACTCGATGCCGAGCGGCCTCAATTTACAGGTGTCGTGTTGTCACTCGTCGGGAATCACAACTCTGATGGGTTCCTCCGCACAGATGAAGTGTTCAACCTCCGACTTGGTTCTCCATTGGTAATGCTCTCAGCCTGCGAAACAGGTCTAGGTCGTGAAAAGCGCGGTGAAGGCGTGATGGGATTAACTCGAGCCTTCATGTATGCCGGCGCACCGACCGTCGGTGTCAGCCTGTGGTCGGTGGCAGACAAGTCCACGGCAGACCTGATGACGGATTTCTACAAGCGGCTGTTTGCTTCGGATTCTGTTTCACCGTCAGCAGCAATGCGTGACGCCCAGCTGGCAATGATTAATGGAAAGAAATACAGCTCTCCTTTCTTCTGGGCTCCCTTTGTGCTTGTAGGAGACTGGCAATAGCCGGAAATCCTTATAGTGAGGGCTGCTCGGCTAATGGGTCAGCTAAATCCGCTTTAGCCTTCTTCGAGAAAACGAAGCCACAGCAGTTAACCCCGAGCCTAACAGCAACATCGAAGTGGGTTCAGGGACTGCTGCGCTTGATCCTTCGACGACGAAATTATCGATTCTATTGGTGCCCGTGGCTGACGTCGCGCCGTTAAAAACAATTCTGAAAGCGGCGATGGGATTGTTATTGAGACCCGCAATACTGCTTAAGTTAAATACCACAGGAGAGGAACCGAAGGTCGCGGGCGGCGTAAACGGCGGATTAAAATCCACGAACGACACACCGTCCAGACTGTACTGGAACTGATTGCTGGTAAAGCCAGTACCTGATCCCTGTGTGGCAAAACTAACAATGATCGATGTGTAGCCGGCAGTGCTAACGTTGAACGTGATGCTTCGTCCGTTATTTGCGTTTGACGTACCTCCCTGTAGTGACAACGCCTGCCCCGCCGGGTCACCCTGCCGAGCATTGGTGGACGTACCAGCCGCGAATAACACGTTTACCGGATTGAAGTTGGTTGTGAGTGTTCCCGCGCCATGATCGACAATCAAATCTGAATCGTTGAAGTTCCAGATCGCTATTTCATCAGCTCGCGCTGTTGCTGCTGAACAGATGAATAGTGTCGACAATAGACTGACATGTACGGTCGGTCGCAAACGCCGGATGAGGCGCCGTTTGATTTGAGCAAACATAGTTTTCTCCTTAGATGAGGATTGAGGAATCAATTTGAGTCACAATTGAGAAAGCAGGAGAGTCTTTGTAAGAGACTCGTGAGGCGTCGTCAGCAAGTTGCCCGGCTCGTGAGTCAGCCAAAGCCTTTCTCGATAGCCGCGGCACAATATTCCTTTTGTTTGAATTCGTCAATAGGGAATTTTGTGGTCGCAAACTTGAACGCATTACACACGGATAACATGCGTTTGTGATACAGAAAATCGTAAGCTAAGATCGAATAATCGTGGGGGACGGTACAGAATTGATGGATAATCATTTCGTTAAAGTTACGGATACAGGATCGTTGGCGAGCCTTATTGCACGATCGCAAGCAGCTCCAATCATTATTTTCAAACATAGCACGACTTGCGGTGTCAGCTCATCGGCATACCGGGAGTTGCAGAAAGTGGACAACGAAGTGAATCTGGTGGAAATTCAGAGCGCCAGAAGCGTGTCAGAAGAGGTTGAAAAGCAACTTGGCGTTCCGCACGAATCACCTCAGGTAATAGTTCTTCGTCGTGGAAAAGCTGTGTGGAACGCGTCACACTTTCAGATCAACGCAACTGCGGTATCGGCGGCAGTTGAGAACAATCGTTGAGGTGCAATGGACCAAGTTTCTGAAAGACCAGGTCCAGCTATCGACCCACGCGAAATCAAGCAAGAGGACGATACGAATTTGCGCATCACGTGGGCTGACGGACGTACGTGTAGATATCGTGCGGTTGCGTTACGCCGGGTCTGTCCATGCGCTCAGTGTGTGAACGAATGGACCGGTGAGCGGATGCTGAAGCCGGAAGGAATTGCGGAAGACATAACTATTGCAGATATCAGCTTGGTTGGAAGATACGCCTTGAATTTTCGTTGGAGTGACGGCCATGAAACCGGTATTTATAGCTTTCGCTACCTTCGAGATCTTTGTGGAGACGAGGTTTAATAGCAGGTCGAAAACGTCCTATACGTCCTACTGCTGTCACTTAGTTGGCCATGAGAGAGCAAGACTTTTTCAATGAGAAGCAGGAAGTGAAGAAGGCAACTTACAGTTGCCCTCACTGTCGCGAACGAGCGGAATACGAAATCCGTTGGCTCAAGCGCACGAAAAAGTCCGGCCCTCCCCGTGGAGCAAGCGAGCAGGACATGGCTCGCTTTCAAAAATCGCGCGACTACATGGTGCGGATCGACGATATGTTAGCCTGCAAGAACCTCCGCTGTAGACGGCGCTTCGAGATTCCTAGTTCCCAGACGGTAGTTTTCATCTGACGAAAACTTGCCTCAGCCATCGCGCAGCTTCACTGTGATTATCTACACCTCAAAGATGAGCTTGAAACTAATAATTGCGATTCTTCTATTCAGCCTGAGCGCGACAGCTCAAACTACCGGGCTTGTTCGCACCATGGCCGTTACAATTGATGATTTGCCTTACGTCTCGGGTGGGCTGTCCAACGAGCTGGTAAAGGCCCAACGAGCAACAACAGAAATCCTGCGTGTCCTGCGAAAACACAATGCTCCGGCTGTGGGCTTCGTTAACGAGGGGTATTTGACGGTAAATGGAGAGGTGAGAGCAAGGACCGAATTGTTGCGCCAGTGGGTGAAGGCTGGGATGGTTTTGGGCAATCACACGTACTCACATCCTGATTTCAACAGACTCTCGATTGAGCAATTTGAGGACGAGATCGTGAAAGGCGAGCCCGTGACCCGTCAGTTGATGCGATCCCGTCAGCCTTACCAACTCTACTTTCGCCATCCAATGACGCACACCGGCGATACGCAGGCAAAGAAAGAAGCGATCGAAGCTTTTTTGAGGGCTCGGGGTTACAAAGTCACACCGCACACAATCGAGAACTCAGACTTTATCTTTAACGTTGGCTTTGTCCGTGCACTTGCACATAAAGACGAGGCGCTGGCAAAGCGGATACGCGAGACATATCTGGATTTCACTATCGCGGCAACCGAGTTCGCCGAGCGCGTGTCACCGCAAATCTTCGGCCGAGAGATTCCGCAAACCCTGTTGCTGCATGCAAACGACCTTAATGCAGACTATTTGGATGAGCTGCTGACACGATTTGAGTCGCGAGGATATCATTTCATCACATTGGATGAAGCAATGAAGGATCCAGCCTATCTAACAAAGGACACCAGTGTCAGTAGCTACGGTCCAACTTGGCTTTGGCGATGGATGAAGAGCAAAGGAATGGACGTTAGCTTCCAAGGTGATCCTGATCCACCCCAATGGGTCGTCGATTTGTATAGACAAAAGTGACGACAAAACCTGAATTTTCCCTCTGCCGTTCTAAGGGCGAAGTGCCGCCGATTTTATCCACCTGACATATAGCGTTCATCTGGACCACCAATGCAATTACTGTCAATTCGAATATTGGCAGCAGTTAACGCTGCTATTTTATTAGTTCCGTATGGCTTGAGCTTTGCTGAGGGCGTGAAGTTTCTGAAGTTGTTCTTAAACAGTCGTCCCGGAGGATTTCTCTTTGATCATGCACGTCCCTAACGACAATGCTCGAATTACAGACCACGAATTCCCCGGTGCCACGAAAACGAATACATCGTTTCTTTCTCCACTTGAACGAAGATTTGCTCCGCTCGTGCTGCCTCACATACCGCGTTGGCTTGAGACACAGCACTTGACAATGCTGACCTTATTATGGTCGTCATTAATCCTCCTCTTCAGTTATCTGGCGACCCGCAATATCCGCTGGTTGTGGTTGGTATCGTTCATGATTTTTTGCCACTACGTAACAGATCACCTCGATGGAAAAGTTGGTAAATATCGAAACACTGGACTCGTTAGGTGGGGCTACTACATGGATCACCTGTTGGACTACTTCTTTCTGTGCTCCGTCATAATCGGGTATGCCTTTATCCTGCCCGATCGATCGCGATACCAGGTGCTGCTTTTGTTGGCGATATTCGCGGGGTACGAGATGAGCACTTTCCTCGCGTTTGCGGCTACAGATCGACTGAAGATCAGCTACTTGAAATTCGGTCCTACTGAATTTCGTCTGGCGCTAATCATCATAAACGCGTTGGTAATTCGGTTCGGCGTCAGATACATGGCCAGTGGCTTGAAGTACGTGAACATAGGCGCGGCGATTGGGTTGGCGTTGATGATTTACCGAGCGCATAGCGGGATTTGGGCTTTAGATATGGAAACAAAGGCGCTGTCAAAATCAAGGAATGAAACTCAGACGGCGGTGAATCGCATGCGTGTATCGAATGCGGGCATTTTGAATCCAAGTTGTCAGGCTCAACCGACGACGGTGGCGGCCGAAAGTCCAGTTCGGGCCAAAATTGCCTAGCGATCGCATCCGTGGCCTCTCCTTTGCAAGACCAGCTAGCGTTCGCGTTTCTTGTATGAAAGAAATCGGGAACCCTGCGATTTAAAATTCGTTCGATAGAGCAAACAGCTCGTTAAACCAAGGTTATTCAAGAAATGTCAGGGAAAAGAACAATTCGCGTCATCAAAAAGGGTGACCAAAATCGGCACCAGAAGGCCGTTAAGAAGAACTCCGCTCGCGGCACCGCGCGCGAAATGGTGGAAAATGTAACCAATTGGGTTACAGAATTTCAGAAGAAGCGGCGCTCTGAAACTGCTGCTGCTCTCAAACTGCTCTCACAGACACCACCGCCAACCGGGGCATAAAGCTTTCGGCACCTACTCACGGCTTCAATTTTTGATCTGATTAAACAGCGTGTTGTCCGAACATGGATGCCACACTGTGGGCAAAAGCGCCTCACGGCGCGAGGTCCGTGATCGTCGAACGAGAATTTCAAAAATTGACACTCCGCTGTCGTGGCGATAGCATCCCAGCGTTTTCCAGATTACATACCGTGGGGCCGGGCGATCATGTCGAGGCGAGTGAAGCATTCAAAGAAGCAACAACCCAGACCGGTCTTTGACAGCATTCGAAAACCTGGCGCCCCGCCGGGACATCCGATTGCGAACGCGAAACCGGACGATAAAGCACGACCAGCCGGTCGCAAAGCCAAGCACAAACGGCGACCCGGAGAAGCCGTCTTCGAAGAAGCGGAATAGTTAAGTCTCGAGTCGGGAGTCTGGAGTCTTCAGTCAGATCCAGACTCACGTCTTTGCGCTTCAGACTCCAGACTCCAAACCTTCAGACTCCAGACTCATGACTCTAGACTCATTTGCAGATCGTTTCATTGATCAAGCTCGCGAGTTTTTGCTGGTTGATTATCTGCCGAAGATCGAACGCTGCCTGGATCAATTGAGTGACGAACAGATCTGGTGGCGGCCGAACGAGCAGTCGAACAGCATTGGAAATCTCTTACTCCATCTCTCAGGTAATGCGCGTCAATGGATCCTGACCGGGCTTGGTGGTGAGGTGGACAAAAGACAGCGAGACAAAGAATTCGCCGAGCGTGAAGGAATACCCGCTTCTGAACTGCTGAGACAGATTAAAGGAACATTACAAGAAGTTGACGATGTGCTGGCAGGGTTTGATCGTTCGAAGCTTCTGGACTTGAGAAAGATCCAAGGGAACGACGTCACTGCACTGGAAGCTGTATTTCACGTAACCGAGCACTTCTCAAT
>JBKPCC010000036.1:0-84843 GCA_046727215.1 Acidobacteriota bacterium
CCTGTAAATTCTGTGAATCCTGTCCAAGATTCCTTTTCTTCACGGAGGAACTATGAAAGAAGAAGACCTCACTCATCAGATCATCGGCTGCGCGTATAAGATTCATAAAACGCTCGGGCAGGGATTTCTCCAGAAAGTCTATGAAAATGCTTTACAGATCGAATTGCAGAAACTCGGGATTCACGCCAAACAGCAGGAAGAACTTCCCGTCTGGTACGAAGGTCATGTTGTCGGTGTGTACTATCCAGATCTCTGGATCGAGGATCGGCTAATTGTTGAGGTAAAGGCCGTCCAAACACTGGTTAAGGCATATGAGGTAAAACTGGTCCATTACCTGGCGGCGACTCATATCGATAACGGATTGCTTCTAAACTTTGGTCCGTCGGTTGAGGTGAAACGCAAATTCCGTGAATACAAACCAAAGACCCCACTCATTAATGCGCTTTTGCCTCACTCATAGATGCACCATTTCTGACGGTCAGTGACATGAATGAAAAACATATTGAACGAGTGCGTAGGATCTGCACATCGCTGCCCGAGGTTACTGAAAAACTATCACATGGCGAACCGACGTTTTTTGTGGGGAAGAAAGTATTCGCCATGTGTTCCAATAATCATCACAATGACGGGCACATCGCGGTCACGATACCAACGGCTATCGGGATTCAGGCAATGCTGATCGAGACGGCGCCCAAAAAGTTCTATAGACCGCCATACGTAGGCGTGAGAGGCTGGGTAGGAATTGAATTACCTCGCGTCAGCGATCGAGAGCTGGCGTTTCATTTGCGCGAAGCCTGGAAACTAATCGCTCCAGAAAAGTTGCACAGCGTGCTCGATCAGGATCAACCACCTCCAGAGGGCGCAAAATCGGGCAAGCGTCAGCGAAAGAACTTAGACCCAGATTAGATTTAGCCGCAGATTTACGCAGATAACACAGATCAAAACAGAATAAAGGCTTAACTTTGTGCTTTGTACTTACTGCTTCTGCTTACGTTTTTATTCGCGATTTCCATCTTTCCTGATCTGCGTGATCTGCGTTAATCTGCGGCCAGTTTGAAGTTTTATTTAATTCCCTTCCGCGCGAGCTGTTCCCTCAAAGCGTCAGAAACCGCGGCATCAAACCCACTCTTAGCTCCACCACGCTTCTGAGCTTCAGCCTTTATGAAGTCTTGCCGCTGCTTCGACAATGTCATGATTTGAGCTCGAAGGTCTCGTCTTTCAGCCAGCCGCTTTTCAATTTCCTGCCGTCGCGCGTCAGGTGAAAGTTTCCGCAGATCTGAAGGAAGATCTTCCTCTTTTATCGCATCGATTTTAAGCGATCCGTTCTCGATGTTCTGAAGGAGATCGCCTACATAAGCTTCAGCATTCAAAGCTTTGTTGAAGGCGCGTTCAGCCTTTGCCGATGAGGGAGCTGAAGTCGCCACACGTGCTTCAACTCGGGTGGCCTCTGCCACAACTTCTTCACGTTTTGCATCGCCAAACGCACCGGCACCACCGCCGTACGCCACAAAAGTCCTACCGAGCTTTGTTGCTAACTGCCCCAACTGCTCATCGTAAGGTGTCGTTATCGCCTGTACGCCACCATCCTGTGCAATTGCAAAGTACTGCCCTTGACCAATTCTTGCGATCTCCTCCCACACTCCGCGTGTACCCGGCATGCTACCGCATTGAATTGAGTTGACGACGATACCCTTCCGTGCTGCTTCAGCAGTTGTCGAACTCGTATCCGGTTCGTCACGATAATCATCGTGAGGTGGCGCATCCCCAACGAGAAACATAATTTGCGCGACACCTGAACCGCCTTGTGACCAACCAGCTTTTCGTACGCCATCGAGAAGCGCGCGTCGCACATCCTCCGGCGCATCTCCGCCGCCGGCAGCCTGATAATTCATTAGCGTTGTATACACCTTATCGAGATCATTCGTCAGCGGTAAGATCGTGGTGACATATTCATCACCACGGTCGCGATAACCCACAAGGCCCACCCTTACAGCAGGGTGTGACGGTGATTGCATTACATCGTTGACGATTCCCCAGATTTTTTGTTTAGCACCTTCAATCAAACCCGTCATTGAAGACGTAGTATCAAGCACGAATACCAGTTCCAGAACCTGGTTGCGGCTATCCGTGGCTGAACTTGAAATATCAACAGGAGCGATGTTGCTGATGCGAGAACTTAGAACCCAGGATGTTGCCACAGCCACGCCAACTAAGAATGTGAACAAAGCAGTGGCGACTCTAAATGCATAGGTTTTCATGTGATTGGACCTCCTGACCGGTTGCTCCGCGGGAACCGCTTTCACAATTAGACGTTCATCGACGAGATTCGTTCCCGCCTGCGGATGATTCCCGCTATCAACGCTGCTGGTTGAACGAGCAGGAAATCCTTTCTTGCGTTTTGTAGGAAGCGACTATCGTTTTGCAGGGGTAGGCAGACTTTAACAATCCCCTCACTGCCCGTGAGGGGGATTTTTGACACAGCCACTGCGGTTGGTGGGATTTTCGCCTGGCGCTGCAAAGTCACCTCGCCTAAAAGAAAAAGGCGGGCGAAGGCCCGCCTAATATGATCCAGAACTTAGATTTCGAGGTCAGGAACCGGGAACTGTACTTTGCGCTGTCCGGTTCTTTCTTACGTAGCCGTCGCCGCGCTGGGTCAATCCAGCTTTGGCAGCCAACGCACTGAGCACTGCACTCAAAAGTTCCTTGTTTGCGAGTTTAAAGCTTGTGTTTCCTGAAACGTTGGTATCCGGATCATCGAAGTGCACGAACAAATACTGGTATTTTTTCTTAATGAAGCGGGCAGGAAGATTTGCGCCATAAGGGACAGGGATGCTGCCGATTACACTTGCCGCCTTGGGTTGACCAGACTTTGTGTCAGGATACGCAGCAATTACCGCGTCGTACGGTATAAAAAGAACTTCTTTTTGCTCCTTGTTGCGAAACACGAGTCGCTGATTCGTATCATCGAAAACAAGCGTGCCCTCCTGTTTTTTTGTGTAACCGACGACCCCGCCCTCATATTTCGCTTTGATAACCGAAGGCACTGGTGGTGCCGAGGCTGGTTGAGGCGTATCACTTTTGGGCGGATCCAATGTTCTCGGTCTTTGCGCATAAATGCCGATGGACAAAGCGGAAATCAATAACAAGGCTGCGCTGAATTTCATTTTATTTCTCCTTCGAGCAAAGGGAACAAAAGGGGATTGTTTTCTCGGATAACTACGGGTGTTTGGCCCACTCAGGAATTTTGTAGAGAATCCACCACAAAACGAGTTGCGCTACCAAAAGGACGACGCCCGCAACGATGCTGACGTAGGCTCCTCCGCGACCGCCAACCGCCGGCATTCGATAGGATCTCGCCAGACCCAGACTTCCCATCAGCACGGCCCCCGGACAAAAAAGAATTCCGAGATATGGTATCAGGGCATAGGTCGCAAAGGCCCGTGCGACTGCCGAGGCGCCGTTCTGATAGGAATCGTCCATGCAAGTTTTGGAGGCGCCGCGACTACTCGTCGCTTTGAAAAAGCGCAGACACGCCTTGAAAAGTGCCCGACACGTTTTGAAAAGCGCTGACAAGTCAGCGCACTCCAAAAAGAATCACTTCGCGAACGGCTTCACCCGTTCAATTGATTCCTTAAAGTCAGTATCACCTGGGGCAAGGCTCGCACCTTTCTGATATGCCGCAAGCGCCTTTGCATACTGCTTACTGACTTCGTATGCGTATCCAAGTTCGCGATACACGTTCACGTCGTCTGGTGATTTGGTTGCGGCTGTTTGCAGCGCCGCAATTGCCTTTGGAAAATTGCTCGCGCGCGAGTGAGCAACACCCAGCAAATAGAACGTCACTCCTGTTGCATCTGGTGACGCAGCGGCTCGTTCGAGCGCTGTTGCCGCTCGCGCATACTGTTTCGAGCCGATAAGAGCCTGTCCAAATAGCGTTACTGACTCGGCGTCAGTTTTTACTTTGATCAGGCCTTCACCCGCCCGCACAGCATTCAGATAATCCGCGTCTGCCTTTGCAGTGTCTTCGGTTAACGCCGCGCGTCTGAGATACGCCGACACAAGAAGCGTCCAGGCTGATGCCATACGTGGATCGTTTACCGTTACGCGATTCAAAGAAGCGATCCCATTGTCGAGATCGTTCTTACTAAGTGAAATTTGCGCAAGATAAAACAGTGCCAACGAGTCTTTCGGATTCAGTTTTACGACTGTATTGAAAGTACGTTCGGCGTCTAGCGGTTTCCCCGTTTTGTATTCCGCCAATCCTCTGTAATAAAGCATAAGAGGATCAGGTTTTGATCCTGCGCGGCCTGTCGCTGTAACTAGTAAAGGCAATGCTTTGTCGAACTTTTCAGACAGGACGTACGCCTGTCCCAGCGCATCGACGGTGTTTGGATCTTCCTGTTTCGCCGTGCGTTGGAGCTCGATGGCTTTCTCCAGGTCCGTAGCTGAATCGGCGTATTGCTTGAGATTCAATTCAGCGAAGCCCGCAATTTTCCAAACTTCAGAATCATTGGGGTGTAGCTCAGCCAGTTGCTTCGCCTCTTTGAGCGCAGCTGCGAATTGCTTTTGTTGTAGCAACTGATACGCATGCGCTGTGTCGGCAGGCGCCACTGTGTTGGCCACAGGCTTAACAGGCTGAACATCAAGCAAGGGTGCATTGGAAGCGCGTTTGGCGCTTGGTGACGGCCTCGGCTCGGGCCTCAGGAGCGGGTCGTCCGAGGTTTTAGGCTGGGTTTTGACCCGGCGCGGTCGGCTCGACTGAGCAAAAACTCCGCCGGCTATCACGAGAATTAGGGTGCAAACTATAAAAAGACTGGTAGGGGTACTTCTGTAGGTCATAGCAAAAAGATTGTATTAGGGAGAGGGCCGGTTTGAAAGCTTAGTCACCAGTTTGGCAAAACCCACCCTTCGGATGCGGGAACAAAGCTCCAAGTTTGCCGGGGATTGAGGGTAACTTTAGGTTACAAACAAATTCAGGCCGCGCTGAGGCGGCCCGAATCCGGTTAGCTTGGACAAATGTTAAAAATTCAACTTGACCCCGAATTGGAATTGTCGCGGGTCGTACGCCGCGGTTGAACGACTGTAATAACTGCCACCACCCGCTCGCTGATGAAACGCGTTCACATCACTGAAGAACGGCGATGCTGCTGCTTCGTTGAAGCGATTGAAAAGATTGAAGCCCTCAGCAATTAGATCCAGTCGGACTCGCTCACCTAACCGGATCGCGCGCGTGACTCTCATGTCAAGCGACATGTATGTGTGAGTGATGCCCAGGTTGCGACCAAGATCGCCTGTCGAGAACTGACCGTTGGTGATCAGTGGTGTACATCCGCTCGTGCCTGGCACACATAGTGTTCCGTCGCCTAAGAGGCTGGGCCGATCGGTCTGGTTCGACTGGTCGTTATTCGTGTCCTGGTTTGTCAGAATATTGAACGGCCGTCCCGAGGAGATTTCGAAAATCGGCGCGACCATGAAGTCAGACAAGAACTTGTGAAGACCATCTCCGGACCGCCAGGAGCCCGGTGACATGATCATGCCGCTGAACACAAATCGATGACGCTGATCGAATAGCGAGTTCGCTCGCTCTGCTCTGAAGTTTCGATTATCTTGCGGTAGCAACAATGTCTGGAGGTCAGACGAATCATCAATTGAATGTGACCACGTGTAAGACGCCAGGAACTGGAAATGGTTTGAGAGGCGCTTCTTGAGATCGACATTCAATGCGTTGTAATTGGAATTTCCGTCAGACGTTTGTGCATTCACAGATCCGAATGGCGAGATAACTCCCGGAGTCCGCAAAGAACCTGCCAATGCGGAGTTCAATACCGCTGGAGTTACCAATCCTCCCGACAACGCTTGCGCAAGAAAATAATTTGGTGCGCTAGGCCGGAAGAAGTTCGCAACGCCTGGATTGACGATTCTACCGCCCAAATTTGCCAATGGCGCCGTAACCATCCCCGGAATCAGAATCGCAAAAGTCTGGCCGGCATTTGGATAAGCTGGAGCGCTGGTCGGATTCGCAAGCGAGTAACACAACAGCGGCACACCGCCTGGACAAGGAGTTCCGGTAGTTGGAATCGAGAACGCCAATGGCTCGGTTGTGTTAATGGGATTTCGTCCGGCAAAGCGGACAAAGTTTGCGATCTGCAAGTCGGTACGCGGAGCGTTGACGTCCAACGGGTGTGGAAGATGATGGGCGCCTACGAACAAGTAACTCGCCGACAGAGTCATGTTCTTGGTCAACTGTCGTTCGATTGATGCATTCGCCTGATTGGCATAGGCGTACTCAAAATCCTTAGAGACGGGAAGCGTAAATGGAAGCACTGGACCAAATCCGGGGAACGTTTGGTCATTGAATCGTTGACGTCCGAATTGATAGTCAGCTCCCACGGCAACGCCCGGATTTCTAAGTCCTGGCGGGCAAAACGGTGCCCCTGGACAAACTGTTCCCTGAAATACCTGAACAGCATTCAAGAGGACCGGCTGTCCGGTGACTGAGTCGACGATTGCAGGGCTGCCTGGCGTTAGTATTCCTTGCTGCTGCTGAACGGCATCGGCAATATCTGAGTTAAATCCAATTGCCAAAAGTGGATGATCGTAGAAGATGCCATACGCAGCTCGCACGACCGTCTTGGCGTCATTATTTATGTCCCAGGCAACGGCTACCCGCGGAGCCCAATTATTCTTATCCCGGGGAATTCCTTGCTGCACATTCAGCGCGTCCTGCGCCGCAAGAACATCAGCGGCAGAAAGGTTGATGCCTGACAAAGGATCACGGAAAGGTAGAGTCGGGATCGCTTCGGATATTTCGTAGTCATACCGAACACCGTAATTCAGTGTGATGTTAGGCCTGATCTTCCATGAGTCCTGGGCAAAGAACGCGAGCGGTTTATTCGCGATCTTGCTTACTGGATTTCCAAAACCTTGTATAAAGTTTGTTGGAAATCCAAGACCATACTGCTGGACTGGACTGAAGTCTGGTGGGGCGCCGACGCCTGGAAGCGTGGGAAACGCTCCCAGCGTGGTCGCCGTCAGGCCGCCGAAGTTGAAAAGGCCCGCGAAGTTTAACTCAAATATCGCCGATGGAATCCTAACGAATGCCACATCGCCACCAAACTTGAATGTGTGATTCCCTGCGACGACGTTAACATTGTCCGTCCATTCGTAACGTGTTTCCGTGCGGACGACTGGCGAGAAGAGTTCGCGCCCTATGAAAGCCGCTCCAGCAATGTTGAATGCGACCGCGTCTCCATTTTGCGATTTGAATGTCGCGCGGCGCTCACCGAAATTGAAGCGCGCTTCATTGATGATGCGATCGGAAAGTGACGAGGTTAGTGTGGCAACGGCTGAAAAGTCCCTCAGCTTTTGAATACCAGTTCGCGAAAAATCATTTTGTCCCAGCGATTGGTTTTGCGATTCAACCTGAATTCCGGTGATCGTGCTCGGGTTGTACCCAAACCTGAACGCAAACTGGTGCTTCGGAGTAATCATGTGATCGAGCCGAAGGGAATTGAATGTTGTTCGATCAGTAACAGGAAAGACCGACTGTAACGATAATAGCGGTCTAAAGGCGATAAATTGGCCCAGGGCGTTTGTTGTAGTCGACGGGACCGGAGCTCCGGACAGGAAGAAACGTGGTCCTATAACTTGTCCGGCAGGTATTGCTCCTCCTGGACTCACAAGGGGATTTGTTCCGAGCAGGGCGGTATTTGATCCGCTGGAGGCCAGCGTTGCATAGCTGATCGCTCCCGAAATAAGCGCCTGGCCTTGTGCTCTGATAACCGGATCAGGGTTTGTTAATAACGGCGCACCCGCCGCAATAAGACCGTTGACGTACCCAGCCTGCCCGGGCGTAATCCTGTTGAATGTTTGCGTAAATGGTAGGAATGGAGGGCCGATTGTGACGGAACTTCCCAGCCCCTGCGTGACATCACTCGTGAAGAATCCCGATTCGTTTCTGCGGCGCTGTTCAAAAGCAAAGAAGAAAAAAGTGCGATCGCGATCCAGCGGCCCACCGATCGTAAACCCGTACTGCTTCCGATTGAATGGCGGCTTGGAAACCGGGGCAAAAGCGTTCCGAGCTTGAAAACTTTTATCCCTCAGGAAAAAAAACGCGTTTCCATGAAAATCGTTTGTGCCACTTTTGGTAACCACATTGACCACTCCGCCGGCAGACCGGCCAAATTCCGGCGCAAACGAATTAGTTACAACTTGAAATTCCTGCACCGCTTCCTGACTCACAGTTGAACGCGAAGCATTTACTGAGTTGTCTGTATTGTCAGCACCGTCAACCTGAACCAGATTCGATCTTCCGCGTTGACCTCCGAAATTCAGGCCAGTAGTTGGCGCTGGTCCAATCGGCCGGCCGTTGTCGCGGGACACGGTTGAAGTCGTCAACGCAAACGACAAGTAATTCCGCTCATTAATCGGAAGGTTGTCGATGCGCTGTTGGTCTACAGTGGTGGCGATAGCCGTCCGCGAAGTCTCAACCAGTTCCGGTGTGGCGCCTGAAATTGTTACGACTTCGCTAATCTGACCCGCCTCGAGATTCACATCGAGATCAGCGCGCTGGCCCACGGTCAGCTTAACCGCCGGAAGCGAAGCCTTCTTAAAGTTAGGAGCTTCCACAGTAACATCGTAATCACCCGGCGTGAGATTCAGTATCTGATAGAGCCCCTGTTCGTTCGTTGTCGTCGAACGGGAAGAATTCGTTGCTATGTTCCTGGCCGTAACAGTGGCATTTGGAACAACAGCGCCTTGCTGGTCACGAACAAGGCCACGCAGGTCCGCAGCATCAGACTGGGCCTGGCCCAACGAAATGACAGCGCAAAGAATCGTGACAAGGCACACGGCTGATATGCGCACGTACACATTGAGGCACTGCGAAAAAGACACAGACGTCATTGTAATCTCCTTAACCGGGTTAGAACGCTGCTGATCGGTCTCGCGTCAGAGCTTCAACCTCGAAACTAACCAAACTTGTTTCACCCGTTCGCTTCACCTGATTTGGTAACTTCTGAGGTATCACGGCGTGTTTGGGGAGTGATAAGCTCGCCGCATGTCACTCTGACTCCTTGGAGAAAGGCGCCGCTATGTTTCCAGGACAAGAAACGCGAAGCCTTTTTACCGCAAAAGTTCATTTGTGGCAAGCTCTTACAATTTCTTACGCACAGTGCTTCATTTGTGAGTAGATGCGGTTCTCTCACAACACGAATGGCGGCGGTCTAACCCCCATGTAGATCGATACTCGCAGCAGAACGGGTGGCGCGCGCAAGCTTACGTCGAAGTCGATCATTCAGACTAAAAAGTAGAATGGCAGCTTCATCGGCAAAGGGAACAAACGCGCTAAGGCGCAGGAAGCCAGAAATTTGGAGACGACGTTCGAAGATTTGTATATAAGCATCCGAATAGTCGCGACCCAGCAGCGTAAGGGAATGACTGTTATTCAATTTTGGTAAGTGACTAAGAATAGTCGTTGCCGCCAGTTCACCGCTTTCCAGGGCCATGAGTATTCCGCTTCCGGTGAATGGATCGATGAAAGCCGCGGAATCACCAACGGCCAGTAAACCGCGTAGCGGAACGGGGTTGCGCCGGCCAAAACCCTCGAGAGCTACGCTGAGCCATTCACTAGTAGGTCTAGCACATTCAAGCGCGTAAGCAGCTCGAGGGTTTTTCATGATGATCCGTTCGAGCACGACTTCCGGATTCGACTCGTATCGACGAACATCTCGTGCGGCGGCGATAAAGCATAAATTGCTTAACCCGTTTTCAATCTTACTAAGACCACCGTAGCCTCCTCGATACGAATAAATCTCGCACGCACCGTCAGCTGCTCGTGCATTCTCGAGGTGGACTTTGAAAGCCACCAACTTTGGCCTGGCCTGATGCGATGAATTGCGTGTCAGCCCATTAATCTTTCTGATGAGTGCTCTGGCTCTGCCGGTGGCGTCTATAGTGATCGGAGCGTGATAGTTCTCCAGAGCTCCGTCAATCTTTACTCGAACTCCACGCACACGTTCCTCGTCTCCAATAATCTCTGCAATCGGCGCTTCTTCCAGAACCGTAACGCCAAGACTGCGAGCCTTTGACAAAAGATTGTGGTCCATCTGCGAGCGGCTGAGACCCAAGGCAGGAGACGCATTTGTGAACCATTCGGTGGGCACGGTAATTTGGCGGCCGGTGCTTGAATAAAAAACAGTTGCGTTCAAAGTCGCCGGCCGCGAGGTGTTCATTTCTTTCTCCACCCCTAACTTCCGAAAGTGGTCGCCACATTCAGGCGAGATGAACTCTCCACACAATTTGTCTCGCGGAAATTTTTTCTGCTCAAGGAGAAGCACGTTAACGCCGTGGCGCGCGAGATGAATAGCAGTACTACTGCCGGCGGGCCCGGCCCCGGCGATGATCACTTCATAACTGTTCCTCGATTGCTGCATTAAGTCACGCTGCTTTGTTCGTGGTACCGAGCGAAGAGTCTTTCCTACGCGAGTCCAACTCCCGTCGTGTCAATGACGCTCTGAGGACTATTCGGTAGGGAAAACGACGCTCAACGTATGCACCAGGGATTTCGGCTTTGCGCGCCAGCGCGAGCAACTCATCAGGCTTAAAACTGCGCCGAATGGATAGGGCCCCATCTTGTCGCAGCAGTCGATTGTGCAAGATCAATTTCCCTATGGTTGTGTAGAAGTAATACGCGATAGGATGTCGATGCAGATCGATAACACAGATGCCACGTCTGGCTACGCGCCCCATCTCGCGAAGTAGTTCGACCACCTGAGTATCTGTGAAATGATGAGTAAAGAGTGAGCTGAGGACGTAATCGAACTGATCGTCTGCGAAGGGCAACTGAAAAGCTGTAGCACGAACAGAAGTGATTTCAGGAAACTGCCGCGAGTCTTCAATCAGCGCTCGGGCCATGCTGGCGTTGAAGTCGAGCCCCGTTAAGAATGCGGACCGGCCAGTTTGGTGGGCCCAATCCGCTGTCACCCGCAGAAGCTCCCCAGAACCTGCACCAACATCGAGCACCGAAAATGTTTCTAGATCCGCATTCTCAATGTCTCGCAGCAAGGTATGTCGCACAGCGCGCGCATCGCCAAGCCACTGGTTAACGCGCTGAAGTTCGACTATGCATTCGTCGTACTCTTCTGGTGTGTATGTGCCGCGATCGATATTCTCGAGTTCGTAGCTCCGCTGCTTGAACTGCCAGGGCATTGCGTAGTTGGCACCCACTATCTTTCAAATCCTCTCAACTACCAATGCACTGTTCTTGGATCCGAACCCTATGCAGTTGCAAAGAGCAACGCGAACATTGGCCTCTCGTGCCTGGTTTGGCACGTAGTCGAGATCGCAATCTGGATCGGATTCATCGAGATTGATTGTCGGAGGAATCATATTCGTGTGCATTGCGCAAAGCGTTGCGCCGAGCCCGGCCGCACCGCTCGCTCCCTGTGGATGTCCAATTTGAGACTTCGTCGCCGACATGGGGACAAGTTTCGCGTATCCGTCGAAAACCAGCTTGAGCGCGGAAGTCTCAATCCGGTCATTGAGCATGGTTGAGGTTCCATGAAGATTCACATAATCGATGTCCTGTGGAGTCCTGCCTGCATCATCAAGCGCCATGCGCATTGCGCGCGCAGGCTCGTCTCCGCTTTCCTCGAGACGCACGCGATGATAAGCATCGCATGTTGCTCCGTAGCCAGTAATTTCGGCATACATTTTCGCGCCTCGCTTTTTCGCGTGTTCGAACTCTTCGAGCGTGTAGATCCACGCACCTTCACCCAACACCATACCCGAACGGTTCCGTGCAAACGGTCTTGATGCACGATGCGGTTCGTCATTCCAGGCACTCGTTAACACGGTCATCAGATTGAATGCAGCGAGAATTCCTGGCGCTATAGGAGCATCTACTCCGCCGGTGATCATCACCTCCTGCCGGCCCAGGGCGATGTGTTCAGCTGCGTACGCAATCGCATCCGTTGAGCTCGTGCAACCTGTAGAAATGATGTGCGACAAGCCTCGAATGCCAAAAGCCATCGACAGTTCACTTGATAGACCTCCATGTGTCGAAGAGGGAATCGTATAGACGCTGGCCTTATAAGTTGGACCGATGTACCAATATTCGTATTGTTGTTCGGTGAATGCGAGGCCACCGCCACCTGTCCCGAGAACTATGCCAATGGCGCGGCGCTGGTCCAGGCTCAGGTCGTTAGGAAAAAGTTGGGCATCCTCGAGAGCCTCTCTGGCGGCTGCGAGGGCCAATGGCACAGTGCGAGCTACGTGTTTTCGATCTTTGGGATTGAGCTGTGATTGCCAATCAAAGTCGCGAACTTCCGCTGCGATTTGCACAGGCGAGTTCGAGGGATCAAAAGATTCGATGCGCCGAATTCCGCTGACACCGTCGATGAGCGAACGCCAGAATGCTTCGCGCCCGATTCCTATCGGAGTCACGCATCCCATGCCAGTGATGACAACGCGACGTGGGTGACTGAGCTTTCTCAGCATTGACATTCCTCTCGGAATCGCAGGTCAACAGGGGAGTTAGAGAAAGCGTGCCGCCCTGCAGTTGAGCATTACACACACTATTTACCTGGGGATTTAAACGTAAACTTTATCCATCGGGAATCTTTTTGTCACGCCAAATCAGACTTTCGTTCCGCACTCGTTGCAGAATTTCGCGCCCTGAGGAAGTTCAGCCTGACAGTTAGCGCATTTCGGAAGTTCCTGACTTGCGCCGCATTCGCTACAAAACTTCGCGCCGGGCTGCAATGGAGCATTGCACTTCACACAAGGAACTGATTGGCCTTGAGCCTCTAGTTTGGTCCCACACACGTTGCAGAATTTCGCTTCAGCGGA
Organism: Acidobacteriota bacterium; assembly: GCA_046727215.1. Taxonomy (GTDB): domain Bacteria; phylum Acidobacteriota; class Blastocatellia; order Pyrinomonadales; family Pyrinomonadaceae; genus PSRF01. The sequence goes on from JBKPCC010000036.1 coordinate 12,850, forward strand.
ATTCGCAGTACCGCACTTCGGACAATTGACGCCTCGTTGTGTAGTTGCTCCCTGTGACTGTTTCATCGCCTCGGCCATACTGCCTGCCATTGCATTTCCGATGGCAAAACCCGCGCCCAACCCTGCGCCGGTTCCTGCGCCGCCGCCCGGATTCTGTGCCGCATCACGCATTGCGTCCGCCGCCTGGAACTGTGCGTATCGTCCAGGATCACCGAGAACTCCCATAGACGTTCGCCGATCCATCGCTGCTTCGACTTCAGCTGGTAAGGAAATGTTTTCAATTACGAACTTCGCCAACTCGAAGCCATATGATTTGAACTCGTCGGTCAGTTTAGTGCGTGTGAATTTGCCGAGCTCGTCGTAATTAGAGGCGAGATCGAGAGCGGCAATCTTTGATTCACCTAACGCATCGCTAAAGCCGCCGACTATGGTGCGTCTTAACTGCCCCTCAATATCCTCGGTAACAAAATGAGCGTTGGTACCGGCTATCTCTTTAATAAATGCCTGCGGATCGGATACTCGTATTGAGTAGATACCGAACGCACGCAAACGAACCATGCCAAAATCCGAATCGCGCATCATTACCGGATTCGGCGTGCCCCACTTCAGGTCGGTAAACAATTTCGTGTTGACAAAGTAGACTTCCGCTTTAAACGGCGAATTGAATCCATACTTCCAGGCGCCGAGCTTCGACAGGATGGGAGTGTTGCCGCCGTCAATAGTGTAGCGTCCAGGCGGAAAGACGTCGGCAATTTGACCTTCGTGGACAAAAACAGCACTCTGCGATTCCCGCACGATTAGTTGTGCGCCGTTCTTGATCTCCTGATCTCGAACAGGGAAGCGGTAAAGCATCGTGTTGCCTGTGTTGTCGAGCCACTCGATGACTTCGATAAATTGCGCGGTCGGACTGAGACGATCAAGTATTCCCATGAGCCTATTTCGGGTCCTTTTTGTCTAATCTTGAAAACTCCACCGCATTATACGCCTCAGCACGCAGCGTAGTTCAAGGCTTCCTGCGTTTTGCCTGAACCACCAGTGCGGCCAACCCTCCCACCGAATCGATCATGCTGTCGTAGATTGAGGCAGTGCGTGATGGGACAAAGCTCTGGTGATATTCATCCAGCAAGGAATAGATGACGATTAGCAGTAGGGCCACGAGAAACCAGTGGCGCCTGAGTGGTCCATAAGAGGAAGTACTAAATGCGCGGGTAGCGAGAAAGCCCATAATTGCGTACTCTGTCAGGTGAGCGAGTTTGCGTACGATGAAGTGAACGATTTGAAGCGTTTCGTCGCTGGTTCCAGGAAACAGCCAAAGCACCAGAGGCCCAATGATTCGCGACGTGTTCTCGCCTGAGAATTCGCTAGTCGACGCAACCGAGATGAAAATCATCCATCCGATGAGCGGCAGATAACGGCTTAGACGCTGTCTAGTTCTCTGCATTTGGCCACGACCAAAAACAAATGGGAAGCGCTATCGCACTTCCCATCTTACAACTTGAAAAATCTCGTTCGACTCACAGCGCGGCGGCGCCAGACACAACCTCGATAATTTCGTTTGTGATGGCCGCTTGTCTCACCCGATTCATATTTAGCGTCAACTTATCGATCAGTTCGCTTGCATTCTTCGAGGCTGAGTCCATGGCAGTCATGCGAGCGCCGTGCTCAGACGCAACAGACTCAAGCAAGGCCCGAAAAACCTGAGTTTCAACAAACCGAGGGAGTAACTTACTGAAAATCTCGGCGGGCGGCTGCTCATAAATATAATCGATAAGAGTTTGCGCCTTGGCCTCGGTCGCATCTGACTCTTTGGCACGCGCTATTGGCAAAAGCTGTTCAAGAACCACTCGTTGTTGCAGCACCGATCGAAATTCGTTGTAGATAATAAAGACCTTGTCGAGCGACTCGTCTTCTTTGAAACGATTAATTATGTCTAGTGCAACATCCAGAGCTTCCGCAAATTCAACTCGTCCTTTGCCGGTTAGGCCTATGTATTCACCCACAACCGGTACGTTTCGCCGGCGAAAAAAATCTCTGCCTTTTCGGCCTACGGCAAGTAACTCAATCTGCTTGCCTGGATTGTTGTTGATGAATGCCTGTGCTGCCTTAATAAGGTTTGTGTTGAATGCACCACAAAGACCCTTATCTGCTGTAATCAGTACCAACAGATACTTATTGTCCTCACGCTGGTCCAACAGTGGATGATGAAAGTCTTCATCGGTCCTGCTCGCAAGGCCGCCCAAAATTTCCACCATCTTATTGGCGAATGGACGCGCAGTGACAACTCGATCCTGAGCACGCTTTAACTTTGCAGCCGAAACCATCTTCATGGCTTTCGTAATCTGCTGCGTGTTCTTAACCGAACGCAAACGGCGTCGGATGTCGAGAAGATTCGGCATACCTATAAATTAAGGAAGTTTCTATGCGGCTGCGGCGGCTTGGGCAGCAGAGCGTTTTTCAGACCAGTCTTCCTTAAAGTCCCGCAACGCCTGTTCAAGTTCTCTTTTAATCTCGTCCGTCAAAGCTTTCTTCTCACGAATCTCCTGAAGCAAACCAGGATGAGAGTTCGAGACAAACCGCAACAGGTCGGCTTCGAACGGTCGGACATCCTCAACCGGGATATCGTCGGCGTAGCCGTTGGTTGCAGCCCAGATCACCAGCACCTGTTGTTCTACGGGTATTGGCGAGTATTGCGGTTGTTTTAGTATCTCGACAAGACGCTGGCCACGCGCGAGTTGTGCTTGAGTGGCCTTGTCGAGATCAGATCCGAACTGCGCGAAAGCTTGTAACTCTCGAAACTGAGCTAGATCGATGCGCAGAGTTCCCGCGACCTGTTTCATCGCTTTAATCTGCGCCGAGCCGCCAACGCGCGAGACACTGTTTCCAACGTTGATTGCAGGACGGATGCCGCTGTTGAAAAGATCTGCCTCGAGGAATATTTGCCCATCGGTGATCGAGATTACGTTGGTTGGAATGTAGGCAGAAATGTCTCCTGCTTGAGTCTCAATGATTGGCAAGCTGGTTAGCGACCCGGCGCCCTTCGCATCTGAAAGCTTGGCCGCGCGCTCCAGCAATCGTGAGTGGAGATAGAAAACGTCTCCGGGATACGCTTCGCGTCCGGGAGGCCTTCGCAGCAGAAGTGAAATCTCGCGATATGCGGCAGCCTGTTTCGACAGATCATCGTATATCGTAAGCGCGTGTTTCCCGTTATCGCGGAAATATTCGCCCATCGCGGCGCCTGAATACGGCGCGAGATATTGCATAGCTGCAGGTTCCGAAGCTGTTGCTTTCACGACTATCGTGTAGTCCATTGCTCCGAAATCCCCGAGCGTCCTCACGACCTGCGCCACTGTTGACGCCTTCTGACCGATGGCTACGTAAATGCAGATTACGTCCTTGCCCTTTTGATTGATAATCGTGTCGACGGCGACGGCTGTTTTGCCGGTTTGGCGGTCGCCGATGATCAGCTCACGTTGCCCGCGACCGATTGGAACCATCGCGTCGATCGCTTTTAATCCTGTCTGCAACGGCTCTTTCACCGGTTGACGATCAACGACACCTGGTGCGATGCGCTCAACCGGCGAGTAATGGTCCGTGACGATTGGACCACGATCGTCAATTGCATTTCCCAGTGCATCAACTACGCGACCAACGAGCGCGTCACCAACCGGTACCTCGATAATTCGACCGGTTCGTTTAATAAGATCGCCTTCTTTGATCGTCTCGTAGGCGCCAAACAAAACCGCGCCGACTTTGTCTTCTTCTAAGTTTAGAGCAAGGCCACGAACGTCATGTGGAAACTCGAGCAGTTCGCCGGCCATCACTTTCTCGAGACCATGGATCTCAGCGATGCCGTCACCCACCTTGATAACCGTTCCCACTTCCATGACAGTGACACCGGTTTCAAAGTTCTCAATTTGCTTACGGATGATCTCGTTTATTTCACTTGCCTTGATAGGTTCCATGATTTCCCGCCTATTGAAGTTAGGTCCGCTCTAATTGGGTCGCGAGAATTTCCAACTGCGTGCGAATCGATCCGTCGTAGACTGTCGAACCAATCCTGGTTACCAACCCACCAATGATCGTGTCGTCTATATGAAAATCTATTCTGATGTTTTTGCCCGTCAGTCCTTTTAATTTGGTATGTATGGCTTGCTGAACGTCTGTTGAAACAGGACGTGCAGTCACGACCTTTGCCGCTACAACGCCCGCACGCTCATCAAGTTCTTGCTCAAGACGCCGATTAATCTCTGATAATTCTGTTAGACGCTGATTCTTGAGCAACACCTGAAGAAAATTCGCGGTGGTCGAACGTACTTTTGTACGCACAATCAACTCGTTCAGGACACGCCGTTTTTGATCGTAAGGGATGGTAGGATTCGCGAAGACCTCACGCAGATCTGCACTGCTTTTCAACATCTGCTCCCAGTCGTTAAGTTCCCGACGGACTTCGTCCGCTTCACTTCGTTCGATAACAACATCTGCAAGAGCGCCAGCGTAGCGTCGTGCAATGGTCTGAACACTCAATTCCTGCTACCTCCGAGCTGCTCAACACCAGTGTGAATCAAGCGCGCATCGTCCTCCGGTCGAATCTCTTTTCGTATCGCTTCTTCAGCCAGACGCAAGCTCTGTTGTGCAGCGAATTCACGCAATTCCTGCTTTGCAGCTTTCCCCGCGGTTTCGATTTCGCGTTGCGCGGCTTCCCTCAACTTAGCCAACTCCAAAGCCGTCTCGTTCTTCAGCCGTTCGCGTTCGGCTGCTGCCTCGGCCTCAGCGCGGTGGCGAATTGATGCAACTTCTTTATCGAGTCCCGCAAGTCTTGCCTCGATCGCCTTGAGTTCGGCAAGCGCGCGATCTCGCTCTTCTTGTGCTTTACGCAGTTCCTGGCGGATCCGTTCACGCCGACCCTTAAAAGCATCGCTGAGCGGACGCCGCAAAATGTAAATCATTAAGCCCAGGAAAACGAAAAGATTGAAAAACTTCCAAACTTCGAGGCCGGGATAATTCAGCCAGGTCGGCAGGTAGATGATTAATGAAGAGTACATCTTGAAACTACGCTGTGATAGACCTGCCAAGAATGTGAGAACCAATTAACTCCGCTAGCTGCCGCGCGTCAGCCTGAAGCGCTTGCTTGGCCTCGCGCTTCTGTCGCTCAAGCTCCCTCTTTTGAGCGGCTACCATTTCAGCTAATTCTGCCTTCAGCATAGCAATTTGCTGCTCTCGATCTTGAAGCGCACCTAGTCGCTGTTGTTCCAACAGCTTGTATCCTTCATTACGTGCCTCGCGCAGGGCATGCTCCCAGGAACGCATCATCTCCCTTGCCGAAGCCATAATCCGCTCGGCCTCACTCAACCTGTCACTTGTATGCCGGTCGCGTTCTGCAAGGATCTGGTTTATCGGCCGTAGTAGCACTGAATTAACTACTGCTACCATGACGACTACTAGGACCAAATGCAACAGAAGTGTGCCATCAGGCACAAGCTGGACTGAGCTTTCGGCGAGCGCAAGTATGACCATTAACTGCTATCGGCGTGGGGCTTATACAAAAGGGCGGGAGCATAACATGCGGAAAAACAAGGGTCAACCGTCAGGCTGTGTCAAAACTGAGAATCCCCCTCGCGGCACTGAGGGGATCGTTCAAGTCCAGGCTACAATACCCGGCCTACAGAAGTTTACGCGCCTGCGAATGAACATCGATTTTTCCAGCTCAAGATCGTTCGTACGCGCATAAACTTTTTTCGTCTGGACCGATGATAGAAAGGACTTTAACAATCCCCTCAAGGCCATCAGACGCATTTTTGACACAGCCGCTGCGGTTGGGGTGGGATTTTCGCTTTTTGCGCAAAGCTGAGGTACCCATTGTATATTGTACTACGCGGGCGGCTGCCCCCGGGCCTTAGCGTTTACAATGTACTACGTTGGGTGTTAACCGTCGTATTGGCGGCACATCATCAGCTCAAATATTCGATCAAGGTCGCTGGAACTGTAAAACGCAATCTCGATTTTTCCGCCCGACTGCGCGGCAATTATTCGCAGTTGTGTGGCGTAGCGCCGGCGAAGCTTGGCCTCAGCGGCGCGAACATTTGCATCATTCGTATCTACGCTCTTGCCACTTGACCGAGTCTCCGATGTTTGGCTGTAGCGTCGAACCAGGGCCTCGGTCTCCCGAACTGACAGTCCGCGTTCGATGATTCGACGCGCAACGCGTCGCTGCTCGTCAACTTGTTCTAGACCAAGAAGCGCTCGCGCATGTCCCGTTGAGAGCTTTCCTTCCGCAACGAGTCGTTGAAGATCGTCTGGAAGACGTAACAGCCGAAGATAATTTGTTATGTAGGATCTGTCTCGCCCGACTCTCGAGGCAAGACTCTCCTGGGTTAGACCAACACCCTCGATTAGCTTCTTGTAAGCCTGCGCCTCTTCAATCGCGTTTAGATCTTCGCGCTGAATGTTTTCAATGAGTGCTAGCTCCAGCATGTCGTTGTCGGCAACATCGCGAACCACTGCGGGGATTCGCTCGAGTCCCGCCAGCTGTGCTGCGCGCCATCTTCGTTCGCCCGCAACCAGCTCGTATCGACCATACTTTCGGCGCAGGAGAACTGGCTGGACCACGCCGTGCGCTTCAATTGACTGCGCTAGTTCTTTGAGGGCTGCTTCATCAAAATGCGTCCGCGGCTGCAGAGGATTTGCGTCGATGAGATCCAGCTGAACGTCTTGTTGCTCGTCCTCGAGAATTGAGGCTGGGCGATCAGCCGAAAGCAGGGCGCCCAAGCCCCGTCCCAGTGCCTTTCGTGTCATGAGCCAATATCTCCTTTGCTAGTTGGAAGTAGGCTTCAGCACCCTTTGAATGAATGTCGTAAAGGATGATGGGTTTACCATGGCTCGGCGCCTCAGCGAGTCGCACCGTTCGCGGAATCACAGTTTCGAATACTTGTTGGCCATAAAAATCGCGGAGGTCCGCAGCGACAGCCGATGAGAGATTCGTTCGCTCGTCATACATGGTGAGTAGCAGACCTTCTATCGTGAGGGTTGGGTTGTGCAGTCGCCGGATCCGCGCAAGCGTGTCGAAGAGTTCCGTAACGCCTTCCAACGCGTAATACTCACATTGAATAGGAACCAGGAGTGACCTTGCGGCGCACAGCGCGTTTAGTGTTAGCAGTCCGAGGGAAGGAGGACAATCGATTACGATGAATTCGTAATCGTTCTCGACGGAGCGGAGTGCTTCGCGTAGACGAAACTCGCGCTCTTTCAACTCGACCAACTCAACTTCAGCGCCGGCCAAGTCTTTGTTCGATGGAACGACTTGAAGGGCCTGGATCTGCGTTGACAGGATCAATCCACTTAGCGGCTCCTCAAGAATAACTGAGTGATAGAGACCTTTACGGAAGCTGCCGCGCTGGATTCCAACACCCGATGTGGCGTTCCCTTGAGGGTCCGAATCCACCAAAAGTACTGGAATGTTGGCGCTCGCCAGAACTGCTGCTAAATTGACGGCCGTGGTGGTTTTTCCCACACCACCCTTCTGATTTGCAACAGCTATCGTTTTTGCCATCCCGCCCCGCAGTAAACAGTCTTTACGGCGGGTAAAACTAACACAATCTTGCGAAATGACGCTACAGGGTCGTTAATTGGGCTGGTTTTATGTCCAAATGAGGAGGTTTAATGTAGCCGTGTTTCACGTGTCCCGCACTCTCGCAGGCTGTTTCACGTGAAACATTAGGCGGCTTTTGACGGCATGCGGAGGTGCACGAGAAGTGTCGCGAGGGCAGCGGGAGTCAAACCGGGTACACGCCTGGCTTGTCCGAACGTTTGCGGCCGCGCCCGCTCCAGCCGGTCGGCCATTTCATGCGAGATTCCGCTTAATCGTCGATAATCCAGTCCGGACGGAATTGGCGCGTCGTCATGTTGGTTTACGCGGTTTTGAGTTGCTTCTTGCGCCCGGATATAGCCCTCGTACAGCGAGTCCGCCAGAGTAGACACCAAGTCCTCGTGCGTAATCTCTCTTTCCAGATTGACCGGAAGTAGAGAACGTACGGTGCCGGTATCAATCCCTGGCCGGCGAGCGAGCTGCGCAAGCGTGATCGACTCGCCAAGATCGGCAGAAGCAGCCACACAAAGACCGGGATACGCCGTGTCGCTTCGTTTTATACGCGTTTGATCAAGGGCTACGCGCAACCGAGCCAGCCGATCGCGACGGCCATTGAAGCGATCCCACTCGCCGTCGCCCACAAGACCCAATTCGCGTCCGTGGCGCGTCAGTCTTTGATCCGCGTTGTCGTAGCGGAGTCCCAACCGATTCTCGGCTCGGGATGTAAATATGCGGTAGGGCTCGTCGACACCTTGCGTAATCAAATCTTGGATGAGAACGCCGGTGTAAGATTCACGCCGGCTAAGCCGGAAAGCCGGCTTTTTCTGTGCGGCTAGAGCCGCATTCACCCCTGCAACAAATCCCTGACACGCCGCCTCTTCATACCCGGTGGTCCCATTTATCTGACCAGCATGAAAGAGTCCCCGAATTCGGCGGGTCTCGAGACTGGGCTGCAACTCCCGCGGATCCACGGCATCGTATTCGATCGCGTAACCCGGCCGGATTATCTGGCTTTCCTCGAGGCCCGGGATCATTCGCACCAAGTCTTGCTGTAGCTCTGCGGGCAATGAAGTCGAAAATCCATTCAGATAGACTTCATTCGTGTCATAACCCTCCGGTTCGAGAAATAACTGGTGACGGTCCTTATCTCTGAACTTGACGATCTTGTCTTCAATCGAAGGACAGTATCTTGGGCCGACTCCTTTAATCTTTCCTGAATACAAAGGAGACTCAGTAATGTGTTCGCCGATCTTTTTGTGAACATCGCTGTTTGTGTAGCCGATGTAGCAAGCGAGTTGTTGCTGGCGAATTTCATCCGTCGAAAACGAGAAGGGAACTGGTCGCTCATCCGGTGGTTGCGGATCGAAGGTGGACCAATCAATCGTGCGACCATCAAGTCGTGGGGGCGTGCCTGTTTTTAACCGCATCACCGGGAAACCATGTTTCCGCAGGGCCTCTGCCAGCTCAATCGAAGCGGGCTCACCTGCGCGTCCAGCACTGTACGTTCTTCTTCCCGTGTGGATGAGCCCATTCAGAAATGTGCCTGTAGCAACGACAACCGACTTTGCTCCAAAACGGCGGCTATCCTGTAGCTCTACCCCCGTTATACGCTCGTCTTTTGTAAGAAAGTCAACAACTACGCCCTGGCGCAAGTGCAGATTTGGCGTACCCTCAAGCATTCTTCGCATCTCGCGTCGATATAACGAACGATCAGCCTGCGCGCGAGGGGACTGAACGGCTGGTCCTCTGGACCGGTTGAGCAAGCGAAATTGAATCCCGGTCCGGTCGATGACCTTTCCCATAATTCCACCCAGCGCGTCGACCTCCCTGACAAGATGTCCTTTCGCTATTCCACCTATGGCCGGGTTACATGACATCTGCGCAATCAAATCAAGGTTGATAGTCACGAGAGCGGTTTTGCATCCCATTCGCGCTGCTGCCGAAGCTGCTTCGCAACCAGCGTGGCCGGCGCCGATTACGACTACCTCAAATATTTCATCAAAGCTCATATTATTTCCCAATGCAGAAGGTCGCGAAGATCTGAGAAAGAATATCTTCGGTTGTCGTTTCTCCGGTGATTGAACCCAGCAATGCCAACGCGTTGTGTAAACCTACCAAAATTAACTCTTCACTAGCACGTTTCTCAATTAACTTTAAAGACGACTCCAATTCGGTGCCGCTCTTCTTCAGAAGATCAAAGTGTCGGGCGTCAGTTATCAAGAACCCTTCATTAACTTCCGCCGTCTGCGCAAACCGATTCGCGATTGCTCTCGAAAGATCATTCAGACCGTCGCCTCTTAGCGCCGAAACCGAAACGGACCTTACGCCCCGTGCACCGAAGTCATCTCGTGCTTTGAAGCCTGGCAGGTCGCACTTATTTATTACTAGAAGATACCTCGAATCTTTCGCATCAGAAAGCAAACGCGCATCCTCTTCATCGAACTCGGCCGTTCCATCGATCACCAGCAAGACTAAATCCGCGTCTGCGATTGCGCGCTGCGCCCGGTCAATTCCGAAAGTCTCTACCGTGTCGGCGGTCGAGCGAATTCCTGCAGTGTCAGTCAGGGATACTGGTAACCCGGCCATGCTGATTGTCTCGCTCAGGGTGTCGCGAGTCGTACCTGGAATCTCGGTAACTATCGCTCTGTCGTGATTCAGTAAACTATTGAATAGACTCGACTTACCTACGTTCGGGCGGCCCGCGATAGTAACCTTGATTCCATCGCGCAGCCAATGACCAGAATCATAAGTTGATGCTAACGCGACTATCTGGGCAATGATCTGTTTAAGTTGACTGGCTAAGTCTTCGCTTTGCACTGTTGGTAAATCGTCTTCAACGAACTCAACCGCGGACTCAAGTCGAACAATCACCTCAATGAGCGCGTTCTTTATCGGTTGCAGGTTGAACGACAACTCACCACTGAGTTGACGCACTGCTTGCCTGGCAGCAGCATCTGTCTGTGCGTCGATCAAATCCCGGATCGCTTCAGCTTGACTTAGATCGAGTTTGCCATTCGAGAGCGCACGCAACGAAAATTCGCCTGGATCAGCTATTCGCGCGCCGCCCTCGAGTGCTAAGTCAAGAATTCTACGTACGACGACCGGCGAACCATGACAACTGATCTCAATAGTGTCTTCTCCGGTAAAAGAATTTGGCGCGCGCATGTACGTCACCAATGCGCGATCGATGATCTCTGTCGTTCTCGGATCGTGAAGTGTTCGAAGGACCGGTTGCTTAGTGGGAAGGCCGAGCGCTCTTTCCTGGATCAGATTTGTAACGACTGATAGCGACTCTGGCCCACTCAAGCGAATGACGGCTATGGCACTGCGTCCTGGAGGCGTAGAGAGTGCGACGATTGTGCTCATTTGAATTTCATGAACACCTTTCGGACCATGTCGCCTTCTATCCGGAATTCTTCCGACTCACTCTTAACTTGCGGTCGGCGGCTTCTCCGACGGATTCAGTTTGAAGATCGTCGCTGTCGGCCAGCGTGAGATGAATGATGCGTCGTTCGCTCGCGTTCATTGGTCCAAAGGTGAACGCCAGCCCTGTCGATCGTACTCGGTCGGCCGCGTGGTGGGCCATCGCTCGCAACTCTGCCTCTCGTGTAGCGCGGAAACCTCGGACGTCGCAAATGAGCCGTTGCCGATCTTCGAGGTTTCGGCCAAACGCCTGGTTGAGAATATGTTGAAGCGCTTCGAGCAACTCGCCGCCTTCTGCCTGCAATAGATCCGCGTCTGGTCCATCAATATCCATCACCCGACCGGTAGACGTATCCTTGAGCTCTGGTTTGAGCTTCAGCCCGGTCTGGGCAAAGATTTGGCCCAGAAAATCCTTTGCTTCTTGATACGTGTCCTGCATTCTCGCCGCCCTCTGATGTTTAGGTTCCGGCCGTTGCTAGTTTCTTGCGAGCGCCACCCGCTGGGGAACTCTGCGAGGGTGGTTGAACATCGTCTTCGGATTTTGTCAGCTTGTTAATAAGAAATTGTTGACTAAAACCAACAATATTGCCTACGAGCCAGTATAAGAGCAAGCCGGACGGCGCTCCCCATAACACGTACAGCATGAACAGCGGCATACCGATCGCCATCATCTTTCGCTGCAATGGATCGGCCGACGGTGCCGGAGTGATCAACTGCAATACAATCATTGTGCCGGCCATGAGAATTTCAAGAATGTGATACGGATCTCCCGACGAAAGATCCGGCAACCAAAGAAATGTCGCCTGCCGAAAATCAAGTGAAATAGTGATGGCCCGATATAGCGCGAATAGGAACGGCATCTGAATCAGCAAAGGCAAGCACCCACCAAGCGGGTTTCCTTCCTTCATCAGTCGCAGCTGTTCGACCTGCAACTCTTTTAATCGCGGATCACTCTGTTTCAGCCCTTTGATCTTTTCCTGTAATTCCTTCATCCGTGGCGCAAGCTTCTGTGCCTTTTTCATGGCCTTTGAAGAACGCCATTTGAGGGGGAAGAAAAGTGAATAGATCACAATCGTAAAGAGGATGATTGCGACGCCGTAACTACTTGTTAACTCGTAAAGGAACTTGATCGACTTTAAGATCGGCACTGCCAGTGGACGTGACAGCCAGCCCAACCAACCGTAATCGATTAAGCCGCCCAGATCGATGTTCCGGCCCGTTTCCTGTGTGATTCTGCGGCTTGCGTCCTCCAGGAGATCGTGGTCCTTAGGACCGACGTAAAGGATGTTGCGCGAACCATCAGCCTGGATCGGCAACAGAGCAGATATCAGATACCGTTTCTCTTGTTTGCTTCCGTTCTGGTGATTGTATTGAGTAGTCCGAATCTCAACTTCGTTGCTCGGCTGACCTGGAATGGCCACCATCGCGAAATAAGTATCGCCAATCGCTGCCCAGTTCACCGGCCCACCCAACACCAGACGGTCTGGACTATTCTTGTTCTCGTTAATCGCTGCAGCTGGATGGCGTTCAACCTTGCCGTTAATTGAAACGATGGTCTCGGGCGCAACCGAATAAAACGTGTAGTGATTGACTCCCTGATCGCCAATGCTCGATCCAACCTTGAGTTTTACCTGCGGCAACGGTTGATCTCCACGCTTTGCGGAGACATTAAGATCAACACTGTAATCATCTGCGGCGAACGTTAACGTTTTGACAATGTCCAAGCCCGTAACATTGTCTCGCAATGAAAAGGTCACGCGTCTGGTTTCACCAGGTGAAAGCGCTACCTTCAGTTCACCGCCTGATGCGTCGGCTCCTTCAATTTTGTAATTGCGTGAACCGAGAACACCATCCAATGTCGCATCACCAGTGAGAAGCTGTAATGGCGCATCGGGTGGTTCTCGTCTGAGTCCTTCCTGTGGCACTAATTCAAGCCGGACCGGGTTGTTTTTGGTTCCTGCGGTCGAATAAATGACGCGTCCAGTCCCTTTATTTTTCTTGATAATCCAACTTGTGACTTCAGCACCGCGACTGTCGATTTTCGCTTCATACAAGGGAGTCGTTATCGACAGAGTTTGCCGGGGCGTTTCTTCGACCGCTGGAGCGGCAGAAACCGTAGGCGCGGTAGGCAGCAAACTATTTAGCGACTGCCCTGTGGGACTTGCTTGAGGTGACGGACTGTTAGACGCTGACGGTTGTTGTTGAGGCGATTTAACCGGAAAGAGATAACTCCACAGGAATAGAATCAGTGTGGAAAGCGCAAGTGCCAGGAGTAAGCGTTTTTGTTGCATCAGGAGTGGGGGCCTCAGCCGTATTGAGCTACTTCACCGGATCATAGCCGCCGTGACTGAAGGGGTGGCAGCGCAATAATCGGCGTAACGCCAAACCACTTCCATGCAACGCTCCATACCGGGCGATTGCATCCACAGCATACTCTGAACACGTAGGAACAAATCTACAAGACGGAGGCAAGAGCGGGGACACAAGCAGTTTGTAAGTCTTCAACAGTGAAATCAGAATCGTTTTCACGCCATCTCGATCATCTCAGTTGGGCAGCCCTTCATCCCTGGCTACTCGTTCAATTATTCCGGTCAGCTCGCCGTACGCGGGCGCTAATTTGCAGCTTGCCAACCTGCCTTTAGCGTTCAGCACCCAATCGTAACTTCCGTTTAATTCCGTCAAAAGGGACTTATTGAGCCTAAAGGATTCGCGTAGCAAACGTTTGGCTCGATTACGAACAACTGCATTTCCGACCGCCTTACGCGAAGCTGTCACTCCTATTCGATGGCAATTCTCCTGATTTGGTAGCACGAAAACGCTGATGAACGATCCCTCGTACCTTCTCCCGTTGCGATAGACCTTCTGAAAATCATTCCGTCCTCGCAAATTCTTTGCCATACAAGAAAGGTACTCAGTAATGCGATGGCGTAAGCCGCTTCCGACCCTTTGCGCGGCGGCGCTTCAAAACTAATCTGCCATTTTTCGAGGCCATGCGTGCGCGGAAACCATGCGTCTTTGCACGTCGTCTATTGTTGGGTTGGAAGGTGCGCTTTGCCATGGATGCCAATTCTCCCTGCGAAAGAAAAGCGTAAGACTAGCGGGCGCTTAACGCTATGTCAAGAAACGCTCTCGGCGAGAGGTGTGTTCCAATCGTGTCGGGGCGTATCTGAGTGCGTTCTCTTTTTTTACTCATCATTCCAGCGCCGCACAGGCAGACGCCATACGGAATTAATAGTCGACCAGAATTAACCGCTCAGCGTCGCGATTTTGATATGGAGGTGATCTCCCGGAGGTGTTGATTCTTACGATCGCGCAATTCAGCGTCTCTAAAGCATTTCCGGTGACGACCGATTTTTCTGTTCGTACTAACTGTATGAAAAGCGTCCTAGTTCGCTACTCACCAGCGCCTCCGGCTGCCGTTACAAACATCGTGTGTTTTTTCGTGCACCTTCGCTTGATAACCCTTAAACATCTATGTTAGTCTCCCGACGCTGAGTACCGGGAGCCTCGTAAATCATTGATATGCCTGAGCTTAAAGCTTTACTTTAAGGCCGTCGCTTTTCCACATCTCTGTGGAAAAGGTTGTGGAAATTGGGTGCTGTCAGGCGGGAAACTCCCTCCATCGAATATGTTGCACATCCGAAGCCGGGTTTGACTCGGAAACGCTTCAGCCCTCGGCGTGCACGTTTCTAAGACGCACGCCGCGTCAGTTTGACCAGCCAAGGTGGGAGTCTGTTCATGTCGGTCGTCTTACACACTCCGGTTTGGGAAGAGATTCTTCAGACACTCAAGAACACTCTAAATAGCGAAACGTTTGAAACCTGGTTTCAGCCGATTCAGTTCGAAGGGGTGGATGATGCTAGGCGAACGATCCGATTACGCGCGCCGAACAATGTTCTTCGCGACTGGGTTCGAAGTAATTATTCAGCTGCTCTTAATAACTCGTTGAAGGAAGTTCAACGAGCTGACTACTCGCTAGAGTGGACGGTTCCGGAATCGGAGGATAGCCAGCCTAAGAACGCAATCGCGCCAACACCAAGGCAACTCGTGTCCGAGGCTAATGGCGGATCCAACGGAAGAGGTGTTCAACCGTCGGTCGCCCCCGCATCGCAAAACGCTCCTGCGTTTGATACATCCCTCAATTCACGATACACGTTTGAGAGCTTTGTTGTCGGTTCGTGCAATCAGTTTGCACATGCTGCCTCTCTTGCTGTCGCCGAGGCTCCAGGGAAAACATACAACCCGCTGTATTTGTATGGCGGTGTTGGCCTTGGTAAGACGCATCTCATGCACGCCTGCGGTCACGAGATAAAGCAGAGGAATCAGCATCTCAAACTCTGCTACATCTCGTCAGAAAAATTCATGAATGAGTTGATCAACGCTATCCGCTACGACAAGACCCAGCTCTTTCGCGAGAAGTATCGATCTGTAGACGTGTTATTGATTGACGACGTGCAGTTTATGGCTGGCAAGGAACGAACTCAGGAAGAGTTTTTCCATACTTTCAATGCTTTGTATGAGCAGCAAAAGCAAATTGTCATCAGTTCAGATTGCCCGCCGCGCGAAATTCCCACGTTAGAAGAAAGACTTCATTCGCGATTTGAGTGGGGACTCATCGCTGATCTGGAACCTCCAGACCTTGAAACCAAAATAGCGATCCTCAAACGTAAAGGCGAGTTGATGGGTGTACTGCTGGAGGACGATGTTGCTTTATTCATCGCGAGCAGGGTTAAGAATAACGTTCGCGAACTCGAGGGGTCTCTCGTCAGGTTAATCGCGATTTCTTCGTTACGAGGCCAACCTATTTCCAAAGTTCTGGCTCAAGATGCCATTCGTAACATCGCCGCGGATGAAGAACCTGGAGTCATTACAATCGATCAGATCCAGAAGGCAGTAGCAAACAGTTACCGCATGACACTAGTCGAGTTAGTCGCTAAGAGTAACGCTCGTCAGTATTCGCTCCCGCGTCAGGTGGCTATGTATCTGTGTAAGCAACTGACCAAACACTCCTTCCCTGAGATTGGACGCGCCTTTGGTGGTAAACACCACACGACCGTCATGCACTCAGTGGAGAAGATCGATTCACTTGTGTCGCACGATAGCGAGTTGCGCAAGCGGATACGCGACATTACCGAAGCAGTGCAGAAGTAGCGTGTTCCACAGGCATTCTGCGAATCATTTTCCCAACATCATTACGATAACGATGGACTTTCGTCTTGTTTTATGTGTTTTCCGCAACGCATACGAAAGACAGCCTGTGGAAAATATGATATGTTTCGCCCACTCAAAATTCTTCTGCAGTGAGTAGCAGATGGCTTCTCACTTTCCACAGTCCTGTTCGTGTGGCTAAGTAGATGCTAATCGTATCATTTACGGGTTTTTCCAGATATTCACAGGTCCCTACTATTACTACTAGAGAAATAAACATAGTTTGATTTTGTATTAGCCGATCAAAGGCGTGCGTTTTTGGCAATCAGCAAGAAGGAGTTGAGAAATGCAGTTCGTTGTCAGTAAGCAAAATCTTCAGAAAGAACTCAGTTTCGTACAGGGTGTTGTTGAGCGAAAAAACACCATACCTGTTCTTTCAAATATTCTGATCGAATCGGTGGGAGAGACTTCGATCAGGATAACGGGAACAGATTTAGACGTCACAATTCGTTGTGACATGGATGCAGACGAAATCACAACGCCTGGTTCTATCTGTGTTCAAGCGCGCAAACTTTTTGAAATCGCGCGGCTACTGCCCGACGCTCCGGTAAGTTTTAAAAAAGAGGACAACGACTGGGTAACCGTGAAGTGTGATCGCGCAAAGTTCAAGATGGTTGGTGTAGCGCGCGATGCCTTTCCTGAAGTACCGACGTTCAAGTCTGCGCCAACGAAGATTCCCGCGGACGTACTAAAGACGTTTATCGACCGGACGATATTCGCGATCACGCAGGAGGAGTCGCGTTACACCTTGTCGGGCGCGAAATTCGTGCTGGATGAAAACGGCGCCAGAATGGTTACAACCGATGGTCACAGGCTGGCATACTGCGAGCGAAAAAACGTTACCAAAAATGGAACCAAAGAAACGATCGACACGTTGATTCCGCGCAAGACACTAGCCGAGTTGACGAAACTCACTGCCGGCTTCGACCAGGAAATCAGCCTGGGGATGGACGAAAACCACATTTATTTTGAAGTAGGACCGAGGCTGTTAATTTCGCGAATGTTGTACGGTCAATTTCCCAATTACGAAATGGTGATGCCGAAGTCGAATGACAAAAGCGTTCAATTCGATGGTGCACTACTTAACCTGGCGATTAGGCGCGTTGCTTTGATGGCGGACGAGCGTTCTCACGCCATCCGTTTTCATCTCGAGCCCAATCAGTTGGTCATCAGCTCACAAAACGCGGAAGAAGGGGAAGCTGACGAGACCGTCCAAACCGACTACAATGGCGAAGAATCAGACATCGGTTTCAACGCGCAGTACTTGCAGGAATTTCTAAACGTCATCGGCGAAGGTAACGTGTCGTTTGAATTTAAAGACGGAAACTCCCAGGCTCAACTGCGTCCTACAGAAAACGGCGAGTACGATTACAAGTACATCGTTATGCCAATGAGACTGTAGTAATGAAACATTTGAAGTGGATGAAAAGCGCCGCTCTTCGCGGCGCTTTTTATTTCGCGAGTAGTAGTCTGCTGGGATTTTCGCTTTTGCCTGGTTTTCCGCACGATGCGCTCAACAATGTGACGAACGGGCTGTCGTTCACAACGATCCGAGGTTACCACAATAAACGTGAACGCTATGTTAAAATGACGCAATGCAGCTTGAGTCGATTGAGGTTACTCACTTTCGAAATTTGAGCGGCAAAATCTCCTGGGGACCTCACCTCAACATCATCGCCGGCAATAACGGGCAAGGTAAGACGAATTGGTTGGAAGCCATTTACGTGCTTGCACGTTCTAAATCCTTTCGCACCCAGCGACTTCAAGAAGCCATAGCGTTCGGTCAACCCTCCGCTAACGTCTGCGGAGTGGTCAGCAGTGGAACAGCAATAAAGCGAGAACTCCAAATCGCTTTGCATGCAAACACAAAATCAATCTTCGTTAACGGGAAACGAGAATCAGTAGCAAGATATCTCACTCATCTTCAGGTTTTCTCTTTCACTGCTGATGATCTCGAAGTCGTTCGCGGTAATCCTGAGGCACGGCGACGATTCATAGATCGAGGTGTTGCGTCGCTATTCCCGACGTACCTTAAAATTCTTACTGATTACATCCGCGTAATTAAACAGAAAAACCGCCTGCTTCAATCAGCCAACGACGGCGAGTACAGCCTGGATAAAGCGCACGACCTTCTCGCGCCCTGGAACGACCAATTAGTAGTACTGGCGAATGAAATTCACCGCGCGAGAAACGACTATGTTGATCGCCTGAAGGCTACGCTCGAGAAACGACTTTTTGATCAAAAGGACGTAACGCTGCGCTATGTTTCTGCGCTCGAGGGTAAGGGTGATTTGACCGATTACCAGACACTCTTACAGCAAAGGTTGCAGTTGCGGATGAATGCTGAAGTCGCAGCCGGACACTCGTTGCTGGGCCCGCATCGGGACGACCTTGAGATACTGCTGGATAACCGCGAAATCCGCGTTTTTGGCAGTTCGGGTCAGCAGCGTAGCACATTGTTATTATTAGACTTAGCCGCGATTTCGTTGTATAATTCCTGGTACGATGATCATCCAGTTTTCATCATTGACGATGTAGATGCTGAGTTGGATGAGAAGCGAATTCAAGACCTATTGGAGTATCTGGAGGGGCGCACTCAAACGTTCATCACAACCTCCAAGCGCAGCCACGTCGAAGGCTTTTTTTCAAAGGCAAATCTATACGAGATTGCAGACGGTAGAGTCGGAAACGACATGGCGGAACCTGATGCCATCCCAATGGCCCCGGGATTCGTTTAGCTTGGATTGTGACACCAGAAACACGATAACAAGGAGAAAGTATTGGCAACGGTAGGAACTATCGATTCAGGCAAGAAAAGTATGTCTTACGACTCGTCATCAATCACAGTCCTTGAAGGACGAGATGCTGTTCGCAAACGGCCGGCAATGTACATTGGGTCGACCGGCGAACTGGGTCTGCACCACCTCGTTTACGAAGTGGTTGATAACTCGATCGATGAAGCGCTCGCAGGCTATTGCGATACCGTCGAGGTGACGATTCATCTCGACAATTCACTCACAGTCATCGACAACGGACGAGGTATACCAGTCGACGAAATAAAGAAAGAGAAGAAATCGGCCGCGGAAGTAGTAATGACCAAGCTTCACGCCGGCGGCAAGTTCGATTCAAACGCATACAAAGTCTCTGGGGGCCTGCACGGAGTCGGAGTGTCAGTGGTCAATTTTCTGTCTGAAATGGTCCACTTGGAGATCTGGAGAGAAGGAAAGACTTACGAGCAGGAGTATGTTCGCGGGATTTCCCAGGGGAGTTTGAAGCAAACCGGTAAGACTCGTAAGCGTGGAACAAAGATCACTTTCAAGCCTGACTCACAAATCTTCGATGTGACGGAGTTCAGTTTTGACAAGTTATCAGAGCGGCTGCGCGAGAAGGCATTTCTCAATAAGGGCATTCGCATCACGATCGTGGATGAGCGCGAAGAGCCGGAACGGTCACACGAGTTCTATTACAAGGGCGGCATAGCCGAGTTTGTAAAACACCTCAATAAGAATAAGACCACGCTTCACGATAAGCCGATCTATTTCGAGCGCGAGAGTGACACTCTTTCAATTGAAGTAGCGATCCAGTACAACGACGGCTACGACGAGAAAGTCTATTCTTTTGCGAACAACATCAACACTGTTGACGGAGGCACGCATCTCTCCGGATTCCGTTCAGCGTTTACGCGAACCATCAATGCCTATGCACAGTCCTCGGGCCTGGCGAAGAATTTTAAAACGTCGCTGACTGGTGATGACGTTCGCGAAGGTCTGGTCGCGGTCATCTCCGTCAAGCTTCCTCAACCGCAGTTCGAAGGTCAAACAAAGGGTAAGCTTAATTCGGATGTTAAGGGCGCCGTCGAGTCGTTTCTCAACGAGAAGCTGACAGAGTACCTGGAACAGAACCCAAGTGTCGCGCGGAAGATCGTTGGCAAATCTCTCGACGCCGCCCGAGCGCGTGAAGCTGCACGTAAAGCCCGCGAAATCGTGCGGAAAGGCGCCATGGGTTCCTCCATGCTGCCCGGCAAGCTTGCGGACTGTCAGGAACGAGATCCGGTACTGTCAGAGATCTATATCGTCGAGGGTGATTCCGCTGGCGGCTCAGCAAAACAAGGGCGTGACCGAAAGAATCAGGCGATCCTCCCATTGAAAGGAAAGATTCTAAACGTCGAAAAGGCTCGTTTTGACAAGATGCTTGGACACAGCGAAATCAAGTCGCTGATCACCGCGCTGGGGACTGGGATCGGGAAAGAAGATTTCGATATCACCAAGCTTCGGTACCACAAAATCATCTTAATGACGGATGCCGACGTGGACGGATCACACATTAGAACGCTCCTTCTAACCTTCTTTTACCGGCAGATGCCTGAACTTGTAGAGCGCGGTCACGTGTTCATCGCACAGCCGCCATTGTTCAAAGTAAAAAAGGGAAAGAAAGAAGAATACATCAAGGACGAAGACTCGATGACCCATTACTTGATGCGTCAGGCAACTTCGGATATGACCGTCCAGTTTGCCGGCGCGAAACAAGCGATTGAGGGTCGAGACTTGGCAGCCGCGTTGGAGAAAATGGTCGAATACAAGAAATATTGTGAGAAGACCGCGCGCCGTCTCGCGGGCGATGGACGTTTGCTCAAAACTTTACTGGAAGCCTTTGCCGGCAAGAAGGGTGTCCTGCGGAAAGATAAATTGACCTTGCGAAAGATCTTTCAGGATGGTGATTTGATGGCCCGAATAGAGGGAGTGCTCGACAAAGCCAGTTACAAAACGGAGCTGTCAACAGACGAAGAGCACGGGCTTTGGGCGATTGAAACGACCACCAACTCGGGCGTTAATGTAGCTATCGATTGGAATCTAGCCAGCTACGTCGAGTTTCAAAAAGCTATAGAGCTTCATATGAGTCTCGAGGACAACCTCCCGGCGCCTTTCATTTCAGGAGAGAACGGTCTTCACGAAGAGATTCCTACTCGGGAAGCGTTGCTCGATAAGGTTCTTACAGCCGCTAAGAAGGATCTGAGCATCCAGCGCTACAAAGGTTTAGGCGAAATGAATCCGGAGCAGTTGTGGGAAACTACGATGAATCCGGACAAGCGTACCTTGCTTGGCGTGCGGATTGACGATGCCGTTGAAACCGATGAAATCTTTACGGTTTTAATGGGAGACGCAGTTGAGCCTCGCCGAAAATTCATAGAAGATAACGCGCTGGACGTGCGGAATCTGGACGTTTAACTCGCGGCGCCTCACGCCGAACCAGTCTCGCGAAAACGCTGCACGCAAAACCGAAACAACCTCGTTGCTTCGTCGATAGGAATTCCCGCTTTGCGTGTGGCAATTTCGACCTGGTGTTGAGCGGTCTTTACACCTTCAATGTCCGGCAACAGCAGGCCCCTGCGTATTCCTTTTGTATCTTCTACGATCACTCCGTAAACCAACGGATCCAATTCTTCAAACAACGCAGGCTCAGGCGTGCTTAGCACGTCGACGGAGTAGACAAGTCCATCGAGCTCAGACCGCGAGACAGGCGGGAAGCGCGGGTCGCGTGTACAAGCGTTTATAGCATTTACGATGAGCTCTTCAGCGAGCGTGTCTTCGGTAGGTTCGATTGTCCCTATACAACCTCGCAGCTCCCCTGCTCGTGTTTTTAAAGACACGAAGCAAGCTGCGCGACTGGCTAGTAACGTTGAAGTGATCTGTGGCTCGATCCTGCTGCCAGTCTGAATATAGGCTTCAACCGTTTTTCGCGCGAGTCCCGTCACGTCTTCATCGTTGCTGACAAACACTCTGCGATTTGGATCCCTGTCGTGAGTGTCGGAGTCACCCATCTTCGTGGAGGTGATTTGGGCAACCAGGTAACCGACACCGAATGGAGATTCATAGCTGAGTAGATCACACGCATGCGGTAAACCATGGGCTGCTCCTAAGGCAACAAGCATCGAACGATACCCGCATTCGCCCGCAATTCTTCTCAGTTCAGGATCTATCTTGATGATCTTCTCAGGAGAATTTGATCGGATCGCATCGACGACTTCCTCGTCGAACACATGTGCGGTGGGATTGAAACCTGCCGGCGCTTCAGGTTTAAGCCGGTGACTCAAATCGCCGCTGGCAATAAATGCGACTCGCCTACCTAACGCATCGACCGCTTTTCGAATGCACTGTCCGAAACGAAGATGGTCCTCGTTCGCTAAGAAGCTATAGCCCAGCGCGACCACATCGCCTGCCCATCCGTTACGATGAAGGAAATAGAGAGGGACCGCTGTTCCGTGATCAAGTTCGTTGCGGGACAGTTTGATGACTTCATAGTCACTTGCCAGAGCGCTGTCGCTAATTGCGTCTAACAGCTCTGTGTCGACGGGAGCCTCTAGCTGAACGGAAGGGGCTCTGAACCCAGAAAAGTCACCAAAGACATTCGGCCCGGGATAGGCCACAAAGGCTGAAACATCGAGTGGCGCATGAGGAGATATGAGAATTACGCTAGTTGCACCGCTATCGATGACACGTTCGGTTAGCTCCGCCATGCCATCGATGGATCGTCGCACCTGCGGGAGCGCCTCGCGGCCTACCTCAGGCACCATTATTGGCGGGTGGGGAGCGATGCCTGCGAAAACTAATGAACTTTCATTTGCCATTGCCCGCCACCGTTATGTGATGATCTGGTAATGTGATCACCAGTTGATGTGGGATCAGCAGTTGCTGAATGATGAACCGCAACAGTGTTCGGAGCGGCCTTATCTTATCACTAAATCAGAACCGCCAGCGACAGCGAGCGGGCTGAGTGGCAACATCCGCTCGCGGTTCTGATCGCGCGTGGTTTATCATTCGGTAACACAAGACCTGACGCAATGGAAATTTTCGACGTACTAATTATCGGCGCGGGACCAGCTGGATCCTTCGCAGCAGAGTTGCTCGCGAGGAACGACGTTCACGTCGCTTTGTTTGATGGACGACCGGAAGGAGAACCTAAGGCCTGTGGCGGCGGAGTTACGTCCAAAGCACTAAAGGCCTGGCCACAACTCTTGAATGCTGTCGGTCGCACTGTCACCGAGCTTGAAATGTACTCGCCTTCCGGTAAACGGATTCATCTCGATCTGGCGGAACCTTTTGCAATTTACTCGCGCGTGGCGTTTGACAATTACCTGCGCGATCGAGCACGCGATGCCGGCGCCCGAGTGTTCTCCGAAAAGATCTCAACACGGCGAATCAACAAAACGGCGTCAGGATGGAATTTAAAAGGGCAAAACGGACTCGAATGGACAGGCAAGCTGCTGGTTGGCGCTGACGGCGCAAACAGCGCCGTGGCCAGAATGTTCATCCCTCCGTTACCGGCGTCAGAAATGGAAGTAGCCTTCGGCTATCGCGCGCCGCTCCCCGAAAACGGAGCGGCTCCGACCACAGTTGCGTTTCTTCCTGACTGGATTGGCTACGCATGGGCATTCCCTCGGCTGGATCACATTTCATTCGGCATCGCCACAACCCAGGATGCGTTTGAACATCCACCGTTGGACCAACTGCTCTGGCAGTTCATGATTGGCTATTACAGACAACGCGAGGATTCGACTGCACCATTGTGGACAACTCGACAGAAAGACCAAAACTCAAGTCTTAATATCAGGAAGAAGCTCGAAGCCACTGCAGAAAAGTACGCTGCACGGATTCCGGGATTGTCACCAACCATGTGGTCAAAACGTAAGGCCTGCGGCGAAGGTTGGGCTTTACTTGGTGATGCGGCCGGCTTCGCGGATCCAGTAACGGGCGAAGGCATCTATTACGCACTTCGGTCCGCGGAACTCTTTGCGGAAAGCTTTCTGAACGGAAGGCCGCTCGATTATGAAAATCGTTGGCGAGAAGATTTCGGTCAAGAACTGCAACGCGCTTCCGAGATGCGCCGCCGCTTTTATGGAAACTTCTGGGGCGCGCCGTTTACAGAGCGGATGATCGAGTTTGCGCGGGGACACCGTGGGATAAGGCGGGTGCTGGGAGATCTGATAGCCGGCGACCAGGGTTATACCGATTTAAAAAGGAAACTCGCCCGCAGTGCATTTAGGCCGCTCTAATTCACGGCGCGAGGCGTTTGATGGACCAGGAGCCATCAGGTTGCAGTTCGTACAAGATGCGATCGTGGAGTCGCCCGGGCCGGCTTTTCCAAAACTCAATGCGTTCCGGCTTCAGCCGGTAACCACCCCAATGTTCGGGCCGATCGATTGGACGTCCTTCGTACTGTCGCTCAAGCTCCCGAAAGCGCTCTTCAAGCACATCACGGCTGGCAATAATTTCGCTTTGGGGCGAAGCAAGCGCGCCTAGCTGACTCTCTCTTGGGCGGGTTTGAAAATACTCATCCGACTCGCGAGCAGATACTCGGCTAACGGCCCCATCGATTCGGACTTGTCGGTCGAGTTGCGGCCAATAGAAAACCAGCGCCGCAAACGGATTCTCATCGAGCTCCTTTGCCTTGGCACTGCGGTAGTTTGTGTAGAATACGAAGCCGTCCTTATCGACATTTTTCAATAATACGAGTCGTGCGGTCGGCCGTCCCTCTTTCGTCGCGGTTGCTAAGGTCATAGCCTCGGGCAAATGCATTCCGGTCGCAGCAGCATCCCCAAACCATTTCTGAAACTGTGCGATCGGATTACGGTCAACAGTCTCTTCAGTTAAATCTCCCGGGTCCTCTCTTAACTTTTCGTTCATATCGTTCACGACGCGCCTGGATCTGTATACGCGGCCAGCCTCTGACGCAGCTGCTCAGGGATCATAACTGTCTCGAAGGTACTTCGTCTTACCGTGACGAGAACGAAATGCGCCGTGGCAACGAGATCAGACTCGCCGTGTCGCCTTACTTCAAAGTTGAGTCGTAATGAGGACCGGCCAATTCGGCCAACAAAAACGGACACCTCCAACAAGTCGTCTAATTTCGCCGCTCGGTGAAAATCGCATTCGAGATGAACGCGCGGTAACCAGACATCCAACTCCTCGAACATTACTCCGTAGGGCAAACCCGCAGCACGGAACAGTTCTGTTTCAGCAAACTCAAAAAACCGAATGTACGCTCCATAAAAAATGATACCGGCGGCATCAACATCGCCCCAGCGTACCCGTTCCTGAATTGTGAATTTTTTAAAGGTTCCCAAGGAGTCTGTCCCGTGTCATGAGGTCAGTACCGAAACGGGTAGCGTCGGGTTGATCTCTCATACCGCTCAACCAACTGTCTTGAATAAACTGTATCCGGTCTTGAGTGTTGCCAAAGGATCATCCCGACGCTACCGCGTTTCGGTACTGACACTGACCTCGTGACACAACGTCCGCATTGTCTAAAAGTATCACGCGCTAAGAGGAGACAAGAACTCTCGAAGTCTCACATTAAATTCGTCAGGCTGCTCCAAATTCGACACGTGTCCCGAGTGTTCGATCACTTCCAGTTGAGATCCTATAATCTCCCGGTGCATTAGCTCAGAGTCGACCACGGGCGTAATCGCATCGTCTCGTCCAACGACGATGAATGTTGGTGTTTGTATTTGCGATAGGAACGCGATCTGATCTTCACGCGTTGCCATTGCTTTCAATGCGTTCTCAGCACCCTTCGGATTAGTACTGACCATCATCTGGCGCAACCGCTGAACAACCTCAGGCTTTTTCGTGACTGTTTCAGGGCCAAGTAGCTTCGGCACCATCTCATCAGCAATTCCTTGCATCCCTTCTCGCAGTGCCCGTTCCGCTTGTACTGCGCGATTCTGCCGCGCCGCGTCGGTGTCGGCTGAAGCTCGTGTATCCGCAAGCACGAGCGCCGTAACGCGTTCGGGAAACTGCCGGTAGAACGACAGAGCGACATAGCCCCCCATCGACAATCCACCAATGATCGCAGTATTTACATCGAGAGCTGTCATCAGCTCAGCCACGTCTTGCGCCATACCCTGAATAGTTGTTGCGGTAACGTCAGTTTCACCATGGCCGCGCAAGTCTGGCGCAATAACGCGATGCGACTTGCTGAATGCAGTCAACTGGTCGCGCCACTGTGAACGATTGAATGGATAGCCGTGAAGTAAGACAAGGACTGGTCCATCGCCTTCGTCATCGTATCCGATTTGAATTCCACCGAGTCGAAGTTTGCTCATGAAGACAACTACCAGCGCATGTCAGCCTAACATTAGGAATTTAATTCTGGGCCAGATTGGCTCCGCCGGCAGCCTGCGCAACCGCATGAATCAATTCCGCCGGTTCAATTGGCTTCGCAAGGAAACATTGAAAGCCACTCGCGAACGCCCGCGTGCGATCTTCCTCCTTTGCGTAGGCAGTAATCGCCACGGCGGGAATCTGGTTCGCCGCACTCAAATCAAGCGCACGTACTTTCTTGATGAGTTCGTATCCATCCTGCTCTGGCATGGCAATGTCTGAAACGAGCACATCAGGGTGCAGGACCTTGAGAGCCTCCAAAGCTTCGTTGGCGGACGAAACAGCCGTCACCTGTGCATTCTTTCCTTTTAGAGCAGCCGTCATCACTTCCAAAGCATCATCGTCATCGTCCACCAGCAATATATGCAACCCGGTAAGCGACGTCCCGTCTCGCAATGCAGATACATCCAAATCGTGCTCGGAACGCGCTCTGTTCATTGCATCGAGCAATGGTAATTCCACCGTGAACGTAGCTCCGCGTCCTTCTCCTTCGCTCTTCGCTGATATAGATCCACCGTGGATTTCCACTATGTGTCGAGCGATTGCCAAACCCAGGCCCAATCCGCCATGTTGCCGCGTCGTAGTGCTGTCTGCCTGACGGAACCGATCGAAAACGAAAGGCAGAAAGTCGTTACTAATTCCGCGTCCAGTATCCGTTACTGTTATATGCACGTCCACACCAACAAGACTCAGGCTGACAGTCACACGTCCATTCCCAGGCGTAAATTTGATGGCGTTGGACAGCAGATTCCAGATGACCTGTTGCAGCCGGTTTGCATCACCCGAAACGACGGCCAGCGCGGAATCGAGAATGGTATCTATGACCACGCCTTTAGCCTCAGCTGTCGGACGGACGACATTAACGGCAGCTTCAATTACCGGCGCGAGTTCAATCGGGTGCAAGTCCAAATAGAGATTACCGGTGATGATTCGCGAGACATCAAGAATGTCATCTATAATTTGAGCCTGTGTCTTGGCATTCCGCCGTATCGTTTCGACTGCACGTGTTGCAACGTCGCCATCCAGCGAGCCCGCCTCGAGCATCCTTGACCAGCCAAGAATCGCTGTGAGCGGAGTACGAAGTTCATGGGAAACGGTCGCGAGGAACTCATCCTTAAGACGGTTTGACTCTTCTGCTGTCGCCCTGGCGCTGCTTTCACGATCGAGAAGACGAACATTTTCAATCGCCACTGCTGTGAGATTTGCTGCCATACGCATTGCCGTCACGCTTTCCTGACCATACGCCTTGGGCTCGTAGCTTTGTACTTCGATCGTTCCAACAGTTCGGCCCATGACGGCCATTGGGACTGCGAGCGAACACTGAGGCCGCAAACCGTTATCTGGCCCGATGATTATCCCGGGATGCGGACTAGTCGCGGTCATATAGTCTTCAGTAATCACAGCTTGGCCGGTCCGCACCGCACGGCTATTTGGACCTGTTGCGGTTACTGCCATAGGTGGAAGCTCTGAGGTGTCGATTTCGTTTCCATCTCCCCAGGCGTAACATGCTGTCCGAACGTCACGCACTGGGTCATAAAGCGAGACAAACATCCCATCACACGGAACAGACACTCTGGTGAACTCGCGCAGAGCCCGAAATATCGTAAGCAGATCGCGAGCTGCTCCCAACGCCTGGGCCAGAAGCGAGATTCTCTCCAGTAGCCGTTCGTATTCAGACAAGGCGCGCTGATCTGCCTCACGCAACGCTTCTTCCGCACGTCTGCGAGTTGTGATGTCACGTGCAATGCCCAGCACAGCTATTGGCTCACCGTCTTTGACGATAAGGCGACTGCTTATTTCCAGGGTGAGAATGTTCCCGCGCTTTGCTCGCAGATCTATTTCGTAGTTCGTTCTTTCCTGCCCCATTAGCTTTCGGTCAAGCATTTGAATGCCGACCTGAGCAGACTCTTCCGTCAAAATATCGCCGATGTTCACGCCAAGCAGCTCTGCACTCGAATACCCGGTGATCAATTCAGCGGCCTTGTTCACAGATGTAATCTGACCGTTCAGACTCAGCGTGTAAACGATGTCGTTCGCATTTTCTACTAATTCACGGTACCGCTCTTCGCTCTCCCGTAAAGCTTGTTGGGCCAACTCACGCTCTTCAAGCGTTTTCCTGATCGTCGCCTCCGAAGCGCGTACTTCCATCGCGGCTCCTTCAGCGGCTTCTCTCGCGCGACGATGCGATCTGGTTACGAAGAAGAAAAGAAAACTCAGGAAGACGCCTGCCGCGAAAACGTAAGGCACGTACGCAGTATCAGAGGCCGAATCAAACGCGGCATTCGTCGCATACGACAGAGTCCAGGGACGCCCGGCAACATCAATCGTAGTGTTAGCGATGAAGTGGGGACTACTCGAATTCTTTAGTAAGGGTGAAGTGTCAGACGTGTGCAGTAGATTGTTTTCGCTGACTGATGGCCCATCGTAAATCTGAACATCAATGTCAAACTTTTTCCCTTTTAGAATCGTCTGCAACAGATCGTCAGCGCGAAACGGGCTGTACACAAAGCCCAGCAGGGCAGCCCTACGCTTGTCGACCGTGGATGTGTTGGCCCCGTTTTTATAAACGGGAGCGAAGATCAAGAAGCCCGACTGCTTATTCGTATCAATTTCCTGAATCAGAGTCACTTTCCCCGACGCAGTCGGCACCCCACTATCTCGGGCCTTTTCCATCGCCTCGCGTCGCACAGATTCCGTAAACATATCGAATCCGATTGCTGCTTCATTGCGACGATCGAGCGGCTGGAGATAAATGATTGCGTGGTATTCACCTCGAGGCGTTTCCGGCCAGATGTGGAAAGAGGTAAGTCCTGATTGCCGCATCGACTGAATCAGGGGATGTACTTCTTCAGGTCGCAATTTAACGGAGTAACCAATGCCCTGGACGCCTGGATAATTCTTCAGCAAGTCGATTTGGTCGACGAACCGTTCGAATTCCTGCGGCTCTACGGATTCGCTTGCGGCGAACAGGCCGGTGCCGGCGCGCAACAGTGCTACGTAAGTCTGAATTCGGCTGCGAATGCTGGTGTCAATCTCTTCAACCGAACTTTTGAATCGACTGCGATCCTGCTCGTCGGCCAAACGGGTCAAGTAATAGGAGACGATGAAGGTGAAAAGGAGACCGAGTACCAGAATCAGGTACGGTGAGACCCGTGGACTTCCCACGGACAGTGGCGAACCGATCCGATCGGGATTTGATGACTTAGTCATTTCGTGATGAAAAGCCGAAGAAGCTTACGCAAAAAAGTGGAGAATGGACGTGACTTACCGAATTTTGCTAGTTCGGCGCCGGAGAAAGTCTAACAAAACGAACTGCGAAAGATTGTTTGGGTTAGCGAAGTACGCTTTTCCGCTGGTTATGGCCGTCATCTGCTTTACAAACTCGATCAAATAATAATCGCTGGCAAGCATAAATGTATTGATCATTATGCCTGCCTTGCGGCAAGCCTGCACTTCCTTAAAAGTTTCGGCCATGACGAACGGGTCCCCGCCCATGGAATTTTTGTAAAGGCGGCGCGGACCACCGGCGCTCGTATAGGATTGACGGTTCCTTAAACCGGATGGTGCGGTGGCCTGGTCAATAAAGCAGGCAGTTGGTTTTCCATCGGTAACCATCACAATCTGCTTCATCTCTTTACGCTGCGACTGCAATATCCGCCGAGATAGTCTCAGTCCCTCAGCGGTGTTGGTGTGATACGGCCCGACCTGCGTAGTCGCCAGCTTTGAAAGCGGCAATTCCTCAGCGGTATCGTGGAACAGCACGATTTTTAGTGAATCACCTGGGTACTGGGTGCGAATCAAATGTGCGAGCGCCAGGGCGACCTTTTTTGCAGGCGTAAAACGGTCTTCACCGTACAGGATCATTGAATGCGAGCAGTCGAGCATTACGGTCGTTGCACACGACGACTGATAATCACATTGATGCACGTGCAAATCTTTATATTCAAGATTGAGCGGCACCTTTAGACCTTCACGTTCAATCGCGGACAGCAAGGTAGTGTTAACGTCCAGGTTCACTGTGTCGCCAAACTCATAAGGCTTACTCGCGGCTGCTGCCTCTATCCCCGTTGACAGGTGCTGAGTGTCGTGACGGCCAAGAGAGCTCTTACCTAGACTGCCGAGCAGGTTTCGAAGAGTTTTATAACCAAGGAAATCAAGTCCTTTTTCCGTTACTTCAAATCGGACATTTCTCTGTAGCGGTTCCGATACTTCAGGTTTGCCATGCCTTCGCTGCGGCACTTTTTGAGGCTCTGGCTGCTCATGCAAGGTCAGGTAGCCTTCCTCAACCAAACGTTCAATCAGTTGGTTGAGCAGCTCTTCGAGTAACGAACCTTTAAACTTGCCGTCGTTTTCGGCCATCATCTCCTGAATTTGACTTTCATCGATCAGTCCCTGGTCAACGAGCGCCTGGAGCAATGCTGCTCGTAGCGCGTCAAGCGACGTGTCCATTTGCTGTCGTTGTCGTGTCCAGTAGTAGTCGTCGTTATAACCGGAATACAGGAGTGAATCAGAGATCGATTCCATCAAGTCGCCAAGATTGAGAGACGAGACGTCGAAGCCTTTGAATTTTGAATATCGAATGAACCTCATAAGGCGAACTATCCACAGATTACACAGATTAAGCGGAGATCAGTTAGGGTGGGCTTGATGTGAAGTTCAACAAACCTGCTATGCCCAATCTGTTTTTCTATCTGCGTCATTTGCGTAAATCTGCGACGAAAAATTCTTAGCTGTACTTACCGGTCTCAGTAAGGTCGTCGTAGATCATTCCGCGGCGATCTTTGCGGGCTTTGGTGACCGCCGTGTAACCGCCTTCTTCGTTGCGGCTGATCTTGTTTTCCGCAAATAGTCCTTCCAGCACCAGCTCACAGGCGGCAACAAAATGGCCGGTGTCTGTCGATTTGAAGTCAAATGGAATCATCGCCGATTCAGCAAGTTCGGGTACAGGCTCGATTAGTCGGCTGCACTCCTCAGCGGAAGCACTGTCCGCCAGGCGCAGGTTGTTCCCTTCGTCGAACCATTGAACAGTTCGAGAGAAATCTATGCCGACAAAGTAACCCTCAAAAATTTGTCCGGCTGCGCGTTTGATCAGATCCTTTGCAATTCGGTCCGCTCCGATTTGTTCACCTTCGTATTCCAATTCCACCTTACCCGTAATCGATGGAATCGCCGCGTAGATATCAGCCACGCGCGGAACGATTTCTTTCTCGCCCGTCAACAGAGCCCGTCGCTCAGCATTAGAGACCGCTGATTCCATCACCGTGATTGGAAGCCGTTGCGAAACGCCTGAACGTTTGTCGATTCTTTGATCTTCACGAGCTTCGAAAGCAAGTTGCTCAACGAGTTCGCTAACGAATGTTGGGATTTCCAACTTTCCTTCAAGGCCGTTTCGCCTTATCCAGGCTTCCTGCTTTGTGATCGCGACGCCAGTCTGCAAATCCTTGGGGTAGTGCGTCATAATTTCAGTGCCGATGCGATCTTTTAGCGGCGTAATTATCTTGCCTCGCGCCGTGTAATCCTCGGGGTTCGCGGAGAAAACAAGCATTACGTCGAGTGGTAAGCGAACCGGATAGCCCTTAATCTGAACGTCGCCTTCCTGCATGATGTTGAATAATCCGACTTGGATCTTTCCTGCCAAATCGGGCAGTTCGTTAATCGCAAAAATTCCTCGATTCGCCCGCGGCAGTAAGCCGTAATGAATCGTAAGCTCGTCGCTCAGGAGATGTCCGCCTTTCGCAGCCTTGATCGGATCAACGTCGCCAATGATGTCGGCGATTGTTACGTCAGGAGTCGCGAGCTTTTCAACAAACCTTGAATCGCGTGAAATCCAATCGATCTGGGTCATGTCTCCATGAAGATCGATCATTTGACGTCCATATGCCGATATGGGATGAAAGGGATCGTCATTTACCTCTGAGCCCGCAATAATCGGTATCCATTCATCCAGCAGAGCGGTTAACTGGCGAATGATGCGACTCTTTGCCTGCCCGCGAAGTCCGAGAAGGATTATGTTGTGCTTGGAAAGAAGGCCGTTGATAAGTTGGGGTATAACGGTTTCGTCGAAGCCTGCGATGCCAGGGAAGAGTTTCTCGCCCGCGCGTATTTTGCGAATCAAGTTGGCACGCACTTCGTCTTTGACCGATACGCCTTGGTACCTATTTGTTCGTAAGTCACCGAGAGTCTTTGCACGTTCCATATCTGTAGGGATTCTAACCGGAAAGAAGAAAAGTTACGAACAGTGTGTTTCACCCCGGCTCTCGTACGCAGTGGTTTACTGCCAGTGTCCATTCTTCTCACTTACTAATCCATCTTGCTGCAGTTTTTCAAGATGCGCGAGAACGGCGCGTTCAGCCAGGTTATGAAGCTTCGGTGGAACGTCTGTATAAACCCGCGCCACGATTGCCGGTGGTTCTGTGGCTCCGCTATGGACCGCGTCAAGGATTTTTCGTTCACGATCGAGCCGGTGATTAATGTACTCGTCAATTTTTGTGTAAGGGTTTGCCATAGCCGGTCCGTGACCGCCGAATAACACTGACAACCCTTCGATAGATCTGAGCCGCCGGAGAGAGGCGATGTAATCACTCATATTACCTTCCGGCGGATCGATCAGCACGGAGCCTAGTCCAACGATGTTGTCTCCGGTAATGAGAGCGCCGGTTCTCGCCTCGTGAAAGCACAAATGACCGCGTGCATGACCAGGAGTGTGCACTGCTCGTAATTTGATTGTTGGCTCACCCTTAAGTTCGATCACGTCACCGTCATTGATAACTTTGTTGACGGAAACACTACCCTTCAAGGCTTCGGCAGTTATCGGGTGAGCTAGTACAGTTGCGCTTCCTCCAACAGCGTGGCGTAGCGCTTCCACACCGCCAACATGATCGGGATGAAGATGTGTCAAGACAATACCGCGCAGAGTGCGACCTTCTTCGAGCAACTCAGTCACACAGTCTGAGAGGGCGCGCTGCTCATCTTCGTAGGGTGAGCCGGGATCTATTACCAGCAATTCGCTGTTACTATGAATCAAATAACAGTTGGTGTGGGTTGCGGGTGGCCTCGTTGGTGTGCGGACAGGGAAACACATGAATCCCGGCCTGAACTCAATTCGTCTTACCGGCTCGCCGTGAGCGTGTGGAGAAAATAGAAAACGATCTACGAGATCCTCCGTCACGCCTTCGCCAAGCGTTCTCAGCGCATGCAGAATCGGGGGTACGGCCAGGACTTCGGCTCGTTCCCACCGCGCGTACGCCTCGAGAGCAGGAATCCATTCACCACTTGCGAGTTCCGCGTCGTCCACAGGCTCGGGCTGTTGTTTGGGCGGACAGGTGACGAGAAAAAAACAGGTATTAAAGCGGCGCGGACTAAAGGGCGGCGTCAACCAACGTCCTACAAACATGTAATCCGCCGCGTCAAGATGAAGATCGTAATGTCGCATCAATGCGGGCCAGGTCATTCGGCCGGACTTTAGGTCGTCAAGAACAGATGACCGCTGACCCTTCGTCAACAATTCACCGCCGCGAGCAAGTAACACCCCAACTTCCTCGAAGAGTTCGCGTGCCGCGCAATGGATCATCGCGGCTGTTTGTGGATCCGAGCAGCCTACGACTGGTTGCTCGAGATCCTCCTGATCGAGCTGTCCACCAGGAAACGCGTGATATCCGCCGAGGAAAGCGAGTTTTTCACTCCGCTTGACCCAAAACACTTCTGGATTTGTGGAATTACCAGTTGAGCGTAGAAGGATGACTGCTGCAGCGTCTTTTGGTTTTGAATCCACGTAACTCTTAAACGGTCTATCAGCGAAATCGTTCGCCATCGCCACCTGACCAGGGATTTCCGCGCATGTGATACCCACCTTGTTCCCAGTAACCTGCCTGGTCCTCCTGCAAGAAGCGAACACCCTTGATCCACTTGGCAGATTTCCAGGCGTAAAGCTGAGGAATAATCAAACGGATGGGACCACCATGGCCGGGTGGTATCGGTGCGCCGTCATGGGACCAGGCGAATAGTGAGTCTTCTTTCAAAAAGAACTCGAGCGGTACGTTGGTAGTCCATCCATAGTCGTAAGCAAATGCAACGACAAACTTTGCTTCCGGTTTGACTCCGGCGATTCGAGCGACTTCACGGGTCGGGACACCGCTCCATACGTTGTCGAGACGGGACCAGCGAGTTACGCAGTGGAAGTCAGCGTAGACGCGAACAGCCGGCAACTGCATGAATTCGTCCAGCGACCACTTTTGTGGATTCTCGACGAGCCCATCAACCTCAAACGACCAGGTTGCAAGGTCTATATCCGGTGCGCCGTGTGCGTCGAGGACGGGCCACTTCTTCGTCCTTGATTGGCCCGGCGGAATACGGTTGTCCCGTCTTGTGTCAGGGCTGATGATGATCTCGGGATCGTCGATATCGTCGGGCTTGCGTGGATCAGTAGTTTGATACTTCGGATCTTTAATTAAACTATTAAGAAAACTCATACGTGCAGATGGTGAAAACCTGTCACCGCTTTTTGCTGCTACGTGAAAAGCGGAAACGGCGAAAACCGCAAAAGCGGCAAAGCGGCAACAAGTTGCCGCACTCCAAAACTACTTCTTCGTCTGTCTTTCGGCGAGTTTCATCAACTCTTCCGGCATCCACTTTCCGATCGCTTTTGAGGTGGCCTCATCGATGCCTACAGAACGGTCGTGCCACTTGTCGCGAGTTCCTTCAGGGCCGCGTTCGCGCTCATAGTTCTCTGTTTGTTCGAGGCTTAGCACGATGCCTGCAACGATCTCTTTCCAATCCTGAAACTGGATTCCACGGCGTACTATAGGCAATCCAGCGGTCCAGTCTTCCTCCGGCGCACGTGCGTCCTGTTCCGGGATTGTAAGATTGTAGAGTGGCGGAAACGGCTTGCCCTGAAACTCCCGCGCGAGCTGTTCTCCGATCTGTTTGTATGACGCCTGCGGATTTTCCTGATGGATCGCTTGTGCGCGCCGGAAAATCTCGGACACTGTCGGCGGTTCCTGACCCATGAAAGCAATCACCTTCTTTTGTCGTAAGGTTAAATGAATACCTTACACGGGTGCGTTTTTGAGCACAACCTCTAGTCATTGCCGATTGCTGATTTTCGATTTCCCATTAATATGCTCCACTGCATGCCGTACCTGCGCTAGCCTTCGATCAGCGCCTGATGCAGTCAGTACCGGAACGCGGTAGCTTCGGGTCGTTGTTGTTGTGGCTCAACTTGAGTCGATCGCGGATCGTGGACCCGACGCTACCGCGTTCCGGTACTGACTGCATTCAGCGCTGGTTCAGTGTAATGGATGGCTGGCGCGACACTGCCCGCTCTCGACCTTGCATGAAATCGATCGGTATCACATCATGCTGTCCATTAAGATCTTGGCGACCAAATACTCTAATGACCGACCGAAGCCTTTCACTCGAACACGCCAGCCAGGAACACACCGACACGACTTGTCACGTCTGTGGTCGAGAGACGCCGGTGCCAGTTGCCTTCCCCGACTTACACAACTCGCTGCAGGAAGTCGTCGAGGCAAATGTTCCGTCGAGTGAGACGGTGGCGCAGATCTGTCCGCGCTGCGTAGATCTCTTCAGTCGCGCTAAAGCTCAGCTCGATTCTCACGCAAACATTTTTGCTCAGACGGACCATGTCTTGCCGACACCACTTCGGTTGGACGCGGATCCGCGCTTTACAGGTCGTGGTGTGACGATCGCGTTTCTTGACTCGGGGTTTTATTCACATCCGGATCTTACGAAGCCGATTAATCGCATCGTTGCCTACAAAAACATTTTTCAGGAAGGTGACGGTCCGAATGTACTCGAGTCGCCTGACGTCGCGAGCTGGCACGGTATGATGACGTCGGTAGTAGCAGCAGGTAATGGGCACCTTTCGGCCGGACTTTATCGAAGCATTGCGCCGGACGCCAAACTCGTCCTCGTGAAGATAGGCAAGACCGGTCGCATCCCGGAACCAAACATAGAGCGCGGTCTGCAATGGGTGATTAAGAACAAGGACCGCTATGGCATCAAGGTAGTCAACATTTCAGCAGGCGGAGATTTCGAACAGTCATACATCGAAAATTCCCTCTGTAGAACCGTTGAGACCGCCGTTCGCAAGGGGATTGTTGTAGTTTGCGCCGTAGGCAATGCAGGCTTGGCGCCCGGTCATCCAGTGCTGCCTCCGGCAAGTTCACCGGCAGCGATTTCCGTTGGCGGCCTTGATGATCAAAACTCACTTGATCGAGCGCGGCGCGGAATGTACCGTTCGTCGTATGGACCAACCATCGATGGTTTGCAGAAGCCGGAGCTAATCGCACCTGGAATCTGGGTTGCAGCGCCAATCTTGCCGCAGACTCCTACTGCGGCGGAGGCACATTTATATTCCGAACTAGACAGCGCCGCTGATGACGAGCTGTCGCAGATCATCTCCTTACATTCCGGAGTGGACGCTGACTTGGACGAGGCCGCACGATTACCTGTGCCGCTACTGCGACAGCTGATTACTATCAAGCTCCATGAAGGTAACGTGATCAATCAGCACTACAAGTTTGTTGACGGTACATCGTTCGCTGCGCCGATCGTTTCATCAATCGTCGCGTGCCTTCTTGAGGCGAATCCGACTCTCACTCCTCAGCAGGTAAAACGCATTCTCATCAACACTGCGGAAAGAGTCCCGCACGTCGAAGTTGACCGTCAGGGATGGGGAGTGGTCGCACCTAAGCCGGCCGTTGAATTGGCGCTGGCCATGAGAGGTTAACACTTCCTAGACACTTACGGTGTCGTGTGCCACAATTCACACAAACCAAAAAGATAGAGGTGAGAGGAGATCGACTGACTTCACATGTTTGAAAACGAAACCGCGCTGCATTCCAGCGCCTCATCCCAAGCCGGCGGGGAGCAACCGGCAGCTTCAAATACCGAAGAGATTACCTACCATGCGGTCGAGAAGGATGGTGTTGTAACGGCCATTTGGGAGATGCAGGGTCGCAAACATTTGCGCACTATTGATCCACGCTCGCGTCAAGGGCAGGACATCCTTCGTCTTTACACTACTGAACACCACGACGAAGGCACAACGACTGCTGCCAACGAAGCCGCGTCGTAACTTTGGAGTGCGGCGACTTGTCGCCGCTTTCTCATGGTTGGCCGACGTCACGAGAGATAAAACGGCGACAAAGTTGCCGCCCGCCAAAGTCACACCACCAGATTCTTCGGTTCACCGCCTACGAAGGCTTCAAGATTGTCCACCAATTGATCGGCAAGCGTTCGCATTGCCTGCTGACTGGCCCATGCTGTGTGCGGGGTCACTATCAGGTTTGGCAGGTCATCTTCCAGTAGGGGATTACCTTGACGCGGCGGTTCGGTGCTCAAAACATCGAAACCGGCGCCGGCGATAATTCCACCTTTCAAAGCTGATATCAGTGCGGCTTCATCGACCAAACCACCGCGGGCCGTGTTGATTAGGATGGCAGTAGGTTTCATCATCTGAAGTTCTTCCCACCCAATCAAGTTACGAGTCTCGTCAGTGAGTGGGCAATGAAGAGTTATGACGTCACTCCGTTTGAGCACGTCAGGGAACGGTTTGCGTCCATCCCGGACCACAACAGCGTTCTTACGCTCTGCGACAAGCACGTTCATTCCTATCCCGCTAGCCAGTTGTGCCACTGCCTGACCGAGCGATCCATAACCGATTACACACAATGTCGATTCATTGAGATCTTCAATCGGATGATCAAGAAGACAAAATTGATCAGCGACTTGCCACTTACCGTTATCGACTGCCGCTTGATATCGGAAAAGATTTCTCCGCAGAGACAGCATCAACATCAATACGTGTTCAGGTAGCGACCGGACGGCATATTCCCGGGTATTGCAAACGGCGATGTTGTGCGCGCGACAAAACGGTAAATCGATGTTATCGACGCCCGTGGCTGCCACGGCAATCAGTTTCAGGTGTGGCAACTGCGCTAGTTCGCGCGCTCGCAATGGTAGTTTGTTTACGATTGCAATAGTCGCGTCTTTCAGTCGAGGAATGATCTCGTCGGGCGCCGTTGTGTCGAACTCAATCCACTCGTGAGGGAAAGCCGGTTCACGAAAGGTGATCGTGAACGTGTTGCGTTCGAGAAACACAATGTGATGGATGCCTGA
This sequence comes from Acidobacteriota bacterium, assembly GCA_046727215.1. Lineage (GTDB taxonomy): Bacteria > Acidobacteriota > Blastocatellia > Pyrinomonadales > Pyrinomonadaceae > PSRF01. The sequence goes on from JBKPCC010000036.1 coordinate 51,364, forward strand.
CTCGATCACTTGTCGAGCAGGATAACGCAACTAGTACATTTCGCGTGTATTGTTTTGTTTCTGAATTGTATTGATTTCCGCGCATGGCGAGACAGTTTAGTTGCCAAAACCCGGAATTCTGTTCCGGCACACAGCTTGAAATGCAAATTGCAGCCTGCCGGAGTACTGACGCTCCGGCGATTTGTGGACAACGAACATGGAGGGATCAAAGATTATGGCAGATAAAATGAATAATCCGGATCAAGAAAAGAACCTCGGTGGTCGAGCCGGATCACAGGGGAATGAGGGCGGCCAGTATGGTGGCGGTCAACAGTCTCCTGCACGGAATCCGCAGGATGATCAATCAACTGGTCAACGCGGAGGACGCCGTGGACAGAATGAATTCGAAGATGAAGATCTAGGTTCGGAACACGGTCGTCAGGGTAGTCAGAACATAGGAGGCGGCCAAAGTAGCAAAGGCGGGATGAACCGCTAACTAAACGTAAAATTGGAAACTCGGCACGGCGTTAATGCGCCGTGCCGTTTTTTTTATTTGATTCGCTTCATGCTTCCGTCACTAATCGCCTTGCTGCTGTTCCTGGCGACTTGCTCGGCACTGGACAACACACGCAAGAGGTTTTCTCCAAGGACCTTTCGGATGTCTGTTTCGCTGTAGCCACGTTTCAATAGCTCATAGGTGATGTTCGGAAGCATTGACACGTCCCTCGCGCCTTCGGGCATGTCGTTGGCACCGTCAAAATCAGCGCCGATTCCTACATGATCAATCCCGGCAACTTTAACAATGTGATCAATATGATCGATTAGTTTTGAAATCGGTAATGGCGGCAAAGGGTTCGCCGCTTCAAGTTTGTCACTTTCTTCCGCCAGGCGTTCGGGATCGTCCTTATATTTCTGGGTAATTGCCGCCTGCTGCTCTTTGAGGCGCTCGTCACGCGCTGCAGTTTGTGGCGCGACTGTGGCAGCGTCAACGAAGACGCTATAAAAGTTTACCTGGACCACGCCTCCGTTCTTAGCAATTCGTTTGAGCAAATCGTCGGGAATATTTCGTGGAACGTTACTTAACGCACGCGCGGAAGAGTGCGAGGCGATGATGGGCGCGTTCGAGACATCGAGCGCATCAGACATCGTTTTGTCCGACACGTGAGAGACATCCACTAACATGCCAAGGCGGTTCATCTCGCGGACGACTTCCTTACCAAAATCACTCAAGCCGTTATGACGTTTCTCACCACGTCCGGCATCGGCCCAGTTGTTTGTATTGTTCCAGGTAAGTGTCATGTAGCGAACGCCCAGCCGGTAGAACTCACGGAGTGTTGACAACGAGTCTTCGATAGCGTGGCCACCTTCGATTCCCATCAGTGCAGCAATCTTTCCTTGTTTCTTTGCGAGGCGAATGTCTGCGGCGGACGTTGCGAGCATAAGATCGTTCGGATGTCGCTCAACGGCGCGGTAAACCGAATCGATCATGTCGAGCGTGCGGCGAGCTGCTCCACCGTGTTCCACGTACCAGGGTTTCACGTAAAGGGAAAAGAACTCTGCCGTCATGCCTCCCTGTTTCATTCTCTCGATCGAGGTGCGGTAAGGCACAGGTGGTGTGCCACTCAAGTCGTAATCGTCATTTGTCATTGGCGTCGTCACATCATTGTGAGTATCGATGACGATGGCCCTGCGATGGATTGCAAGAGCTCGCTGCCAGAGTTTTTCATCGCGGGGTGCGGAGGTAGCAGGTGTTTGCGCGGTGGCCTGAGGTGGGGGTGATGGCTTTGGTGTTTCAGAAGGTGTCGCAACTAATGACTGTGCCCAGTTTGAAAGAACGAGTAGGCAGAATACCGCGGCAGCAATGATTAACCGAAAGTACATGAGAGCACCTTTCCAGGAGAGCTTCGAGCGGAAGATTCACTAACGCTACTCATAGTGCAGAGATGAATTGATCGCGTCAAGTTGACCGCGCGTTCTTCTGCGATAGAGGCCACGGGCTTGTCCCGTGGAGCGTCACGATAGCACCTAGAATGAGCGTTTTGTTTCACCTCCGGCGCCTGTGGGCGCCGGAACTTATGTGAACCGGTAAGTAGCTGCGAACCTGACTCTCCACGGCACAAGGCCGTGGGCTCAATAGCTCAGATGTCAAGGTTGACCGCATCGAGCGAGCGACGAAAGCCATTTGAGATTGGTCATTGGACATTGGTCATTTGACATTGTGCCGCGATGGTTTCTCCAAATGGAAAATGAGAAATGTCAAATGACCAATGACAAATGGGCTCTTTTCACCACCGCTGAATGCCACTCGACGTTCACAGACTGAAGTCTGTGCCACTAAACCGCGTTCCATGGACGGTTGAGCGCCTCAACGCCCGGTGTGGCAGACCACGTTGGCATCGTGTTTTCCTTGGGAGTAACACTATAATCCATGACGATGTCCATCCTAATCGCCGAAGACAACGTGGCGCAGCGGCACTACCTGCGAGAAATCCTCGAAAAAGAGTTTTCAACACATACACCCGTCATCGAAGCTGCAGACGGCGAAGAGACTGTTAAACTCGCCCTCGAGCACAAACCGGAAGTCTGCATCCTGGATATTCAGATGCCCAAGCTCTCCGGAGTTAAAGCCGCTCGAGCAATTTGGCGGGAGTTCTCGAAAGCACGCATCATCTTCTGGACGCAGTTTCCGCACGAGATCTACATCAACGAGATCCGCAAAATCGTGAAGTCGGTTGACCCACCGCCGGCCTATGGCTTCATTCACAAGAACAATCCTGAGTCGCGCTTCCTGAGATTCGTCGCGGCTGTGCTCGAAGACGGCGCGGATATGATCGATCCAGCGTTCAAAGACTCGTTCAAGCGCCCGCTGTTGACCGAGTTTGAAGCGGAGGCCCTTTATTATCTTGCGCTCGGTCTCTCGAACTGGGCCATCGCGAGAAAATGCAGCTTAAGTCTCCGCGGCGTTGAAAGCCGCTTGGCGACGCTCTACGAAAAACTGTTCGTCTCCGTCGCTGAAGGCACCGACCATGAGGCTTACGACAAGCTTGCTTACAACATTCGCACGCGCGCATTTTTCGAAGCCCTGCGCCGCGGTTTGCTGAACAGCGACGAACTAGAAAAGGCCGCAGAAGAGCTGGAGGCCTGGATCGAACGAGACAGAAGGCGATTTATCGAGGAGCGCAAACGCGAGCTCGAGGGGCGGCGAAAGAGCGAGCCGGGGAAGCGATGAACCGGATTTTCGCTTTTGTGCAAGGCCGCTTAAGACGTCAGACTCCAGAGCAATGGCTAATGGAAAATGGCAAATGACAAATGGAAAATGGTTTTTGATTTTCGCCATCTTCCTTTGCTCGCCCCTTGTTCTTCGCGCACTCTCGTCACAGGTTCCTGACGCAACTCCGCCACCATCCGCTTCGCCATCCCCCTCGCCTTCGCCTTCGCCAACTCCAGTAACGGGCCTGCATCAATGGGGCGCTGTTACTCTCTTTCATGGAATGCCTTCCGATCGCGTGCACGCGATTGAGCAGGCAAGCGACGGATCAATGTGGTTTGGTACTGAAGCCGGATTGGCGAAGTTTGACGGCCGGCGAACGCAAACAATTAACGATCCGGCTGTTCCCGGGGGAAGAGTTTTGGCGCTGAAAGTCGATCATAACCGGGTGTTATGGATTGGTACGGAAAATGGCGCCGCTCGCCTGGTTAACGGTCGATTTGAAGCTATTCCTCAAATGGCGGGCAAAGTAGTCACAGCGATCGTTGAGGCCGACAATGAACGTGTATTGATGACGACTGAACAGGGTCAGGTGTACGAATCGAAGCCGATCGTCACTGATGCTTCTCGCGCTGGGCGCGTCACGCAACCAGCGATCGAAGTAAGAGCCCTGTTGGACCAGCCGCTGCAGAGTGCGGATCGTGAACACCCTGGTCCGCTGCAATTAACGAGTGTAACCATCAGTCAAGGTTCGATTTTGGCGGGGTCTTTAGGGAATGGCTTGCTACAACTGCAAAACGGCGGCGCCAAAGGATTACACACACGCCCCTCATTCAATTTCATCCGTGCGCTTGAGACAGATAGTGACGGTAATCTTTGGGTTGGCACACGCGCGCGAAAAGATGAACCATCCCTCTACCGGGGAAGCGATCCCTCGAAACTCACAAAACTCGATGCCCCGACCGGTACAGTGACCACGATTCAATCTGCCGGCAATGGCGTATGGGTTGGAACAGACGGCAATGGCGTTTTTCACTACTCCTCTTCAAAGAAGATGCAGCGGTTCACTTTTGATGGCACTGCCGGCGGACTGCGATCAGATCATGTCTATTCAATCTTCGTAGACGCAGAAGATGTCGTATGGTTTGGCACCGACCGCGGTGCTTGTCGTTATGATGGACACGCTCCACGTGCGGAACCCATCAGCGAAAATCCGGAAAGTAATTTCGTTAGATCGCTTTATCAGACTAGCAATGGTCAACTGCTTGCGGGCACGAACCGTGGCTTATTCGCGTACGACAATACCGCTGCTGTCTGGCGCACCGTCGGTGGGCTTGACCGAAACATCATTTATTGCGTTGCCGAGGACAAGAACGGACGTTTGCTAATCGGTTCGGCCAGTGGATTCTACATAGCGCAAAAGCCAGGAGATGTATTCGAGCAAACATTCACTCGCGCCGAAACTGGATCGGGGAATGCGGATGCGATTGGCAGCATTCGCGCGATCGCCCAGTTTCGTGATGCAACCTACATTGCAAGCTATGGTCGTGGGTTTGAGAGGCTGGAAGACGGGCGACCCCATCTGATTTGGCCTGGTGCTTCCGGTGGTACTCGCGACGTGATCAGTTTACTCGCTGAAGGTGATTCACGAGTGTTGATTGGAACAACCAAGGAAGGCGTTCTTTCTTTCGATGGACGCGAGGTGCAGACGGACCAGACGTTCACCAGCCTGAAGGGTATGGCCGTGCGGTCCATTGAGCGCACGAACGATGGAACTCTTTGGTTCGCGACCAGTCGAGGAGTTTACTACTGCCGTCCGACTGGAGAATGTTTAGTCGCGGCACCTGAATTTGATGCTCGTGCGTTGCTGGTTAACAGACAGACGAATGAGGTCTGGTGTGCCACGACGGGCGGAGGCCTGTTGAAAATTCTCATCGATAATACCGTCGGTCCGGTTGTTTCCCAATTAGATGTAGAACAAGGCCTGCCCTCACAGAATGTATTTGCTGTATGGGTGAAGAACGACACCCAGCCAGTTGTATTTATAGGGACGAGCAGGGGTGTCGTGCGGTATGAACCTGGTCGATTGTCTCCGACACTGTTCGCAACGCGCACTATCAGCAAACGCGTTCACCCAGCGTCTGAACTTGAAACAGGATTGAGTCTCGAATACCCGCAAAACTCGCTGCTACTTGAGGTCGCAGCGATAAGCAGCCGCACCTTTCCTGAGCAGTTTCAATACGCGTTCGTCCTGACAGACGGTTCCGGCAAGTTGGTAAAGCAAAAACTTTCGCGCGAGGCGCAGTTCGCGATGGAAGCGTTGCACCCAGGAAAATACCGCGTAACCGCGCGCGCATTCACGAAGGACCTGGTCGCATCGAGCCCGCTCACTTTTGAATTCACAGTAGCACGTGCTCCTTTTCCGTGGACCTCGACAGCGCTCGCCGTTTTACTCGCGATCGCTTTAGTCGCTTTGTTATGGGCCATTCTCGAGCGACGAAAAATTGTGGCCACCAGCGCTGCATTAGTGGACGCGAACCGGAACCTGGCTGATGCGCGGTTGAACCTGGCAAACGAAGCTGAACGCGAGCGAAGACGAATCGCGCGTGATTTACATGATCAGACGCTCGCCGACCTGCGACATCTGATGTTGGTGGCCGATCAATTAAAGCCCAATGGTAACCAGGAGTTTGACCCCGGCGTGATGCGTCGTGAGATCGAATCGATCTCGCACGAGGTGAGGAGGATATGCGAAGACTTGAGTCCCTCCGTTCTTCAGAACGTTGGGTTCGCTGCCGCGTTGGAGTTTGCGCTTGCGAATGCAGTGCAACACGCGCCGCCTGAGAAACGATTCAAATATGATTTTACCTGCGAAGAAGGGCTCGATGAGAAAGCGAAACTGCCCGCGAATGTTCAGATGCAGATCTATCGTATAGTTCAAGAAGCCATCACAAACATTTGCAGGCATTCAGGCGCATCGAAGGTGCTTATGGATGTGCGTTGTTCAGCCGGCGCTGATTTCACGTTGACGATCGAAGATGATGGCCGGCCGTTTGATATTACCGAAGGCAATAAGCGAGACGGACGCGGCGTCGCGAACATGCGCGCACGCGCTAGTTTGATCGAAGCCGAGATTTCCTGGGCCAGGGGTGCGGCTGGCGGTACGTGCTTCCTGCTTAGACGACCTCAAGCGAATGTGCGGTTCAGCGATGAGAATAGAATTCGCCACGCCTGATAGCAACGGGCAATGATCAAGGTATCCTCATCAGTCGAAGCTGCGATTGGACGTAGACAGGCCGTTGTGGCTCTTGAGTCCACGGTAATTGCGCACGGATTACCGGAGCCGTTGAACTTGAAAGTGGCGCTTAGCCTGCAGCAAATCGTCGCGGACGCCCGTGCGGTTCCTGCAACGATAGCAATTCTAAACGGCCAACTTCGCGTAGGCCTGTCTGATACAGAGATAGAACACATAGCCAAAAGCCGTGCTATCAGAAAGGTAAGCACGCGCGATTTGCCCATAGCGGTAGCCGAGGAATGGGACGGCGCTACAACTGTAGCAACGAGCATCTGGATTGCTCATCGAGCTGGAATTAACGTGTTCGCCACCGGTGGAATTGGTGGGGTTCATCGCGGCGCAACTCCAGACGTCTCTGCTGATTTACCCGAGCTCGCGCGAACACCCATTGTTGTTGTGTGTTCGGGCGCAAAGATCGTGCTCGACCTAGTGGCTACACGCGAGTGGCTCGAGACAAATGGTGTAACGGTTGTGGGTTATCAATGTGATGAGTTGCCGGCGTTCTATTCGCGGGCAAGTGGGCTGGCGATTGACGTGCGTGTTGATTCTCCTCAACAAGTCGCAGCGCTGGTCAACGCTCGTCGCCAACTGGCAACGACGGCGGCGCTGCTGGTTTGCGTGCCCGTCCCAGCCGAGCAGGAGATTCCCGCGCAGGCACTTCAACAAACTCTAGAATCCGCATTAGCCGCTGCTGAAACTCGAAACATTAAGGGCAGAGATCTCACGCCTTTTTTGTTGAGTCGAATGGCTGAAGAAACCAGCGGCGCAACTCTTCGCGCGAACGTCGCCCTACTTGAGAACAACGCGCGCGTGGCGGCGGAGATCGCTAAAAGTCTGGAGTCTGGAGTCTAGAGTCCCGAGTCTTTTCGTGTTCTTTAGTGTGATTTCGTGGACCGTTCTGCTCGGCTCCAAAAACTGATCCACGAAATTACACCAAATAACACGAAAAGGGACGACATTGCACCGGAGCCTACGAAAAAATGTACAAACCTAACAACCCCACGGAAAGTTAGACGCATCTCAGAGTCAGATCTGCGCCTGTCCCCAGGGCCCACGATTGATCCAACCACAGTAGACCAGTTAGGCCAACGGTGAAACTCACGCAGTTTCTCCCCAGGCTCGCAGTGTGTCCATCGAGAACATAAGGTTTTCGTTAACCACTCAAGAGCTTCTCTCCCCGGGCTCTCCGATCAACCGCACTGAAAGGAGACTCCAATGTCAGCCAAAGAAGGACTTGAACAGTTCAGAATCGCTTCACCGTGTAACGAGAATTGGGATGCCATGATCGGCAACGACCGGGTTCGGTTTTGTAGTCATTGCAATCTGTCCGTTCACAACGCCTCAAATCTAACTCGCAAAGACGCATTGCGCTTGATTGCCCGCTCGAAAGGCAGGCTATGTATCAGGTACGTCACATTACCTGATGGCTCAATCAAACACAGAACACCATCGCAGCTCTACCGAATCGTTCGACCGGCATCGCGCCTGGCCGCAGGAGCCTTTGGCGTGACGCTTAGTGTTTCCTGCGCAGCCATTCCTGATACCGCCTTCGGATCATCGCTATCGACGAAATTGGCTACGGCATCTATTGAGCGGTCTTTGGCGATAGACTGTTCTGCTACGTCTGGAGCCGTCATTAGTGGTTTCGTTTCCGATTCGAATGGCGCAGTCGTGGCAGGTGCATCGGTACTTTTGTTGGGGAAGGGCACGCAGTCGCAAACGACCACGACTGATGACGGCCAATACCAATTCGAAGGGTTAGAAGCAGGGGAGTACGCAATTCGAGTCATCGCCAACGGTTTTGTCGTTGCTGTAATAACAAACATAACCGTAAGCGCCGACAGCCAAAACATAATTAATGCAACACTCCAAGTCGCTAGTTCCGAAACCGTGTCAATGGGAGTAGTAGCTGCTGTTTCGGAAGCAACAGTGCCGTTGGTAAAGGCTGCGCAGAGCGATGATATCGAAGCTGTTAACCAACTGCTTGCAGGCACGCCTAACGTCAACGTTCGCGATGAGAATTCTGACTCAACAGCACTTGAGTATGCGGTGCTGAATTCTAACCGCGAAATGATTCAGGTATTGCTTTTGGCCGGCGCCGATGTGAATACGCGAGACAAGGCCGGCCGTACACCGTTGATGTTACTCGGAGACGACATTACGGCGGATGCAGTGTGGGACCTGATAAACGCCGGGGCCAAGGTCAATTTGCGCGACGAAGATGGCAACACGGCACTGATTGAAGCTGCAAGTTGCAATAACCTGGAAGTCTTGAAGGTGCTCTTAGATGCGGGAGCCAAGGTTGACGCAAAGAACAACGATGGTGAAACCGCCTTAATGAGCGCGGCAGAAGAGGGGCACGTCAATAATGTCAGAGCTCTAATTCTGGCCGGCGCAGATGTAACTATGAAAGACAAAAAGGGAAAGACAGCCTGGACACGGGCTCACGACAATGACCACAAGGCAGTTTTGCGCCTCCTTCGATCCTATGGCGTGGTTGAAGAAATTGAGCAGGAAAAACAACGATGACGGGCTGATCGCCCCGGCAGGTGAATTCAGGCGAATTGTGGTACTCTAGCTGCCCTAATAGCTCCAATCAACCAGGGAGGAAATATGGCAGACGAAGACAAGTGTGCGAACCCTGTTTGCACCTGCAAACCACAACCAGGTGGAAAGTATTGCAGCGCCTCATGCGAGGGTACGGGAAAGACGATCGAGCTGGACTGCGATTGCGGTCACCCCGATTGCGGCGGTAATTTTTAGTGACAATCACTGGCCGCAGATTAACGGGGATCACAGATTACACAGGTTAAAAGCACAATCACATTAGGACAAAGTAGAAGCAGGCTAGCCCCTGGCTTCTTTTTGATCTGTGTAATCTGTGGATCAGGTCATTCCGCGGCCTCAGCTCTACTTACTGCTTGGCTAACCCCAGAAACTGTGCCGCTAATCTTGGCCCCGTTCCCTCGTCCTCGTGCTTGAAAAATACGAATGTATCCTTCCAAGGCTGCGCTTTAATCCGTTTCATCCATTCGGTCAGATCAGGTTCGCCGTATTCGACTCGCCGCAAGCGAAGATAGCCCCAGTCCGCTGTTGAGTCGATGACTGTGGCAGGCAGATCATCCGTATCTGAAATGCACAGCGCTCGATTCTGATCGCGCAGAACTGTTAACACTTCCTCATCAAACCAGGTGGCATGCCGAAACTCGAAAGCCGCGCGTGGTTGTGCCGGCAGTTTTTGCACAAAGTCTCTTAACCGCGTTACATCCTTTTTCATGTTTGGCGGCAGCTGAAACAATACTACGCCTAGACCATCACCAAGCACGGACGCTGTTTCAAGGAAGTACTTCGTCTCTTCGTCGACGTCGTTTAAACGTTTGAAGTGAGTGATCCGTTGCGACGCTTTTAGTGAGAAGCGAAATCCGCCTGGAACCTGTGCGTGCCAGTTCTCGAGCATCGTGCGCTGTGGCATTCGGTAGAAGGTGTTATTGATTTCTACCGCAGGCAGCCGTCCAGCGTAGTACGAGAGCATATCTTTCGCGGAAAGGTCTTCCGGATAGAAACTGCCCTTCCACTCTTTATAGCTGTACCCACTGGTGCCGACGTAAAGATTCATCAGGTTGGACGTTGAGTTACTGTGGAAACGACTGTTTGATGAGTACCGTTGTAGTTTTGTCGTCGGAGGCGATTGTCACGGTAACGGTGTCACTCTTGAGGACCACTGTCGTCGGTGTCAATTGAACTGTCTTTGTTGGTTTAATGGTCGTCGTATACCACGAGGCTACTTGATCACTCGGCTCGTCTGTTCGCAATTGGATTGCTCTGCCGCTGGAGCTCGTATTGTTAAGAATAATTCGAGAGTTTGGATATATAAGAGATTGGTCGCTGCCGGCAGTGCTTGCCGTCCTCTTCGGCCGGACAAACGCCGACCAGGCAATCAAACAAGCCGCAAACAGCACCAGCACTAGCGTTACCAGAGCCACAGGTGCTTTTCGCCTCGCCGGTGGAGATGTTGGCGATCGTGCAATGTCGCCGGGTCGATCAGGTGTGTCGGCGGGGAAACCAGCTTTAGGACTCGTAGGTCGTGAGTGTAGCCGCCGCGTCGCTGTGTTTTCACTCGTCAGGTCCAGCTGCACAGTTTGCGGTTCTACCCGGACCTGAGCTGCCACAGCAGTTCCACATTGCCGGCAGAAATTCACTTCCGGCGGCAGTTTTGCGCCGCATTTTGGGCAACTCTGTTCGTTCATTTGAAGTTGAGGACAACATACGCCGTCTGATGGTTTCGAGGCAAGCCGACTTGGCCACGAAAATTTATTGGGCGTCCTTCGTCGGCGCCGCTTCTGTAAAAAACCTTCCGATTAAAAATGGAGCGACGGCCCTACAGAATGACTGCCGCCGATACTTGTTTGTCGGGTTCGGTCGTTGTGTGATACACAGTCAACCAAACTACCTCCACTTTAAGAATCAGTTCCGAATAGGAGATAAAACACGGTTTATGTCCACTGTTACTACAAACATCGATTCGATTCTGACTGAAGAACGAGTTTTTCCGCCACCATCTGAGTTTTCCTCGTCGGCGCACATCAAATCAATGGCGGAATTAGAACAACTGAGGTCTGAAGCATCTGCTGATCCGGAGGGTTTTTGGGCGCGAGTGGCGGAGGAGCTGCATTGGTTCAAGAGATGGGACAAAGTGCTCGAGTGGAATCCTCCTCACGCAAAATGGTTCATTGGCGGCAAGACCAATCTTTCATACAACTGCCTTGATCGGCATCTCACGTCCTGGCGTCGCAATAAGGCCGCATTGATCTGGGAAGGCGAGCCCGGCGAGCAACGAACATTTACGTACCAGCAGGTGCACACGGAAGTTTGCCGTTTCGCAAACGTTCTCAAACGCGGCGGGGTTGTTAAAGGCGATCGCGTCGCCCTCTATATGCCTTTGATTCCGGAACTGGCGATTGCAATGCTCGCGTGCGCGCGCATTGGCGCTCCGCACTCTGTGATCTTCGGCGGCTTCTCGAGTACCGCCCTTGTCGATCGAATTAACGATGCCTCGTGCAAAGTTATAGTCACCGCCGACGGCGGTTGGCGACGTGGTAACGAAGTAAAGCTGAAGCTGGCGGTAGATGAAGCCCTCAAACAAACACCTTCAGTGAAAGCATGCGTTGTGGTGAAACGAACCGGAAGTCAAATTCACATGGAGCCAGGCCGTGATTACTGGTGGCATGAATTAATGGAAGCAGCAGATGCTGACTGCAAGGCCGAAGAGTTGGACAGCGAACACCCGCTTTATATTCTTTACACGTCTGGTACAACTGGTAAGCCGAAGGGAATCTTGCACACTACTGCCGGCTATCTTTTGCAAGCACACCTGACAACCAAATGGATCTTCGATCTGAAAGATGAGGATTTGTATTGGTGTACAGCTGATATCGGTTGGGTTACCGGACACACGTACGTTGTGTATGGCCCACTCTCAAATGGCGCAACGGTTTTCATGTACGAAGGAGCTCCGAATTATCCGGAGCCTGATCGGTTTTGGTCCATAATCGAACGTCATCGCATTAACATACTCTACACAGCTCCCACAGCAATTCGCGCATTCATCAAATGGGGCGAGCGTTGGCCGCTCAAACATGACCTGTCGAGTTTGCGGTTATTAGGAACGGTGGGCGAACCAATAAATCCAGAAGCATGGATGTGGTATCGCGAGATCATAGGAAAAGGACGCTGTCCAATAGTCGACACATGGTGGCAAACAGAAACCGGCGCGGCCATGATCAGTCCTTTGCCCGGTGCATCGCCGACGAAACCAGGCTCGGCGACAAAGCCACTTCCAGGGATTGAAGCCGATATCATGACGCGTGATGGCCGATCGGTGGGTCCGAACGAAGGTGGTTACCTGGTCATCAAGCGCCCATGGCCGTCAATGCTTAGAACAATATGGGGCGACGATGAACGTTATCGCCAGCAGTACTGGTCCCAGATCGAAGGAATCTATTTTGCCGGCGACGGCGCCAGACGAGATCGGGATGGTTACTTTTGGATCATGGGTCGTATCGACGATGTGATTAATGTGAGTGGCCACCGGCTTGGGACTGCCGAGGTTGAAAGCGCGCTGGTATCACATGAAGCGGTAGCAGAGGCCGCCGTAGTCGGGCGTCCAGATGAACTGAAGGGTTCGGCTATCGTTGCATTTGTTACGCTCGAGGGTTCGCACAAACCGTCCGACAAACTCAAAGAAGAGTTGCGTGCACACGTAACGAAGGAGATCGGTGCTCTCGCGCGGCCCGATGACATACGCTTTACAGATGCACTGCCCAAAACACGGTCAGGAAAAATAATGCGGCGTCTGCTGCGAGAAATCGCTACGAGCGGATCAGTCGCGGGCGATGTCACCACCTTGGAGGACTTCTCGGTGTTGGAAAAGTTAAGAACAGAAGAGGAATGAGGAGAGAACGGCGAATGGGCGAAAGCGTGAAAGCGAGAATGGGGAATGGGTAAAAGAGAATGCATCCTCGTTCTCCCCATCTCCCTGAATTGCGGAAACCCTATTCAGTTTGGGTAAAGCAGTATAAACTTCCCACTGTCTAGGACTTTGGAAAACGGTTCTTCCCTGGAGAGGTTCCAGCTATGCTTCGACCAGCCGAGGGTGACAATCGCACTGGACCGCGCTACCTGGTAACACTGGAGGTGCGAGCGGAGTGGGATGACCAACAGGGCGCCCATGTCATTGCTGAGGGAACCACTGAGAATGTTGGTCCGACCGGAACCCTCGTGCATTTACCAAGACGTTTGCCGGATGTTGGCAGCCGCGTACGACTCGAAGTACAGGGAGAGACTGGACAAAAACTTCAGGTGATCGCGGAGGTGCTGCGCATCGAACGCAATCCCGGTCATCCGCTTGCGGCGTTGCAGCTGTTGGGTGAGACAGACGAATGGAAGGGATTGATCTGGGAACCCGCAGCTCCAAGAATCGCACCACCGAAAGCGAAGGACGAAGAAACGGAAAAGGGAGAAGGAGAGGAAGAGGAAGGAGACGAAGCGTCAACCAAGCCCGCAAATTGAAAGGAAGCTATGACCATCCCCCAGTCAAGCGAGCTGCCTGCTCATGAGCGAAGGCGCCATCCGAGATACTTTGTTACGTCGCGAATAACGCTGGCAATTGAGGATGAAAGCCTCCGGGAATCATTGGGGCTTGGAGAGCCTGAAGACATTAGTCTCGGTGGACTTCGCGTTAAGAACCTTCCCTCCTGCCCGGATGTAAAAATTGGGGATCGGCTTGGATTACTATTGGTAGACCAGGAAGACGCGCTGACTTTACACGGACAAGTTATTCACCATTGCACGCCAGACAAGTTCGGCGTTCAGTTTGATGAAATGTCACCGGCTGATCTGAAAGGGGTTTCGGGCGTCATTCAACGGTTGCACTCACGGTTGTGAGTAAACAAGAGACCAAAGAAGCAGCATCGGCGGCAGCGAAAGCCGCGTTAGAGGCAGCAGGACCACCGACACGCGTAATACTGCGGGTTATTTTCGTCATCCTCGCGGTCGCACTCGTCCTCTGGATTCTCATTAAGCTCACAGGAGTCCTCCTCCTGTTGGTTCTTTCAATTTTTTTCGCCTACCTCGTTTCACCCCTGGTTGAATTCTTACGGCGACCCATCAGGTTGGGAAGCCGCATCTTTTCCATTCCGCGTGTCCTGGCAATCGGGCTCGCGTACATCATCATCGTTCTCGCGATCATTACAGGAATCTACCTCCTGCTGCCGAGATTGGGCGCCCAGTTTCCCGAGTTTGCCGAGCAGGCGCGCACGTACTGGAAAATCCTTGGAGAGAAAGCGCAGAACGTTAATGACTTCTTGATGCAGCGCATGCCCGGCTCATTAGTTGAAGCGATCAACACCGCAGCCGGCAGTATCCTGAGCCGCGCGAGTGAAGGTGTGACGATCATTCTGCAAACGGCTGGCGGTTGGTTGCTCTACTTACCGTGGTTAATCCTCATTCCAATTCTTAGTTTCTTCCTGCTGAAAGACGCAGAGAGTTTCCGGCGCTCAGCATTGCAGATGTTGCCTCGCGGCCGTTGGCGGTGGCGTGGCGATGAGTTTTTTCAGGACGTAAACAGCACACTGGCTGCATATGTTCGAGCGCAGCTCACGGCATGTCTCTTCATCGCAGTCGTCTGCACGATCGCATTCACGATCTTACGACTCCCCGGGCCATTCGTAATGGGTTTTCTTGCCGGTCTGTTTGAGTTTGTGCCCCTAATTGGACCGCTGGCAATCGCTCTCGTCGCTGCCGTGCTAGCCATGTTGCATGGAGGTTTGGGTTCGGGCGTTCTGGTGCTGGTCTTCCTTGGAATTCTGCGGGTCGTTCAGGATTACTTTATTTATCCGAGACTGATCGGACAGGGAATTCACCTGCATCCGCTTGCCGTAATCCTTGCGATTCTCTCAGGTGCGGAACTTGGTGGTGTGACGGGAATATTCCTTGCGGTGCCGGTCGTTGCAATAGTTACGGTCAGTTATCGTCATTGGATGGAACATCGTGGCAGTGAAGGACTCGCAGACTTGCTGGAATCGCCACCCTCTCCTGAACCTACGGTGGCGAAAGTTTCGAAGAGCGTTCCAGCTGCGGTACCGAAGCATCCAAGCGCCGCGACAACGGCCGACCAGATGGCCCGCGCGCGTCCCGATCTCACTACGGGCGAGCTAAAGTTGCCTGTTGAGGAATGAAAGAATTTTAGCCGCAGACTAACGCCGATGACGCAGATTCATAGAGTGAGAGATGGAACGAGTGTGGAGTTTTTTCGTGTTCTTTCGTGTCGTTTCGTGGATCCGTTTATCTGCGCGCCCAAAAACCGATCCACGAAATCACACTAAATACCGAAACACTCTAGACTGGAATCTCTTTTTGATCTGCGTCGTCATCTGTGTTCATCTGCGGCTAAAGGCTTTGCTTTTTCCATCAACTCGACAAACCGCGAGAAGTGATGCTCAGCGTCATGTGGACCAGGGGCAGCTTCGGGATGGTATTGCACTGAAAATACCGGCAACTTGCGGTGCCGCATGCCTTCTACGCAGTTGTCATTCAAGTTGACGTGCGTGACTTCAACATCACCGGGCAGGCTGTCTGCCTTAACTGCGAAGCCATGATTATGAGAAGTAATCTCGACGCTCTTTCCGTGAGTCTCTTTTACCGGTTGATTGCCACCGCGATGTCCGAATACAAGCTTGAAAGTTGATCCACCAAATGCCCTTCCCAGCAACTGGTGACCAAAACAGATCCCGAACGTGGGGACTGACTCCTCGAGTAGACGCTTTATTTCCTGTACTTCTGTGTTCATTGATGCAGGATCGCCTGGTCCATTCGACAGAAAGATTCCATCCGGCTTCTGAGCTAACGCCTCAGCGGCCAGTGTTGATGCAGGCATCACAGTTATCTTGCAACCCAAGCGGGAAAGTTCTCGCAGCGAATTGCGTTTGACACCAAAGTCGTAACAGACGACGTGAAACTTTTCGGTTCCCTCAGCTGGAATCACATATGGTTCTTTTGTGGTTACGACACTCGCTAGCTCGCGATTCTCCATCGGCGGCGAGTTGCGGGCTTTTGCGATAACGCTTGCCTCATCTAAATCGATGGTCGACAAACAGGCCCTCATGGCTCCTTTGTCTCTGACATGGCGCACAAGCTCGCGCGTATCGACGCCCTCAATGGCGACAATTTCCCAACGCT
Source organism: Acidobacteriota bacterium (assembly GCA_046727215.1). Lineage (GTDB taxonomy): Bacteria > Acidobacteriota > Blastocatellia > Pyrinomonadales > Pyrinomonadaceae > PSRF01. Next base: position 67,581 of record JBKPCC010000036.1, read on the forward strand.
TCAGATATGAGTCCAGACTTTCTTCTGCTCTCCAATTCGAGGCGATGCGACTCGCCTCACGAACGACGAACCCCTCCACCCAGGGCTGTGACGATTCTGAGTCGGCGGCATTGACACCGTAATTACCGATCAGCGGGTAAGTCATGCAAACGATTTGACCGGCATACGATGGATCGGTAAGCACCTCCTGGTAACCGGTCATCGATGTGTTGAAAACGATCTCACCACACCTCTCGCCTTCGGCCGCCCACGACCTTCCACGGAAGATGCGTCCATCTTCAAACGCCAACAGAGCTGGTTTTCGGTTCGTCACACCTGGGATCTAAGAAATTGTTGCGCCTCGTTCAACCAACGTTTACCGGCGCGATATTTGTAGGCTGGCGACGTTTTTACTGCCTCGATGCACTTTTCCATCAGGCTCGCTGCTTCTCGTTGATGTCCAAGGCCGGCATGTGCTCGTCCCATCAGGTACAGGCCTTCAGGATCGGAAGGGCGATGCTCCAGGAACTGCTCTAACGCTAAACGCGCGTCCTCAAACTGGTTGGCCTCGAGGTAGGTTGAGCCGACTTCGCGCCACACCTCGTACTGCGCGTGTGAAGGGCTGCGGGCGACCACAGGCTCAAAGTGCTTAATGGCATCAGCCAGCCGTTTCTGCTGGCGGGCAATACGGCCAAGCTGATAGTGAGCGTCAATCTCTTCGTCATCAATCTGGATGGCACGTTCAAATCTTTCGCGAGCAGCCTCAAGCTCACCTCGTTGCTGATGGATAAGTCCGAGGTTGTAGTGTGCTGACGCATCCGCCGGATTCAATGTTGCTGCCTCAAGATTCTGCTTGAAAGATTCTCTTGCGCGGTGGTTGCGCGTTACCTCGGAGAAATAACCACGCAGCAGCAAAAACAGCATGATGAGCAGGAAAGGCGAGCCGAGTATTACTGAGAGAATCGGCATTAGCACAACATACCCGGGAAGGACCAACACGCTACTCAACAGCATGACAACAAGGGAGCGAATTACTGAGTAGCGAAGCACTACCTTGATTGCGATCGTTGCCACAACGAAAAATATGATGATCAACAACATGCCGGAAAGCGCGAACGATATTGCTTCCGGGTTCAGTATGCGTGGATCGATCTGGGCCTGGGCATCTGGCGGCAGTTGCGCTCTCTGTTGCAGCGCCGCGTCAAGAATGTTTAATGCAACCGATCTGATTACGCCGGTGTATTTGGCGATTGCAACCAGGATGAGCGTCAGCAGATTTGCTCCGGCAAACGCGTAGAAAAGCGTAGCTGCTAGAGCCGAATACTCCTGTTGCAACACCAGGCGAAAACTCGCTCGTCGTTCGAAAAGATTCCCAAAGAACAGTGCCAGCGGAGCCAGAATCAAGGCAATGAAGACAAGTGAGCCGGCCGCTTGAAATAGGACCGCCAGCAGTGCGAGAGGTCCGCGCAGCACTACGAATGGGCTGGGAAAAGCTGCGCTTAGGAAAAAGAATAGCCCGCCTGAAGCAAGCAAACCTAAAACAGCAGCCGGCGCCAATGCTCCGCGATCGCGCACCTCTTTCATGCCTCGGATAGGCGCGTAGAAGAGCATCAAAACAAGGCGCAACCAATTAGCCATGCTTCATTATTGATCGTAATTGTTCGGAGAATCGAACGAGTCAGACGGCCGATATTGATTTGGAAATGGCACTGGAGTCACATTCTCGTGATGAATTACGCTGACCTCGCCAGGTGGCCAGTAGCGAAATAGCGCTTTCCCGTAAATATATTTCTTGGGCACTAAGCCCCAAATCCTTGAATCGCTGGAATTATCGCGGTTATCGCCCATCACAAAATAGTAATTAGGTCTTACGTAGACGGGTGGCTGACTGCGGTGCGAAAGATTGAACCGCGGATCCAAATACGTCTCATCCAAGTCTCGTCCGTTCACCCGCACGACGCCTTCGTGAACTTCTACTGTATCGCCCGGCAAGCCAATGACCCGTTTGATGTAACTCTTGGATGGGTCGTCGGGAAACCAGAAGACAACAATGTCGCCCCGATCGATTTTGGGCGCCCACCGGTACTCATCGTAATAAATCAATTTGTTGACAAAGATTCTTTCGCCGTCGTGTAAGCGTGGCAGCATTGATGTGCCTTCCACTTTCACAGGCTGCACAATGAAAACAACTACCAACGCTGCAATCATTAGCGCGAAAACGAGATCCCTAATTAGGAGGCGAGCTTCCGACCACAGGTGGCCATGCGCCACTTCGTCCGGGCGCTGCTCTTGTATATCTTTATCGTCGTCGATATGAATGCCACCGAATGGAGGCGGACGGCGGGTTTTGATTCCAAACATACTAAAACTCAGCTGTGTGGACACCACTATGGTGTCGCCCCATAATTGCTGCAACGGCAGCATTTTTGAGGTTAACTTTCACGTGCGCTGTTGTCAAACAAGTATTTTGATGCGGACAGCGCCCCAATCGTCTAACCTGGCTCGCAGGCCGTAGGCTCAATTCCTTGACAGTGTTAACTGTGCCTTTCTATGATTTGCTCCCTAACTAAAAAGGCCTTACAGAAGGGTTCATTTTGCGAACCGCAAGGAGGCTGAGACCGTGATTAAACTGGACATCATCAACCGAGTTGCCGAAAAGACGGGCGTGCCGAAGATGAAAGCCGAACAAGCGGTTGATGCCCTTTTCCAATCAATGAAGGAAGCTTTAACGCGAGGTGAGCGGATCGAACTGCGCGGGTTTGGAGTGTTTGTCGTTAAACCTCGAAAGCGCGGCGTCGGTCGAAATCCTCGCACGGGCGAAGAAGTGGCAATTCCTTCAGGTAAAACGATTAGATTTAAGCCAGGCAAGGAACTGCAAGCCCACGAAGATGGCGAATTGCTGGACGACGACTCGGACGAAGACGATTACTAAGCAAACTAATCCACATATTGCACAGATTAGAAAACGAACGCGACAACGAGTTTTTTGAGGGGTAACCAACTACAGCGCAAACTGCATTTCAGCTAATCTGCGCATTCTGAGTAGTCTGTGGACGTGCATTGAAGAGCTTCGGGGCTAGAGAATGGACCATCTCCCACTCTAGCCCTTTTCACATGTTGTCAGGTATGGACGAATCAATAAATACAATTCCAAACTTCGTTATACGAAGGCCGCTTTCAACCGTCAACAGAGTTACCCCTCGCGAGTGGGTGATTCACAGCTCGCTTTTCCTCGTAACGGCCATAACCACTACAGTGGCGGGAATCGTTCTCGTTGCCCCCGAGTTGCATGTTCCAGACCCTCCCCTGGGCGGACTCCTTGATTACCTTCTCTACATACCGAGGAGCTACTATTGGAACATTGCCACGCTGCTTCAGTTCGCAATTTCTGATGGTCACCTTATTGCCCAGGGATTAACGTTTTCTATTGCTTTGCTGAGCATACTCACAGCTCACGAGTTGGGACACTACATTGCCTGCCGTCGATATGCGGTAGGAGCCACGCTTCCGTTTTTCATTCCCGCACCGCCTTTGTTCCTGGCGGGGACATTTGGCGCATTCATCAAAATCCGCACTCCGATTCCTTCCCGGCGAGCTCTGTTTGATATTGGGCTTGCCGGCCCAATTGCGGGATTCGTGGTCGCGTTGCCAGTGGCAGTGATTGGCATTCTCCACACGCAGCCTCCGGTGACTTCTACCGGCTCAGAAGTCATTTTTAACGATCCCCTGTTGATGCGATTGCTGGCGCGAATGATGGGAGTTCATCTCGATCCATACTCTCCGATCAATCCTTGCTACATGGCTGCCTGGATCGGTTTGCTCGTGACCAGTCTTAATTTGATGCCTGTGGGCCAACTCGATGGTGGACATGGTGTCTTTGCCGTATTTGGCGCCCGGGTGCATCGGTTGATTGGCCGGCTTGCGTTTGCAAGCATTGGTGTACTGGCCATTCTCGGCTTTTGGTGGCATGGAAGCCCGAGCGGCTTTCTTTATTTCGTGTTGCTTGCCATCATGCTTCGCGTAGGTCATCCGCAGCCAATAGAGACGGAACCACTCGGGAACTTACGAGTCGCGATTGCCGTTTTGACTCTAATGATCTTCTGCCTCTCGTTCTATCCGTTTCCGATCACTCTTACATAGACACGATCTGGTGCGAAAAAAAGGGCGGCTTATAGCCGCCCCTGTCACATTCATAGAAGTGTTTTGCTAAACCACTGCGGCGGGCAAAAGACCCTTTATCTCTTGGACAACTTGCGCGACCTCTTCCTGATCCGCAAGAGCGATCATGAAGAACTTGTAACCCTGGCGAAAACAGATTACGCCGTTCGCAAACAACCAGACTCCATCGAGGAATGGGTTGCCGCCAAGCAGCCAGCTGATTGGGGCCCCTGTTATCCGGCCTGGCTGAAAAATCTGCGCCCACATCGCGGCTCCCGCAGCACAGCTGAAGGCCCCGAGCAATGGAGCACCGACGTACTTCGTAATGTTGCGCTCAAATGCCGCGCGATTTTGCGACGCTTCAGATAGCTCACCTTTTCCAATCAGCTCTTCCTGCTCTCGCAGGTGCTTCTCAAATTTTTCACTTACCTTGCGGAGACCATAGACCGGCAATGCTGAGTGCGTAAACCAATGCGGATGCGATCCAAGCAAAACCGCATCGAGACCGGGGAACGAGGCTCCCATCCGAATACCAAGTACAAGTGAGAACGATACCATCGCTGCCTTGCCCGGGTTTTCCTTGATCCAATCGCGCGCTTTGAGAATACCGGCCGTGGCGGCGGTTGACGCGCGCGTCACTCGAGCACCGGTGTTGTAAAACTGTGATGCCCGTTCGTAGTACCCTTTCGCTTCGCCGAGTACATCTTCAGCCTTTTTGCCGGCGTCCCCGGCGATATCACGGAAAACCTCGCCAGCTTTCTGGGCCCCACGCGCGGCCTGGTTGGCTGCACGTTTCGCTGTTTCAGCGACGTCGTCATCCGTCAGACGCTCCGCTTCAGCCCGTAAACGCTCCGCGCCGCTGGTTACAGACTCAGCCCCACGTTTTGCCGCTTCTCCGGCGACGCGGGCACTCTGTTCGACGAAATCTGAAATCGCAAACTTTTCATCCAGCTCTCGCGCCTTCCGCCGCGCTGTTTCTTGCCACTCGTCAAATTTCTCTTTGTAATCTGCCATTTAGCTCTCTCTCTCTAATAGCCGAACAAACTTCTAACTTTGTACGCTTCCGGCCATCTTTGAGTTCGATTGTCTGGGTGCGCTCGCTATTCGGTCGCGCCCTTCCCGTTTTGCTGTGTAAAGCGCATTATCCGCAAGCGTGATTAACTCGCGCGCGGTTTCGGCGTCGGAAGGAAATTCCGCCACGCCAAAGCTGGCAGTTATACCGCCAACACCCGGAACTTCCAATGCCTTGATCGCCAATCTTAAACGTTCGGCTACTTCCAGAGCGCCTGCGAGTTCTGTCTCAGTCAGAATCACTGAGAACTCCTCACCACCGATTCTGGAAGCCAAATCGATGCCGCGTGTACCTTCCTGAAGAACGCGGCCGAGGCGACTCAGCGTCTGATCTCCCGCTTCGTGCCCGTGCGTGTCATTGACAAGCTTGAAATGGTCTATGTCGAGCATCAGGAGAGAAAAGGCATGGCCATACCTCAGTGTCCGGGCCACCTCGCGGTCCAACTGTCGCTCGAACCGTCGCCTGTTCGGCAGGCCTGTCAGGTGATCGGTAAAAGCCGCTTCCTCACACGAGTCGAGATAAGACTTAAAATCGAGTAGCGTTCTGGTCCGTGCCAGCAATAGATCAAGATCGGTCGGATCCGTAATGTAGCCCAAGGCGCCGACTTCCGAGCCTTTTCGCAAATCCTCCGCGTTAGAACGACCCGCCGTCTGCAATATGACGGGTATAAACCGCGTTCTGGGGTTCTCTCTAATCCGTCGGGCCAGTTCGTAACCATCTACGAGCGGCATCATGACGTCGGCAATCACGAGGTCCGGTTGATAAGATTCGACAACTGCTAACCCCTCTTCACCGTTGGACGCGACCCGCACATCGTAGCCGGCCATTTGCAATGCGAACTCCAGCAAATGGGCTTTATCCGGGTCATCATCCACAACTAATACGTTAAATTTTCCCACCATATGTTCACTGTTAGATGCCTGACATTATTCTTGCGTGCCCTGGAAATTTCGTGCTACAGTGCGATAATTCTGTAATTGTCCGTTTCGCGTCTTGACTCGCCACTAGAAATCGGTCAATCACGAAGAATAATCGAACAGAAGTCAACCTCGGGAATATTCCGGAGTTACCTTTCATTTTCGCGCCATTCCCGCAATAGGACCACAGTACTTACCTTAACGATCGAGCATTGGGTAATTCCGACGCTCCAAATTTGGAGAAAATTGGTTCATGAAGAACTTGCACCTTAAGCGTGCCCGTGACCTCACTGTCGAGGATCGAATTGCAATGATCCGGCGACTGTCATTTGGTTCCTCACTGAGCGATACCATCCTTGCAAATCTGGCCTACAACTCCGTTGTGCTCGACGCGCGCCGGCGGCGTTTTGTCTATCGAGCCGGCGAGCCGGCCGACTGCCTTTATGCGATTGTCAGAGGTCGAATAAAGCTTTGCCGAATTGAGCCAGGTAGCGGTCGTGAAGCCGTCATCGACATTCTGCCCGAAGGCTCTCTATGCGGCGAATCGGCGCTATATTCATCTGCGGGGCAACGTGAAAATTCTGCAATTGCCTACGAAAATTCGAGGCTTTTAAGAATTCCCGTTGGGGATTTCAAACAGGGGATGGCTGAGGACAACGCTCTTCATGATTACACTTTCCAGCTGATCGGTCAACGACTCGAACATGCCGAGCGCCGTCTGGCTGACTTTGCATTGAATGCCATTCCGGCACGCCTCGACCGCCTGCTGGCAGACTTTTCCGACCGTTACGGCGTGCCAGAGCCGGAGGGAGTATTAATTGATATTCCCTTGCCGCACCGAGAAATTGCATCGATTGTAGGATCTACCCGAGAAAGCGTAACCGTGCGCTTGAATGCGATGCGTCGCGAAGGTACGATTGACTTCGTTAATCGTCGCATCTTGATCAAACGCCCGGCAACGCTCCAACCGGCCATCAATTGAGCAGGTTAGAGACGTGGTTTTCTCGGTCTCATGAAGTGCCCAACCTGCGGAAAACCCACCAATTGGCAAGACAATCCGTTTCGGCCTTTCTGTTCTGAACGCTGCAAATTGGTCGATTTTGGTCGCTGGGTGAGCGAGGAGTACCGTGTCCCTGATGAGCGGCCATCTGAGCAGAAGGACGTGCCGGCGCATAGTCCCGAGTCGGATGGAGACGTGTGACGCAGTTCATCCGTGCTGCGGGTAGCGATAAATAAGTAGGCGAACCTTGAAAAACCTATTGCACAAAGCTTCTATAGTTGCTGCGTTCGCCGTGAGCATTTCAGTTTTACAAGCGTGTGGTCCAAAGGCGACAAAAGACAGTGAACCCACGCCGGTCCTCTCGGGTAGACCAAACACAACGTACCCAGCGCCGCCGCTGAACCGAAATGTTCAGCTGGGCCAACTAGGTTGGGACTCGGCACAAGGAAATCACGTCACACTTGCTGAGTACCGCGATAAAGTTGTCGTACTGGATTTCTATGCAACGTGGTGCGCTCCGTGTCGCGAGAGCATTCCGCATCTAATCGATCTCGAAAAACGATATGGACCACGTGGGCTAGTAGTGGTCGGTTTAAATGTAGGTGGGCCCGATGACCGCACGGAGGTCCCGGCCTTTGCTCGCGAATTTAATATTCACTACGAACTAGGATATCCAGACGAGGGTTTGAACGACGTTCTGTTGGCTGATAGTGATGCCATCCCACAGACCTTTGTGTTTGACCGGCAGGGAAGACTTGTTCGCCGGTACGTTGGGTTTGGTTATTCCACCGCGGCCGAGCTGGAGGAAACACTTAAGGAAGTTCTCGGCGGATAGGTCCAATACGTCCCATAAGTCCCATATGTCCTATAGGCAGGATCTCAGGGACAGACAAAGGCACTCAAGGTGAAAAGAGCAAAAATCTTAGTCACGCTCGGCCCAGCTTCTCGCGATCCCGCGACTGTTGAAGCTTTGATCGCCGCCGGAGCGGACGGCGTACGCATCAACATGTCCCATGGAACACAGGAAGAAAAGGCCTCAGATATTGCTATAGCACGAGCGGCAGCTACAAAAGTAAATCGTCCCTTAGCAGTGTTGGTTGATCTATCTGGTCCAAAAATTCGTACCGGTGAACTAGCCGGAGGGAACCCCGTTACTTTGGAGGCGGGAGCACTGTTTGTCCTCACGACAGAGCTGATAGTGGGAAACAAAGAACGAGTTTCCACGAATTATCCTGATCTGCCGAGAGTCGTACCCGCGGGCGCGCGTTTGCTGCTAGACGACGGTGCAATCGCGTTGATTGTCGAGCGTGCGACCGATAAAGAGGTCATATGTCGCGTTATCAATGGCGGCATTTTGGGGGAACGAAAAGGAATCAACCTCCCGGGAATTTCTTTGCCAATAGATTCGCTCACCGAAAAAGACATCGCGGATCTACGTTGGGCCGTTAAGCAGGATGTCGACTACATAGCGCTATCGTTTGTCCGCAGCGCGGATGACTGCATTCGCGCAAAGAGTCTGATATCCGAAGCCGGTGCTCGCGCTCCACTCGTCGCGAAGATTGAGAAAGCTGAGGCAATCGAACACCTCGACGATATCATCGATGCTGCTGATGCGATTATGGTGGCGCGCGGCGATCTGGGCGTCGAAACCGGTGTTGAGTTGGTGCCCGTCTATCAAAAGCGAATCATTGAAAAATCAATCGTCGCAGGGAAAATGGTCATTACGGCAACGCAGATGCTGCAGTCCATGGTTTCAAATCCGCGGCCCACACGCGCAGAAGCTTCAGATGTTGCGAACGCGGTTTGGGACGGCACCGATTGCCTCATGCTCTCTAATGAAACGGCAACTGGAATTTATCCTGTGCCCACTGTGACAACGATGGCCCGGATCATCGAATCAGCAGAAACGGGGAGACAAGGCGAAGCCGACGCGGTCGGTCAGCTCGCGCGACAGCAATCGGGGAGGGTAAGCCGAGCGCTGTGCGAAGCGGCAACGTTCGCCGCTGAGGAAATGGGTACGAGAGTTACGGCAGTTTTCACTCAATCCGGCCTGATGGCACGCCGCCTTTCTTCTTTGCGGCCTCCACAAAAAATCGTCGCCCTGACTCAATCTCCCGAAGTTCAGCGTGAACTCGCCTTAATCTGGGGCGTCGAAACATTGCTAACAGATGCCGCAGAATCTACGGAAGGAATGTTGAAGGGCGGCGAGCAAACTCTGCTGGATGCTGGAGTGGTAACGCGCGGCGAGATGATCGTCATCATGGCGGGTAGGCTCTCGGGGCTTGGTCTATCAAGCTCAGTCACTCTGTACAGAGTTGGCGGCGCAACACAAGAAGAGCAGAACGCAAATGTCGGCGGGTGAATTTTTTGATCTTATTCGACCCGCGGTTTTGATTGTTTCTGCCCTGTTGTCGACGTGGGTGCTCGTACATGCCAGACGACACGGCTTACCGCTTGTTTGGTCATTTACCTGGGCTCTCGCCGCCGTTGCTCTTCCCTTAGTTGCGGTACCCATTTACCTCGCCATTCGATTAATCCGAAAGCAGCCGAAGACTGATCCTGTCAAACGCACACTTTGGGCGACGTTTCTGTTGCCTTCTATCTACCTCATGTTTCTGCTGGCTTTGATTACGATTTGGGAGTATCGGGCTGCCAATGTTGTTGACCTGCATCTCGCAAGGGCGACACAGGCAATGCTTGCTGGGGACAGACCGCGGGTCATCAGTGAATACAGGGCAGCGTTAGCGATCAAAGATGATCCGCATACGCGAAAGTTGTTAGGAGTTGAACTATCCGACGAAGGTGAGTGGACGGCAGCGTTTTCTGAACTTCGGTTAGCGGAACGCGGTGGAGAGCCTGATGGCTCACTTCCTTTCCGCATAGCGCGTTTACTGGATGCATTAAACCAGCCAAATCAAGCTCTGATGGAATACAAGAGGTTCATATATAGCGAGGCATGTCTGAATCATATGATGGACGCTGAGTGTGACGTTGCTCGACAGCGAGTTGAGGGCGCTGGTTACCCCGGCGAATAAGGAGATGGGTTCGCCATGAGCTATGTCCGCATTGGTAAGTATTTCAGTCGGCTCGCAAGACTGCGCTGACGGTATCCTTAAATGAGCTTGCCGGTTTGGTCGCACCCGGAGCATGTTGTGGGTCGCGCCAATTGTCCAGAATTCCGACCTGGTGAACGCACTGCAAAGTACAGGTCGGAGCACACCACTTCTCTGTGCTGTATTCGCGATCAAAATCTTCCATCGTGTAGTCCTGAAGCGGAATGCCTGGATAACCTCGCTGTTGGGAGCACCAATGGACCAGCCCCTCTTCGCAAACGTACAGGTAACGCGCACCAGCGCGGCAACGCCAGTTGTAAGCTTTTCCTTCTGCGATGCTGTCCTGGAACCAATTTAAGCGCGCGTGATCTTTATTTCCCAGCTTCTTCACTTGCTGGAAGATCGACTTCTCTTTCTCTGACAGCGGTTTTAGAGTTCCATCGTGATCGTGAATCACGCCAACCGTAGTGGAAAATCCAAGCTCCACTGCACGTCGCGCAACCGTGAGCGCATCATCCGGATTCTTGATCCCCCCGCCGATTACGGAGTTGATATTGATGTGAAAATCGGCGTACTCCGAGAGGTAGCGCAATTTCTTGTCCAGCACGCGCAAACTCTTCCGCGACACCTCGTCTGGCTCAACGTTGTCAATACTGATCTGGAGGTATTCCAGGCCAGCCTTATTCAACCGCTTGATGCGTTCCGGGGTGAAGTAATAGCCATTTGAAATCAGCCCGGCAATCATCCCGCATGCGCGAATGTGTTGAATAATTTCATCCAGCCGCGGGTGCATCATCGGCTCGCCGCCCGAGATCGTCACGATTGAGGTTCCCAGTCGAGCGAGTTTATCGATGCGATCTTGAATTACATTGAGCGGTACCGGCGTTGAATTATGGTCATATTCGTTGCAGTACCCGCACGCCAGATTGCATCGGCGCATCGGAATAAGGTGAGCGAGCACGGGATGGCGGCTGGACACAAGTGCCCGGCTGATGAAGCTTGCTTCACGCAGTTTAAGTTTGAGAAATTTCCGCTTCCTCATTCCCATTCAGGATCTGGAACAGTCGAACTTCTGATTTTTCCGGTGCTGAAGAATATGCGACAAAAAAACAGAAGGCAAGAGGGCCCACTGATTTGTTTGCAAAAATCAAAAGGGGCTCTGGTCCATGACGACAAGAGCCCCTCAGGCCTTTTTTACGAACGCTGAAACTTCAGCCTTTAACCTTTAAGGACCTTTACGCTGGGATCGAGTTTGACGCTGAATTCATCCGAACGGATTGGCACGTTCCGTTCAAGACCTGTCAAACGAACTGTAGTCGCATCGTCATTCTTTTCAACGATTTTCGTCTGTACGGGCATTCCGCTACCGTCAACCCAGATCTCTGCATACTTAAAGCTTGCGCTTCCTTTCGGCGTCAGTTTCAAGTGGATAGTGCTCACCCCGCCCCATAACGTCTCTTCGCGAACATCTTGGACCGGCTGGAAGCGAGTCTCGAGTTCGCGACGGGACATGTAGACCAGGCTCAATAGGCCACCGCTACCACTATTTACTTTCTGCGACTTCGAACTGCCGGTGTAGGCTACGTTCAGTCGAGGACGGAACAGCGTGTATTTTCCATTGTACACAGCCAAAATCTCGTGCTGCGGACTGCGCCATTCGATTCTCACTGAAGCCTCGCGCGCGCCGGACGGCTCGTACAAGATGACTCCGTTGAACTGCTCAGAGTCGCGCAGTTGAGAATTGTATTTTTCCATACTGATGCCGGCGCGGAGTGATTTAAGGCTCTCACGGTTCCGCTCCATGCGATTTAACACCGAACTGACAAGCCCTGCACCTTGACCACTGACTGCTGTCGGGGAAATGGCCACAAGCGTGGATGCGATCATTATTGCGATTAGACTCAGGGGAATCAGTCTCTTCATAAACTCTCCTTGTAGTGTTACCGGCCCCGGCACGCAAAAAACCCAACAATTATAGGGGACGCTTAGCGTATGTCAACCTCGTACCCTACTGTCGTTCCATTCTGAGCGACTCGTTTTCGGACCTCAAGTATCTGTACCTCTGAACGACCCGTGAGTGCTCGGACTCGATCCAGGATGCGAGCCGTATCCCTTTCATTTTCAATAAGTTCAGCACCCACCATAAGCGTTGAAACATTGGGCCTTTGATGCTGTCCCGCGGCTAGTCGTTCGCCGTTTTCAAACCAACTTTTTGGGGTCAAAAAGATGAAGATTAGAATCACCACGCACAGGGCGTCCCATTGCCACGTATTGCGCGGGTAGTTCCAAAACAAAATCCTCTTAAAAATGTTGAACATTTCCTACTCAGCAACTGCTGCAAGTTGTTAGCCACGTCGGACACGTCGAACAGCCATGACGTGTCGCATGCACGTAAAAACAGATTTTTACATCCGGATTCCTGGCGAAGGGTCGATGATGTGGCCATCCCGCATCTGGACGATACGCCGGCACATAGCTGCCGCCTCAGGATTGTGAGTAATCATGATGATGGTCTGGTTAAAGCGGTAATTCAATTCCTGAAACATATTTAGCACAACAGCCGAGTTTTCCGAGTCGAGATTGCCAGTCGGTTCGTCAGCTAACACAATAGCGGGTCGGGTTACCACCGCGCGGGCCAGCGCTACCCGCTGTTGTTCGCCGCCAGACAATTCGAGCGGCTTATGATGAAGCTTATCCTCCAGACCCAATAAGCGCAATACCTCCCGGCGCCGAGAGGGATCTTCGCCCCCATTGCCATGTATTCGCTCCGCAAGACGTAAATTTCCGTCAGCAGTCAACGTGGGAAACAAATTAAAACGCTGGAATACAAAACCTATTTTTCGCCTGCGGATGTCGGTGCGTTTAGCATCCGACGCCGCTGTCAAATCTTCTCCATCAATGACAATTCGTCCCTTAGTGGGAGTTAGTAGCCCACCCAGCAAATGCAGCATCGTAGACTTACCGCAACCTGACGGACCCATAATGGCGACAAACTCGCCTTCTTGTACCGAAAGCGACACACCGCGAAGGGCAGGCACATCAACCTTCCCGACCCGATAAACTTTCTCTAAATTCTCTGCCTCTAAAATCGTCCGCATTGCTAGTTATAAGTCTAAGAATTGAGTGCGCGACTCAAGTTTCGCTGAGCTTGCTGCTCGCGCGCACAGTGGCGCTATCGATACTTAACGTCAGATGTTAATACAACCTGACCATTGATATCTACCGCGTGTTCAAGTTCAACTTGCCGGTTCTAGTTTGTAGATAGGAAAGCAAGACTGGATCAATCGCGGTTCGTGGTCTTCTGCCGGGCATCGAGATCTACTTCCGGGAGCTGCCATTTATTCTCAAGGACGAATGCTTCTGGACGATATTCGCGATCCAGCACAACCGATTCTGGCGCTTGATAAGTGATATTCAACTTATAGCGGTCGTGCGGTCGGGTGATTTCAATGCGAGCGGGAAGGCGCCGAGCAGCAGCATCGCCAAAACCTTTTTCATCAAGGTATGAGACGTCAGTGATCAATAAACCACGATCGTCGAAGGTCTGTAACCGAGCAAGGCGAATACCGCCTACTCGATCAAACCAGAACCTTCGATGTAACTTAGCGTCACCACCTTTAACGGACAGTTCCTCCAACAAATAATAGCCACGGATAATCCGTGTACCCTTCTTTGCTTGCGGACGTGTATCGAGCTCTTCGTTATAGAACTCACTTTGCGAATAACTCACTCCGTCTGTCGGCGCGATCGCAGGAACCATCAGCGCGTCGGTTAGATGCTGAGGGCGAAGATTCGACAAAGCGCTGACAGTCAACTTCTCACTCATACGCTTTTTGTCGCCCTTGACCTCTTGCTCGTTCTGACCATCCACGTCCAGCTTTTCATAGACAGCGCTATTTGTGCCTTTAACGAATCGCCGAAACTTTTCATCACCCTGGAGAATGGCTACGCGGAAGTGCTCACCGTCGGACGTCATTTGAGCGATATCCTTAGCTATAAAGGGAACCTGAATCACGAGATAGATCTCACCCGGGCGTTGCAGCGTAACGGTGGCATCCGCTTGTTTGTACTTTTCAGCGATGCCTGATTCAGCAAAAGAATTGTCTTCGAAGGTCAGATCAACTTTACCGTGAAGCGACTTCACACTAGCGAGACGGTTTACTTCCTGGAACAAGGCATTCTTGTCTGCGTCCGCAAGTGGAGTTAAAAGCTGTGGGACCTGGACCCGTTTATGTGTCCCGAACAGACCTGCGCAGCCGTTTGCCGCAATTACGATCGCCAGCAGAAAGAAAAGAGAAGATGCGCGGGGAAGATAGGATTTATACGCGCGAAACGGATTGATCATCTAATAAGGGCCCTTGGGCGCAATTCATCATCGCGAACGCCAAACACTTGAAAGGTTCCCGTCAACCTAACAAAGACATTTTTCATTGTCAACGCAGCGATTTTATAGGTCACAGAGTCGTTACAAGTCTATGGCGCAATATAGCTTGTGCCCGGCAACACTATTCAAGTATCAACGGCGGCTTACCAAATCTTCGCCGCATAGAATCTATTGCTTCTCTCACCTTCGGCCGGGAGACAATTTTTTGTTCGAGTCGATGTTTGCCTGGAAAATCCAGAAGCATGACCCCTAGCAGGATCGTCAGAATTCCCTGACCCGGGACCCCCGGAATCGAGAGAACGATTCCTAACAAAAGGAGAATCACACCAACGACATTCTTTGCGATAACAGCTGCAATTCGCAGACCACGTGGGAGACCGGCGAAGACCCTGCGGTCCTTTGAGTTGCTAAAGTAATTTGCGGGCAGCTTAACCAGAATGAACGAGACGATGGCTAAACTTGCGCCGAATGTGATGAGGAAAATTAATCCTGGCATCAAGAGATCGTGCCATGTCCAGGAAGCGATCAGCTGTTTCAGCCACTGTGTCATTTATCGAGAAGAAGAATTTCAAAGAACGTGTGTTGTTGCTACGATGTTCCTTCTTTCTTCGAGCAATGCTGTGAGCAGATCCTGGATCAACTTCTGCGCATCACCTTCCAGCTTAAAGTCACCGGACTGTGCCACCTCCCAAAATTCGTCGAGTCCACGGGCACCGGCTCGCTCGAACGCCAAAACCTGAACCAACAAGTCAATCACGTCTGCCGCCTTTACAAGACGCGCCTCGAGACTTTTGCGTTCTTCATAAGATTCATGAAGGGATTGATACCGCGCGCGATTCTTCAAACACTGCACCATGTCAGCGAGTGCTGCTGACTCAGCCGCCTTCCTGGCTTCAGCTCCAAAGTAAGTCGCCGCCGTTCGCGGCATATCACCAACTCGGGCTTCGGCCCAATCATGCAATATCGCCATTCTCAACAACTGTTCGACGTCGATATGTATGCCTTTACTTACGAGTTCGTCGGCGAGAAGCATGGCGGTAACGCTTACGCCGAACGAGTGCGCGGCGACAGACTCGGTACCTGCGGGCAATCCACGCAACGACCAGCCTGTTCGGTCAAGACGTTTCAACCGCTGCAGTTCAACCAGCGCGGAAACCAGCGCGCTATTCGACGATGTGGTGTGAGACATTGACCTCTACTTTATCGCGGCGTTTCCGAAGCAGCAATCGATGTGCAAACAAAAAAGCGACGCCGGTGCGGCGCCGACTTATCTGATTGATGGCCGTGCGGGTTCGAAGCTTAGTGGCGTTCGTTGTAAGGAAGTGCAGACAAATACCGGATAGGGGACGGTTTGAACGTTAAAAACGAAAGCCTCGGGTAACTATCAGTGACACTGCGGATGACCGCAACCACAGGAGATCTCAACGACACCGGAGTCTTCCACATCTTCGCAGTATTTACTACAGTACTTGCTACCAGGAGCCGCGGCGCACTCACACAAAGAGTGGGCGCATTTACCGTCTCTTGAATCAGCCATAAACATCTCCCTATGGTGCTCCGCGCACCACAATTGCTCGTTTTTTATCACCCAAGTTTAAAACTAACGGCCTGCCTAATTGAAGCGGGTGCTCTTCGCCATCAATACTAATTACAAGATTAATTGGTGGAACAGTTGTGCCCAGCTCGACCGGAGTAATTCGCGGCAGCAGATCCAGCGCTACGATGCGCCACGTCGTGGGAACACAGGTGATTCGAATACCTGGCGTATCTACTTCCGCGGCCTCGTTAGGCGCAAAGGCATCAGTCTTGAAGAGCCCATCTCCGCAACGCACACCCGACGCGTCATAGAAAGTTACGTGACCTGATATGTAGTTATAGAACGTCTGGGTCATGTTGCGCAGAATTATTGCCGTATTTGTAACGGGAGTATCAGGAGCTCCATGCAAAGCTGTTGTGCGCAGCGTTCCCTCCAAAACGCGTTGCCCCTGGGAATTGAGCGCGTATGCAGGTTGAGTTAAAGGGGTTGGTGGTTCAACTACAGTTGTGGTGGGTTGCTGGGCATAGCAAGAAAAGAACGCGAGCAAGCAAACCGTCACACAGCCGACGAACGTTCGTGTTGTCACGGCACATCTCCTCAGATTTGTTTGACTACGCCTGACGAATCTTATTCCTGAAAAACGAGACAATCAATGTTTGAGAACGGGCAAGGAAGCAGCTCCACGCGGCATCACATAACCACGGGCGGATTTCGGAACCTGTGCAAGTACGTCATCCAACGATTGACCTGGAGTCATTCGCATTTGACGGACGGCCTCCGGATCGAGCTGCGAAATCAGGAATATACGGAAACGCTCCGCCTTTGTTAGGAGCGCCCACGCAGTTTGCCCATTCACCTGGTAGCTGTTGGATAACCGGTGTTCCAGCGCGCGCGAATCTGGCTCCGCAAACCATTGTAAAAAATCGGCGCGGCCAAGGCCGTCACGACACTCAGCGACTAATACTATCGTGCCTCCCTCAGTGCACGCGTGACTCGCCATCTCAAGCGTCTTATGTGCCTGGATGAGATTTATGTCATAGGGAAATCCACCGCAGCCGGCAATAACGAGATCGCGTGTCTCTGATATCTCAACTGAGTGGTGTTGGTGGTAGTCGGCGCATGCTGCTCGGTGCGCCTCGCGCCAATGACCTGCGAACAGTTTT
>JBKPCC010000037.1:0-9421 GCA_046727215.1 Acidobacteriota bacterium
TATCAATGTCTCGTGGGCTCGGAGATGTGTATAAGAGACAGTTACCGGGGCGGGTGGTTTGGTCGGGACTGCGCTGATGCGGCAATGTGCTGCAGTTGGCGACCAGGTCTTGGGTCACACTCACGAATCGCTTGACATCGCAGACATACAGCGACTGAAGGAGGTCACGTCTGAATACCAGCCAGAGGTCATCATCAACTGCGCAGCATGGACGGACGTCGATGGCTGCGAAAGCAATAGAGAAAAAGCTGAAGCTGTTAATGCGGCAGGTCCTGAAAATCTCGCCACGGTAACTCGAGAAGAAAATGCTCTTTTGATCACAATTTCCACGGATTATGTCTTTGATGGATCAAAGGATGGCTTTTATACGCAACGCGACGATCCAAATCCGCAAAGCGTCTATGGCTGGTCGAAACTTGAAGGCGAAAGACGAGCGCAACAGACGTCTGCAAATACAATAATTGTTCGAACAGGGTATATTTTCGGAAACGGCGGCCGCAATTTTCTGAGTACGGTGATTGAACGGGCACGTCGCGGCGAAGAACTGAAGGTCATCACTGATACCTGGGGCACCCCGACGTATGCCCCCGACTTGGCCGCCCGCCTTCGAGAGTTGGCTCAGCTTGGCCTTCCGGGAACTTTTCACGTGGTTAGTGGCGGTAACGGCGCCACTTTTGAAGATTTCACTCGTGTTGCGCTCAAAGTGGCGCAATGCGAAACGAAACTGGTACGGGTGACATCAGCGTCACTGGGCCGACCTGCCCCCCGGCCGCGCAATTCCCGTCTGAAATGCCTGCTGAGCGAAGCATTGCACTTGCACCCGTTACCGACCTGGCAGGACAGGTTAGCCGACTTTGTAAAGGAAACGCCTGTAGGGGCGTCCCTCACTGGGCGCCCATGCTAGCAAACTCGCAATTGCTAAATCGCCAATGTTGGCCCTGGTGATGAATGCGGCTACTCAAATTGGCCGCTACAATAGCTCACTAAGCTTGCCACAAATCCATGCTCTGCTATTATTCTAGTCCTAATTTTAGCCCGCTTCGCGGTTGGGAGTTTAGGTTCAGATAATTATGGTTTCACAAGATAATCGCCTCATGCCGGTGAGTGCCGTTGAACGGGGTCTCGATCGTCCTCTAGCGGATCTGGTTCCTTCGAAACCTTACGGGGTTTCCGGGACGGAACCGACTGCCATTCGGGACTATCTATTTGTGGTGTTGAAGCGGAAATGGCTGGTACTTAGCCTGGTATTAGTCGTTACGTCTCTTGTTGCCATCCAGATGTTCCGCTTGCCTTCTACCTATGAGGGTGAAACGACGATTCGGATCGAGCCAAAACCCCGCAGCGTCTTGCAGACCAAAGACATCATCATCAACGGCCAAACTGATCCAAACTTCTGGGGAACTCAGCTTAAGCTTTTGGAAAACCCGTCACTTGCTCGCCAGGTCGTCCTGACTCTGGATTTGCAGAACAATCAATCGTTCTTCGGAGGTCAGGCACAGGTGGGCGTCTTTGCCTCGTTAAGGCGGATCTTCTCAAACCAGAAAGCGAACTCGAGAACGGCGACAAATACCTCCGGCTTGTCTGTCGTTGGTGAAGACGAAGTCAGTCAAGGATCAATGACCGCGGAACAACTTGAGAAGCTGGAGCCATACGAAGACGCGATTATTGCCGGCGAGACAATCGAACCCCTCCAGGGCACGAGCTTGGTCAAGATAAAGTTCCTGCACTCAGATCCCGAGTTGGCTCAGAAAATTGCGAACACCCTAGCCGACGTTTTTGTCAGCAATAACTTAGAGCGCGCAATTCAGGGATCGACAAAGGCTGAGGACCTGATCGCGAAGGAAATCGTGAACCTGCAAATGCGCATAAAAGAAACGCAGGAGAAACAATTCAACTACGCGAAGGCTCATAATCTACCGCTGACAAGCGATCCGAACGGCAATCTCGAGGCAAAGCGGTTGGCCACGCTTAGCGCCCAGTTGCTGGAGGCAGAAAACGACAGGAAGAATCTTCAGGCTCAGTACGAATCGGCGACCAAACAAGGTGACCAAATGACGATTCCTGATGTTCAGGGATCCGCCAGAGTTGATAAGCTGCGCGACCGTATTTCCCTTCTAAAAGAGAAACGCGACGCACTCCTGATCGTATACACGTCTGAGTGGCCGGAAGTAAAAAAGATCGACGCTCAGATCAAATTGTTGGAAGCTGAATTAGGAAAGGCGCCCAATGAAATAGTTGCTTCTATCAAAGGGCGGTACGTAGCAGCGTTGGCGAGAGAGAATAGTCTGAGACGCTCGTACGACCAACAGAAGAGCACAACGAACCAGCAGACGCGCGATGAGATCGATTTGCTCGCGATTGGTCAGCAACTCGAAACAGATAAGCAAACGCTAAACACGCTATTGCAACGACAAAGGGAATTGCAGGCGACCTCAACTGACCGGTCTAACGACGTCACCATTGAAACATATAGCCGGCTGCCGAAAACGCCAGTTGGCCCCCCGAGATTTCGTAATATTCTCATTGCGTTTCTCCTATCGTTGATCGCCGGTGTTGGTCTGGCATTCCTACTTGATTTCCTCGACGATACAGTTAAGTCGATCGAGGACGTCGATCGCTATCTACATCTGCCGGCTTTGGCACTCATTCCGGCAAGTCGTGCCGACAAGGGAAGATTGATGGGTCTCGGCGGAGCTAGTGCGACAGCTCCTTCAGACAGCACCGCCCTGGCAATGGTTGACGACGCGCGTTCCCCGATAGCCGAATCGTATCGGCACCTCAGGACCTCGTTGCTTTTGTCCTCCGCAGGCCAACCACCGAAGACGATTTTGGTGACATCGAGCCAACCTTCGGAAGGAAAAACAACGACGGCGATAAACACGGCTTTCATGCTGGCACAGACGGGCGCAGAAGTTTTGATCGTCGACTGCGACCTGCGCAGACCGCGGTTGCATGTTCATTTCGGAATTTCAAATGCGCGCGGGTTGACGAACTGGCTATCCGGCGAGACGGATTTGGATGCTCTGATCAATACCTACGAGAAACAGCATAATTTGAAAATATTGCCGTCGGGCGCGGTTCCGCCAAATCCAGCAGAGCTGCTGGGTTCAGACGAGATGCGTCGACTACTGAACTTATTGGGTGAACGGTTCACTCATATCATCGTCGATTCGCCGCCGGCGATCTCGTTCACTGATGCATCAATCCTATCGACAATGGTTGATGGAGTTGTTCTCGTGGTCCAAGGAGGCAGGAGTTCGCGGGCGGTCGTGCGAAGGGCGAAACAACAGCTGCTGGATGTTGGGGCGCACATTTTCGGTATTGTGCTGAACAACGTTAAGTTGGAAACTCAGGATTACTACTACACCGGCTATTATTCGAATTACTACTCAGATTCGGACGCCAATGAAGCTCCGGAGAATCCCTCCGGAACAGTGGAAGCTCGTTAACGACATAATGCCGGCGAGCTTGCAACTCGTGTTGCTTCCTCTATCAGACCATTGCCTGGGTGGTTCCGCAGTTCGTCGTTAATTTCTTCGTAACCAACCGAAATTAGAAACCCCTATTTGCGCTAGACTGCGTTACACATGTTTTCCACAGCCGAAAAGCAAAGCGCAATGAAAGTTCCGCTGATCGATTTAGGTCCTCAACATCGTCTGCTTCGCGAAGAATTGCTTGCTGCCATTCAGCGCGTCCTGGATTCGCAGCAATTTGTCCTTGGCTCGGAGGTACGAACGTTCGAGGAAGGCATTGCAAAGTACTGTCAGACGCAGCATGCGATCGGATGTGCTTCGGGTTCCGATGCTTTATTGCTGGCGATGATGGCCCTGGATCTAAAAGCTGGTGATGAGGTTATTACGAGTCCATTCACTTTCTTTGCCACAGGGGCAGCAATAGCCCGTGTAGGAGCTACACCAGTCTTTGTCGACATCGATCCGCAAACGCACAACCTGGATCCAGACCGTGTCGAAGCCGCGATAACGCCGCATACCCGCGCAATTCTGCCGGTCCATCTTTACGGCCAATGCGCCGACATGACTGCTTTGATGCAGATTGGTCGTCGTCGAAACTTGCCCGTGATTGAAGATGCCGCGCAAGCCATGGGAGCTGAATGTCATGGTAAGCGAGCGGGGTCAATCGGGCTTATAGGCTGTTTCAGTTTTTACCCCACTAAGAATCTTGGCGGGGTAGGGGATGGGGGTATTCTTACGACGAACGATGATGACCTCGCGCAACGATTGAAACGGCTGCGCGTACATGGCGGCAGAACAGAATACGAGCATGCCGAAATCGGCATTAACAGCCGGCTCGACGCGATTCAAGCAGCAGTGCTGGCGGTGAAACTCCGGCATGTTGACGAGTGGTCGGAACATCGCCGTCAGCGAGCCGAGCAGTACACGGAACTACTAGAAGAAGCGAAGCTAACCGAGAAGGTCATACCACCATTTATTACGGCTGGATCGCGACACATTTTTCATCAATATGTCGTTCGTGTAGCGGAAAATCGTGACGCTCTGATGAAGCACTTCGCGACAAATGGCATTTCAACAAAAGTTTATTATCCCGTACCGTTGCATCTACAGGAGTGCTTCGAATATTTGGGCCACCGCCAAGGCGACTTTCCCAATGCGGAGAGTGCGGCGCTTGAGACAATGGCGCTCCCGTTATTTCCTGAAATTACCCAGGACCAGATGGCCTATGTAGTCAACACGATCCAAAGTTTTTTCGAGTCGAATAGTTGATAAAGATCCTGTACGTCGTATAGGTCCTATCGCCCATGTAACACACACGAAAATGAAAAAACATTCGTTTCGGGCTGAACGAGAATTTGGGTTAGTTGTTGGCGGAATCTTTGTATTGCTGAGCGCCTGGTGGCTTTACCGGGGCAAGTTTTCCAGCGTGTCACACGTGACGTTGCCACTCGGCACGCTCCTGGTTTTACTTGGCCTGGTCTATCCGCGAGCATTGGTGTGGCCGAACCGTGCGTGGATGAAGCTGGCGGAGGGACTCTCTTTTGTTTCGACCAGAGTCATTTTGGCTGTCGTTTTCTTTGGCGTTCTCACGCCGATAGGGTTGATAAAACGAGCGCTGGGTTGGGATCCTCTGCGGCGTCGTGCACGCTCAAGTGGTTCGTACTGGCATTCCTATTCCGAGCGACAGCGGGATTCGCGACATTACGAGAAGATGTATTAAGGAGTTTTGCAATGTCGAAAATACAGGTAGTAAGCGAGCTCTGGGAGTTCATGAGGACTAATAAGAAATACTGGCTGGCACCAATCATCATTACGCTTGTCCTTGTAGGCGCCTTGCTGATTCTGGCCAAGAGTTCAGCAATTGCACCATTCATTTACACACTTTTCTAAAGGTTCGACCGAAGCGTGACCAGCATTCTGGGAATTTCAGCCTTTTATCATGATTCAGCAGCTTGTCTGGTGGTGGACGGAGACATTGTCGCCGCCGCGCAGGAAGAGCGGTTCACGCGAAAGAAACACGACCACAACTTTCCCATCAACGCCTCGCGATACTGTCTTTCTGAGGCCGGCCTCACAGCGGATGAACTGGATTATGTAGCGTTCTACGACAAGCCGCTGCTGAAATTCGACAGGCTCTTGGAAACGTATCTGGATTACTCGCCGGCCGGCTTTAGCTCGTTTCTTAAAGCGATGCCGCTTTGGATGCGCGAGAAACTATGGATGCCCGATCTTATCCGTACGGAATTAGCAAAGACAGAAGACGATGACGACGAGCGCTCGGCGAAAAAACGCGGCAAGAAGTTTAAGTGGAAGTTGTTATTCGGAGACCACCACGAAAGCCACGCTGCCAGTGCATTCTATCCATCGCCGTTTGAGGAAGCTGCAATCCTAACCGTTGACGGTGTCGGCGAGTGGGCCACAAGCTCGATCGGGATCGGCAAAGGAAACGAAATCACGCTGTCGAAAGAGCTGCGATTCCCCGACAGCCTGGGCCTGCTGTATAGCGCATTCACCTATTACACGGGGTTTAAGGTGAACAGCGGCGAATACAAGGTGATGGGTTTGGCGCCGTACGGCGAGCCAAAGTACGTGTCACTCATCAAGGAACACATCGCGGAAATTCGTGATGATGGCAGCCTTCGTATGAACCAGGACTACTTCAGCTATTCCGAGGGTTTGCGCATGACCAACGGCACCTTCGATAAAGCTTTTGGTGGTCCACCGCGCAAGCCTGAATCAAAGATCACTCAACGTGAGATGGACCTGGCTCGCAGCATTCAGGTAATCACCGAGGAAGTCATTCTAAACATGACCCGGTATGCCGCGCGAGAGACGGGCATGAAACGACTGTGCATGGCAGGAGGAGTCGCCTTGAACTGCGTTGCAAATGGTCGTGTGTTACGGGAGACTTCGTTTAAAGACATTTGGATTCAACCGGCAGCAGGCGACGCCGGCGGAGCGCTGGGAATCGCGCTTGCGATCTGGCACCGGTATTTGAATCAACCACGCACGAGCGCAGAAATGTCCGGAAAGTGGGAACCATTCAGCGCGTGTAAAAATGGTGTGCCCGCGTATGCTGATGGAATGAAAGGCGCCTATCTTGGACCACGCGACAGCGAAGAGTCGATTGAACGTTTTTTGACTCAGCGGAATCTGCCATATAAAAAATACTCGCGGAGTGAACTGCCTAGTGTGGTTGCCGGACTAATAGCTGCGGAAAAGGTGGTCGGGCTGCACCAGGGGCGCATGGAGTTTGGTCCACGAGCGTTGGGTACGCGAAGCATTATCGGGGATGCAAGATCTCCTCAAATGCAATCCGTAATGAATTTAAAGATTAAGTACCGTGAGAGTTTTCGTCCGTTTGCGCCCAGCGTATTACGCGAGGAGGTATCGAAATGGTTTGATCTCGAAACAGACAGTCCCTACATGCTGCTGGTTGCTGATGTTGGTGCACAGCACCGTCATCAAATGACGGCGGCCGAAGAAGCGTTGTGGGGCATCGATAAATTAAACCTGAAACGATCGGAAATCCCTGCAGTAACTCATGTCGATTACTCGGCGCGCATTCAGACCGTTCGCCGCGATACAAACCCATTATATTGGGAAATCATTGCCGCATTTGGTGATATGACTGGTGTCCCTGTAATCGTCAATACAAGCTTCAATGTGCGTGGCGAGCCGATTGTATGTACGCCCGAGGATAGTTACCGTTGTTTTATGCGGACAGAGATGGATTACCTGGTCCTTGAGACATGTGTCCTCGACAAGAAAGACCAACCCCCATTTGTCGAAAGCAAGAACTGGCGTAGTGAGTTCACGCTGGATTAACTTCTGGTCCAGCAATCACCGATTAATCGACCGAAGCAAATGAGCGAGACCATACTGATAACAGGCGGTACGGGTTTTCTTGGTAAGCGGTTGGGAATGAAATTATCAGCTAAGCACACGGTAGTTCTCACCGGTCGTAATAATAAGCACAATATGGATGCCCAGCAGTTTACCGGATGTGTCACGCTTCCGATGGATGTGACGAACATCGAATCGGTACGTGACATCTTCGCAGAAGTACGACCTACTGTGGTTATTCACGCGGCAGCCACGAAGTACGTCGATCTTTCAGAGCAACAACCGATGGAATGCATTGATGTCAACGTGTTTGGCTCACAGAATCTCGCCCGTGTGTGCGTTGAGAAAAACATAAACACTGTGATTGGCATGTCGACCGACAAATCGGCGCCACCAGTCGCGAACACGTA
Organism: Acidobacteriota bacterium; assembly: GCA_046727215.1. Classification (GTDB taxonomy): domain Bacteria; phylum Acidobacteriota; class Blastocatellia; order Pyrinomonadales; family Pyrinomonadaceae; genus PSRF01. The sequence continues at coordinate 7,730 of JBKPCC010000037.1, forward strand.
CGGCCTGACGAAAGCATTGATGGAGCGTGTCTTTTGTGCGATGAACAACAAGACTCCATCGACACGATTTGCTTGTGTTCGCCACGGAAATATCGCCTGGTCCACGGGTTCGGTATTTCCCGTTTGGAAGAAGATGCACGACAATACGGGAGTTATTGGTAGCACTGGACCGGATATGACCAGGTATTTTTCAACTGTCGATGATGCAGTGAATCTGGTCATCACGGCCGTGGAAAATATCAAGCAGCTTCAGGGTTCGGTGGTCTCGAGAGAGATGAAGTCAGCGCTGATCCGCGACATTTTGGACCTATGGATCAGAGAAAAGGGTGGACGTTGGGAAAAGATCGAGGGCCGTCCGGGCGAGCGTCCTCATGAGTTTCTAATGGGCGAACCAGAACTTCCTTACACGTCTACGACGACGTTTGGTCGTGTGAAGCATTACGTAACGAAGTTCAATCATCCAGTAGCGAAACCACTTTCTGCGCCGCTCACGTCAGCCACAGCTGAGCGATTAACGGAAGCAGAAATGCTTGATTTAATCCATAACCCTCCCGCAGAAGAGTTATAGTTAATGATTCGACATGCGATCATCATGGCTGCAGGCCGGGGGATGCGGATGGCGCCGCTGACAGATGCAATCCCAAAGCCGATGGCCCCTTATAATGGGACCACGCTCATTGCGAGAGGAATTTCGCGGTTAGCAGAGAAGATCGAGCACATTCATGTCACTGTCGGTTACAAAAAAGCGATGCTTGCGCAGCATGTAATTGAGCACGGCGCCAGTACAGTTTTTAATACCGAGGGGAAGAGTAATTGTTGGTGGGTTTATAACACGCTTCTCAAGTCGTTGAACGAGCCCATGGTGGTGCTCACATGCGACAATGTGGTGGATCTTGACTTCGCTGTTCTCGAGGAGAATTACATATCCCTCAATTCACCGCCGTGTATGCTGGTGCCGGTTCGTCCTGTGGCAGGTTTAGAAGGCGACTTTGTGTTTCATCGTGAACACGTTGTTACGGAGATCAGCCGGCATAAACAAACGGATATTTATTGTTCGGGAATACAAGTGCTTAACCCTGCCCGCGTGAATGAACTGACAATGGAAGGCCACAGTTTTTATGACGTCTGGCAACAGCTAATTGCGATTGAGCAACTATTCGTATCGTCGGTTTACCCGAAGAAATGGTTTGCCGTAGACACTATTGAACAATTGACGAACTTGAATAAGTCGCCGTTCTGAGTTGTTGGTGGCAAAAGCATTGTGGTCGAGAGGGAACTTAGGAGCCGTCTACGGAATCACCTCGACGCGTTTTGGGGCTAAGGCTCCTGATAAGATGAAACATTTTCCGGTCTTCTCTGTTGTAATTCCCACCTATAATCGCGCCGGGTTCATCCTCAGAACACTCGAAAGCGTTTGGCGGCAGACCTACCCCCACTTTGAGATCATCGTTGTTGACAACTGTTCCACCGATAACACAGCGACACTTCTCGAGCCCCACATTGACGCTCAACGGATTCGATTCATAAAACACGATACAAATCTTGAGCGTGCTCACTCGAGAAACACAGGAATGAGCGCGGCCACGGGTGACTTTGTTACGCTGCTCGACTCGGACGATTTGATGTATCCGACGAATCTCGAGGATGCGGCCGCATTCGCTCAGGCGAATCCTGAGTCGCGCTGTTTTCACA
>JBKPCC010000038.1:0-6993 GCA_046727215.1 Acidobacteriota bacterium
TTTCACCACACAAAAACTCAAACACGTGGGGACCCTTTTTTGTTACATAATTTTTTCCACACTGGGGGTGTGGGGGGCCCGGGGGCCGCGGGGGACCGAGAGATGTGAGACTGAGCGACAGTAGAAGGCATTCAAGTGGACGGGGTAGCAGGTCAAGTCTGAAAGTCTCGCAGGTAAGGAAGGGCGGTTTACCCCGCTCAAGCTGTGACAAATACAACCGGCGACCCCAAGAGAATGTTTCTTCACTCAATGGACTCCAAGTTTTGATTAGCGAACCGAGGCGGGGGTAAACCGCTCTTCCTCACCTGCGAGACTTTCAGACTTGACCATCACATCACGACGGGAAAGTCTTTCCCTGTCGTCGTGTCCCGGCGTCTCCGTGTCCCGGCTTCGCTGCGTCCCCGCGTCGATGGCAGTCTCGTGAGACTTTACTCTGCATACCCTAAAGCCTGACGGAAAATTCCTCGACGAAAGGAAACATAGAGTTTACAGTTGCTGAGCTAAAATCACGTTCGTCTGCTCGACGGCGGATGATTCATCAAAAGGCAGCTCCTTCCCAAAATCTCGAAGACAGGTTGATAACGACCGTATGAAACAATACGTGATCTGCACGCTTCTGTTCTCTTCCATCCTCCTGCTCGCAGCAACTCAGTCCCAAACACAACAAATTTCAAATCCTTACGCTCCAGACACTCCTGAGCCTGGGTCAGTCGAATCCATTGCGCGGTTCACAACAGAAACGCGATTCATGAGTCCGTGGGTCTCGTACGTGCCGGCGTCTGACAAAGTGATATCCCCATCGAAATACCTGGGCCATGTCGTAGGTGCGCCGGGTGACCTGTCGAACACAAACAAAATTTACGGGTACATGCGTGAACTCGATCGTACTTCGGACCGCGTCAAGGTCGATACGATTGGAAGAAGCGAGGAAGGACGCGACATTCTGCTGGTTGCCATCGCAGATGAAGAAGGTATCAAAGAGTTAGAAAAGTTGAAGGCCGCGACCGCAGCCTTGGCAGATCCGCGGCGCACTTCACCGGAAGAAGCGGAGCGCATCATTCAAACCGCCCGGCCGATTTACTACTTTAATGCCGGCTTACATTCGTCCGAAACTGGCAGTCCTGAGATGGTTATGGAGATGGCGTATCGTCTTGCAGTTTCAGAACAGCCAATGATCCAGGATATTCGCCGAAACTTAATCGTGCTCATTAACCCAGTATCCGAACCTGACGGACGCGACAAAGTCGTTGACTGGTTCTATCGTTACCTGAAAGGAAAAACGGACTGGGAAAACCTGCCACCAACGTCGCCGCCATACTGGGGTTACTACGCTTATCACGACAACAATCGTGATACTCACCAAAAGGCGCTGCAGCTTACTCGCGCCGTCCATCGCATGTTCTACGACTATCATCCGACTGTGATGCACGATCTGCATGAGTCAATTCCGCTTCTGCAAACCTGGAACGGCACAGGTCCATGGAACACGAATCTTGATCCGATCCTGATCGGCGAGTTTTTTGAAATGTCGTTTCACGAGATAAGCACGATGTCCGCGTTCGGAATGCCCGGAGTTTGGACCTGGGGCTTTGGGGAAGGCTGGGGTCATCACTACCTGGAATCAGTGGCTGTCAATCACAACAGTATGGGCCGCGGTTACGAAACCTTCGGCAATACTACTGCCGAGACGATTGAGCGTGTGTTAAGGCCCAACGAACAACGGTATGTCGATCGGCCGGTGACCGCACGCGAGTGGTACCGCCCATTTCCACCCGCGCGTCGTTTCAAATGGTCACTTAGAAATAATACGAACTACATGGAGACGGGCTGCCTGTCGATCCTCGATTACACAGCCAAACATGCCCAGGACATGCTGCGCAATTTTTATCGCAAGCACTACAACTCGTGGCAAAAGGGCGTCAAAGGAGATCCGTACGCCTACGTCATTCCCTCAGAACAAGGAGATCGCCGTCGAGTTGCGCAGATGATTAATGTTTTGACCGGACAACATATCGAAGTTGGCCGTTCAAGCGCCCAATTCAAAATTGAGGAAGGCGAATACGCGGCTGGGACGTATGTCGTGCGTCTGGACCAACCTTACCGCAACTATGCTGTCGATCTTTTGGAGCCACAGAAGTTTCCATCAGACACCCCATTCCAACCGTACGACGATGTTTCATGGGCACTTCCGATCCATTATGGCGTTGAGGCGAAAAGAACAAACGATTCGAAGATTCGCGACGTGCCGCTCGAACCGATCAAGACAGAACTCCAGCCGCAAGGTCGTCTGACAGGTGACGGACCTGTCTTTTTGTTGAATGACACTGGGCAGGAAGCATTGCTCGCCGCGCGGCAGCGTTTGAAAAATTTCAAAATTGAGATTGCGGAAAAACCATTCAAAGCAGCGGATGTCGACTATCGAGCAGGCGCGTGGATTGTACCGGCACAAAAAGACCTGCGAGCAGGACTCGAACGCGTAGCCACTGAACTGGGGTTGGACTTCATTTCGGCTGAAAAAGAGCCGGAAGTGGTTCGCCACGAATCGCGTGTGCCGCGGCTTGCCGTTTGGCACGGTTGGGACGATACACAAGGAGTTGGTTGGGTGCGTTACGCCCTGGACCAGGAGAAGATCGCTTACGATTACATCAGTGACGATCGGATTCGCGCCGGCGACTTGCACAAGCAATATGACATTATTTTGTATGGGCACACAAGCCTGAGTCTCCAGGGCCAAATTCACGGCATCGATAAAAAATTTGGACCAATGCCGTATACGAAAACGGCTGAGTTCCCCAGCCATGGAATACCCGATGCATCAGAAGACATAACCGGCGGCATAGGCTGGAGTGGAATGGCAAACATTCAAAAGTTCCTTGAAGAAGGAGGCATTTTGATAACCCTGGGTGGCGCGTGCCAGCTGGCGCTCGATGGTGGACTGGTACGTGATGTTTCGCGCGGTCCGGGTGGTGTGTTTACACCGGGTGTTGAAGTGGTCGCAAAGTTCATTCGACCGGGACACCCATTAGCGTACGGCTACAGCGAGATTACGTCCGTGTTCAGATCGAACTATCCTGTTTACAACGTCGGCGTGGCCGACCGCGATCTCATCGTTCTTCAATGGGGAACCAAACTGCCGGCTGAAGAACGTGAGGACGACACGGACGACAAAGGCGCACCTGCAATGTTGATTTCAGGCGGAATGCGTGGTGATGACACACTGCAAGGCAGACCTGCCATTCTAGACATTCCGGCTGGGCGCGGACGTGTTCTGGCCTACAACTTTAATCCGATGCATCGCGACCTCAATCATTCAGATTATCGTTTTCTTTGGAACGCAATTTTGAATTGGAATGCTTTGCCAGCGACGGGACGTTAACAGAACGTTTCGTATAACTTCACGGTCATTTCGTGTAATTTCGTTGATCACTCTGAAACGTCATAACGCTTTAGGCCAATGAAAATATTCATCGTATCTCTACTTACACTCGTTACGTGGGCAGCGAGTGGCGTGCAAACGACAACCAAGGGTTCTTTGAACGCGAAATGTACGCAACTCAAGTTTCACAATCTAAACAGATACAGAGGAGAACGATGGGGCCGGGTATTTAGCGACGTGGAGGTTGCGCCTGCGCTCATCGCGCTCCTGAAGACAAATGAGAAAACACTAAGAGAGAGTTTGAAGGAGGCTGCTTATTCCGACGATGCACTTTCGTATGTTGATAAATCAGGCATTCTCACGCTGGAAGGCGGTGTCCCGGGTTTGTATACAATCATGGAAGCCCGGCTGGTTATTGAGCCGTGCGGGAATATTTATGTAGCTATTCTGGACAATGGAGAGCGATTTCTCTACTTCACGAATGATCGGCAGCAGGCGGAGAAGTTACCGTCGGCCTTTGAAGAATGGAGAAGAAAGATTGAACAACGAAGGAGCGAGACTCGAGCCATCCCCGAGTTACCCGTTGTGATGAAGAGCAAGTGAAGTTTCAAGTCGAGCTTACGGCGAGGCAGCGCCGTCGCCTCACAGCAAGCGGCAAAGCCGTAGCGAGACATGCGCATGACTCTTGAGGCAAAGCGTCTTTGCGTGATTTTCCTGCCGTTATCTAAGCATGTAAAAACAGAAAGCGATCGGACTGTCTGGACTTGATTCCTGACACAATACACGTTATTTACTCATCATGTGTCGAAATATAAAGACCCTTCATAATTTCGCTCCGCCGGCAACAGATGAAGAAATCCGGGCATCTTCGCTTCAGTTCGTCCGAAAACTAAGCGGCTTTACTAGACCATCCAAGGCAAATGAGATTGCTTTTAATCGCGCCGTCGACCGCGTAACTGAAGCTGCGGAAGAACTCCTTCAGTCGCTTGTCTCTAACGCGCCTCCTCGCGATCGTGCCGTTGAAGCTTTGAAAGCGCGAGCGCGCGCAGCAGAACGCTTCGGTGTAAAAGTTTAGCCGCAGATTAACGCGGATAACGCAGATCAAAATAGGAACGAAGGAAGGACAGCGTGGTCGACATGTCGACGGAATTTAAGTCCATTTTCGGGCGGCTACGGAAAGTCCTTCAGCGACATTCAGATAATCTTTTCGTCACTGATGACAGCTCTGACCGTTACTCACTGGCAGCGAATATAGGTTCAACTGCGCTGCAAGCGTGGAAAGGGAAAGCCAAACGTCCCACAATGCCGGTGGCATGGGTTGAAATTAAGAAGAGTTACGTCAGCTTCCATCTGATGGGGCTTTATGGAAATCAAAGCTTGCAGCAAGCGATGTCAAAGGAACTGAAGGCCCGACTGCACGGAAAGACATGCTTTAATTTCAAAACTGCTGATGAGAAGCTGTTTCAGGAACTCGAGCAAGTAACGACCAGGAGTATTGATGCTTTCCGTAATGCGGGATATATAGCCGAAGCAGGTGCTGGGACAGGCAAATCAAAGAAAGGCTAAGTAGTGCATAGCCGTTATCTCGTACGCACTTTCACATGGCGTTCGCAAAACACACCAAATCAATGGCAGCAGTTTTGCTTGTGTTGGTCCTGGTCGTCAGTCTTGCTTCGATATATACGTTGTTGCCTTTAATCTTAGTCTTAGCCGCCGCTTTCGGCATCTTTTCAAGTGAGCCACAAGCTGGAGGCATAAGTGCCGTCGCCGGTGGATTCAGCAGCGGTTTTCTGTTCAAAGGATTGCTGGTAATCGCAATCGTTTTCATCATGTTTTTTGTTTTGCGCTGGCGATCACGAACAATCAGGCTACCGTAGCCGGTGTATTCCCCGCCCCCGTGTCTCCTTTAATCTGCAGTTAAAATGTCTTTGCTCGATCGCGGAAGATTTTATTCAGGTCTGGGGATGAAGCGACATCGGCAAAAGCTTCGAATGAGCCCGTCTCAGCGATGCTTCGCGCAGCTCTAATGAAAGCACCCCAAGCTACCCGTGCGAGTGCGCCTCCTACCGACACCCGGCGAACACCCAGCTGCCTTAGACTGTCAACGGTTAGACCTGCCTCAGGAGAAAACACGAGCACATTAACTGGCTTTGGAGCCACTGCACTGACGATTGCGGAAATCTCCTGGGCGTCGCGAACCCCTGGAGCGTACAGACAATCTGCACCTGCTTCAGCAAATGCGACCAGCCGGTCTAGCACAGTTTTCAAAGGCTCTGGATCACCGACCAACCATGCTTCGCAGCGGGCAGTTAACAAAACGGGAATTCCAGTTGCGTCGATCGCAGCGCGGGCTGCTTTGATTCGTTCGACTGCTGCGGCGCGATCGTACAGCGTTCTGCTTTCACCCGGGATCGAGTCTTCGATCGATAATCCCGCAACCCCTGTCTCGACGCATGACGTGACAGTCTTGATGAGATCGGCGGGCTGATCTGCATAACCATTTTGAAAGTCTGCATTGACGGGCAGCCGCGTCGCATCAGCCATCTCGCGTATGTGGCCCAACATCGCTTCGAGTGGAATGAATTTAGGGCTATCCGGCAACCCTCGCGAGAATGCAAAACCTGCAGAAGTCGTTGCAAGCGCCGAAAATCCGAGGTGTTCAAGGTATACTGCAGATCCGATATCCCACGGATTAGGCAAAACAAAACAGCCGGATGCATGCAGCGACCGAAAAGCGTCGATAGCGGCGATTTGTTTGAGCTTGCGATCACTCATTGTTTTTTTCTTTGGTTTGCGTATTCGATTCAATTCTAAAGATAGACAGAAAATTACACGAAAGGACCGTAGCGTTCAAATCGCCATGCCAAAATACGTTGCCTTTCTACGTGCAATAAATGTTGGCGGTCACACCGTCAAGATGGACCACCTCCGTACTCTCTTCGAAGAGTTGGGCTTCGCGAACGTTGAAACGTTCATCGCGAGTGGTAACGTCATCTTCGATGCCCGACAAACAAAGACAGTTCAACTCGAAGGAAAAATCGAGAAGCATTTGCATGAGAAGCTTGGATATCCTGTAACTACGTTTATCAGGTCAACAACTGAATTAGCGATCATTAGTCGTTACAAACCCTTCGCAGAATCTGAGTTGACGGACAAACGCAACGTACTTTTCATCGCATTTCTTAACACCAGTCCGAGCAAAGAGGCCAAGGCAAACCTGTTGAAACTGAGGGATCGATTCGCAGACTTTCACACGAACGGACGTGAATTATATTGGCTGCGGCGTAGATTAGCCGAAGCGCCTCCTTTGGCGAGCGTACCGCTGGAGAAAGTTCTCGGATTGCAGATGACTTTCCGGAACGCAAACACGATTATGAGAATTGTTTCCAAATATCCGTGATTTCCGCTTTAGACAGGTAGACGTGTTTCCCTTGAAAAGAAAGGCAAGCTTTCGAGACTGTGCCAAGAATCCCCACACCGCAGAGGCTGTGTCAAGAGTGAGAGCCCCCTCACTGCCTGCCGAAGCTGTGAAAAAAACAACTTCTCATTCTCCCCAGGCTTCAGCCTGGGGTCAGCGGCCGCCTGAGAGACCTGGAAAACCGTTTCAACGGTTTCCC
>JBKPCC010000039.1:0-15851 GCA_046727215.1 Acidobacteriota bacterium
GCCATGAATCGCGGCGCATTCTTAATACGCCAGAAGCCGTGTCGTTGAAGCGCAGCCTCTACGCGAGGATCGTGCACGTCTACCACGAGACTGCCTGCGCGCCTTTCCATAGCGAGGCTCAGCGCAGCATTCAAAAGAGTACCTATTAATTCGCGCGAACCATTATCGACGTAGCAGATGTCGCTGATCGCAGCTTTTGGCGGATTGCTACCGTGCTCTGGTTTTCTGAAGAAGAGTACTACGTAGCCTATCAGTTCGTTTTGCTCGTAAACACCGAGCGCATCAAACTTCTTGCCTGGTTGTTGGGCGAACTGCCAGGAAAGATAACCGGCATCACGCACTACTGCACACGTCCATTGCTTGCGTGCCCTTCTCCAAAGATCCTCAAAAGAAGAATCGAAAGTTCTGATTTTTCGAATTTCACCATTTCCATTCGTTGCTAGAGGCGTATAGCGAGGACGAAACGGCGCATAACAAATATTCGCAACTGTTCGGAGCGGCCCTACTCGCGCCATCTCACCAAACGCGTCACCCGGGTACAGCAGTCTGTGATACCGATGAAGTCCGCCCAGACCAACCCATTTCAGACTGCGGAACACAGCAGTAGATTGTTCATTTATGCCGAGGGTAATCATCGTCGGAAAACGTTCACGTGCTGCTAGCACCAAACGCTTTCCGAGACCTTGGCCGCGAAACTCGGGCAGGATAACAAAATCGAGAATCCAGATCGCGGGCACTTCATCTGATCCCACTTTCACTCGAACGGGAATAGTTGCCAATTGGCCGACCACCCGATCGCCGCTGGTGATGATCCAGAGCGGGATGTCATTTAGGGAGGTGTAAGGATTTTCGAGGTAATGCCACTTCCAAAACGCAGGTTCTTGCTTACGCGGTTCATCAGGATATGCAAGTGCAAGAAAGGCGAGCAGTGCATCCTTGTCATCCAACAGAAACTGCCTGACTTGTACATCACTCGCCATAGAGAATCACTCATTTGACAGAGGCGATTTGCCAGATGTTGCCCCATTTGTCTTCAACCATGCATCGACGGTCCCCATACGGTGTGTCGAAAGGAACTTCAAGCGAGCGCGCGTTCGCGGCCAGGGCGCGTCGATAGGTCGCGTCCACGTCATCGACATACACATAGAGGAAGGCAGGCATTCGTTCACGAATTCCGACTTCGCTGACCATAAGCGGCGAGTCGCCGATCATTACGACAGATGGACGGGTATCGAGATATTCTCCGCTCGCGCCAAACACCGCTTTGAGAAACTCCACGAGTTGTCTTGCGTCGTCAGCTACAAGTCTTGGAGTAACCGTGTGCCAGCCGTCAGGCGTTTTCGAACGTTTCATTGGTTCATTCATGGTTCAACACCTGTAGCCCTGCGGCGAAGATTCGGAAGCCACCGCCCGACATTTTCGGTATAGGCCTCGTACGACTTTCCAAACATGCGGTGCAACGTAGGTTCCTCGTAATACATGACAAACAGATGTGCCACGACGAAAAAGCCTACTGCTTCGATCAGTATAGATAGCGAATTGAAAAAGATCGCCTCACCAACCAGGATCATGATGACAAAAACGTACATGGGATTCCGGAGATACCTGTAAAGGCCACGAACCACCAGGTGTTTTGGCGGATCGATCGGCGCTATTGTTCCCCGGCCGGCGGAAAAGAAATCCCAGATGCACCAAAGCAAGCCCGCCGCGCCGATTATGATCAGGGGAACACCAAAAACACGGAGTGAGTTGTGATCGGAAAGAAAAGGCTTAGGTCGCCAGGAAAGAAGCCAGTACGGAATCAGAATCGTTACCGTTCCAGGTTGGATGACCGTAAAGAAAATGCTGCGTAATAACAGCATAGTATTTCAATTACACTTACAAACTCTATTAACAGACTACATTGAACTCAACAACGCCGCCGGCAAAAGCATCGGGAACGTTGTTACTGTGCGAAATCCGAGCGATGCGTAAATCTCGCGCGCCATTGGCGTGGCATGCAGTATCGTTCGCTCAAAGCCTGAAGCTTTCTGCGCCTGCTGTATCGAATAACTTGTGATCGCTCGCGCAAAGCCTCGTCGCCGAAATTCAGGCAAAGTTGCCACCAGGGCTACATACAGGCAACCTGAACGCACATACGTCGTAGAAGTCGCAACCGCGGTTCCATCCAAGTATCCGACATATCCGAAACAATCCGCATCCCACAGCTCGCCATGATCAAGCGCTTCGCGTGCCATCTCGCTTGAGACGTGATACCCCGACGCATTAATGTCAGCGGCAGCGCAGCGAAGGTCCTGATTGTCGATCCTGCGATACTCCAGACCTTCCGTAGAAACGTCCGCTACGGGCTTTTCACAAACCATTCCGATCGCTTCCGATATTTGAACCCAGCCGTGCTGTTGGAAGAGTTGATCTGAGCCGGCCGGAAGCCAATCGGCGCACATGATCAGCATGCCCGGATGATTTTTGGCGGCAGCAAACGTTGCGATGCGCTGTAGGCGGCTGTCCAATTCTTCAAAACTAGTCGAAGGGCTGCTGAGAAAAACTACATTTACGATGGGCCATTGAACACCAGCCCAGGTAGCGATCACGCCAGGCTGTTCGATAATTTCGCCCCCGGCGCCTTTCGCATACATGCCCCACACGTCTTGAAACAGCGAGTTCGATTCTTGTATTTCGTCCATTTTCTGACTCACCTTTTCTTTTGCCTGGCCATCAACCATTGAAGAATTTTTTCTCCGTCCGGGCTACCCAGACCGGTGCACGCATCCCAACCTCGTTTCGCCTGATATCCACGAGCTCGCGTTGGTCCGTTGAACCCTTTCACGATATCACAAATCGTATCGGCTGTTGTGGAGCGCATCTCATACAGAAGCGGTGTTATGAACCCGATCTTTGTTCCGAGCGCCTCATTCAAGCGTGCAACGAGAGCGGCCCATAAAGGAGCAGCTGCGCTTGTCCCTCCCATTGACATCCGGGTTCTATCAGCTTCAATCAAGTATCCCGTCTTGGAAGAAGCATTGGCGGCCACATCGGGAATTCCACGCCCTCGTCGATGGCCGCCAGAGTCGGAGTTCGGAACTTTTGCTTTCTTCTGAAACGCAGGCAAAGGAAACACCTGACTGACTCCTCCACCAGAGGCGAGTTTGTATTGTCGCCATTGATTCCAGACGGTTTCGTTCCTCGATCCGTTTCGTCGTACGTCCAGTTGTGTGCCGCCACATGCGAGTACATGGGGACTGGTCGCTGGAAATGCAACCGTAAATGGATGACCACTCAACTCGGTGACGCCGTTGTCACCGGATGAACAACAAATGGTTATGCCCCGATGTGCTGCGACTTGAAATAATCTATCAATCTCTGCGGTTGCGCGAGGAGTCCAATCTTGTTCTGCCTCGCCCCAACTAATAGAGATAACGGATAGATCATGCTGCTCATCAAAAATCGCGCTACGTAAGGTTTTCAGCCAACCCTGCTCAGTGTCTTCGCCAAAATAAACGACCAGCGTAGCGTCTGGCGCCAAACATCCCGCCACCTCAATATCCATGTAGACTTCAGTATCCGGGTTCAAGGTGTGCGGTTTTCCACACGGACGATTGGCGCCGCGACCAATCTCTTTTACTACTATTCTGGGGAACGCCGCGTCGACAGACTTGAAATAAGCCTTTAATTCGGAAAGACGAAAACCACCTCCGAACTCCAGAAGCCCGATAGATTGTTTACGTCCGGTAGTTTGTGCTGGAAAGTTGTAAAGATGTCCAAATTCAGCTGGCGCCCTCGTCTTCGCTGTCACGGACGGTGGAGAGATGGAAAGCGCAGACATGCTGTGACTAAAACCAGGTCGGTGCCCTATTCTATGGGTGTCGAGACCAAAAACACCGGTAACGATTCGACTGAGATAAGCCGGTATTGTTATCTCATCGTCGTGTGCATGATACGTTGCCGGATGTTTGCTCTCGGCATAGTGGGATAATTTGACGCCAAACGCCGGGTTTAGGTCGCCAACTGTACCGTGCAATTCAATTGAGCTTGGACCTGTAGTTTTGAAGTCGAGATTGTGCTCACGCGCAAAACGACGAACCGCAAGCTCATCTCTGTCCGAGTGTGAAAACAGTTCAATAGCGGTACGCGCTGCAACAGGCTTTCTTCGCATTGTCGCGACATCGTTCGACAACTCGGCAAGCACTTGAGGCCCGTTGCGCTTCCCGCGCAACGTTAACGTCACCGAAATCTCCATGTCCGTGCGGACGGACTCAAGACGTTTGGGTTGGAAACGATGCAGCCGGCGGGCTCCGGCTAGGACGAATCTGTCGTTACTCATTCAGTGGTTTCTATGATGAATGGATCGTAGGTACAAAGTCTTGACTTGTATGGCGCAACGGTCCATGATACGCGGCATTCTAAACCCCCGTCCATGGAGAGTAACAATATGACAAACCTCGAAAGGCTTGAGCAAGCAGGTGTGGTTCCTGAGGACTATGAATTCAACGAAAGCGAAAAGTCGGCCATCGAATCGTTGAGTAGTCAGGAAGTTGATTCCCTAATCTCGAGCAAAAATAAACTCGGCGAAGCCTTCATAAACGCGCATGTGCCTCATGGGATGATGTTCTAGCTTTAAGGTCATGGCGTTCCCGCAGGCAAAGACTTTCTCGAACAGCAAGCTGATTCGAACCAAGATATCGCTGTTCAGCACTGGTCTCAATAACGCCGCATACGACTTCTGGATGCATCCAGAGTTCGCTAAGGTCTATCCCGAATACCTGTTTCAGAGTCACTCAATAATTCGTGCCAGCGTCCCGTTGATGGAAGCTACGCTCGTCGTGTGTCGCTCCGAAAGGTACGCGAATGATCCCGTTTTGCAGAAGTTCGCCGATTACCTGGCGCGCCATATCCCGGAAGAACGTGGACATGATAATTGGATTCTCGATGATGCCGAAGCAATGGGCATCGAGCGCCAACTGCTGATCGAACGGTTGCCAAAACAGACGGCGATGCAAATGGTAGGTTCTCAGTATTATTGGATTCACCACTTCAATCCCGTTGCCATGCTGGGCTACATTGCCGTCATGGAGGGTGAACCGCCGAAGACCGCATTCATCGAAGGAGTAATACGCCGCACCCAACTTCCGGCCGAGGCTTTCAGCAGCTTTCTGCTTCATGCGAAGATCGATCCCGCGCACCGGGCCGATTTAGATGCGTTGCTTGACTCGTTTTTGTTATCCGCCGATCAGCATATGATTATCGGCTTGTCCGCGTTGCAAACGATACAGTACCTTAAAAGCGTGCTGACGGACGTCAACAACTCCCACCCGTGTTAGGATCCCTCATTAAAGCGTAGCGCTGCGACAAGTCGCCCTAAGGTTTTTATGGTCGCACTTAATGACGACACGACTCAGGCCCTGGTACTCCCGACCGTGGGCCGCTTCACCATGCTTACGCAGATTGGTCAGGGCGGAATGGGCGTGCTCTTTAAGGCTTTTGATCCAAAGCTCAACCGACCTATTGCCCTGAAGTTCTTAAGAAAACCGCTTGAGCTTGATCCCGCGAGCGCGACAAGGTTCCTCAATGAAGCACGGGCAGCAGCAGTGCTTGACCATCCAAATGTCTGCACAGTCTATGACGTAGGCTCCGTCGAGAACGAAGTTTACATTGCTATGGCTTTTATTGAGGGTGAAAGCCTTAAACAAAAAATTAAGAGAGCACCTCTGCCGTTCGACGAGGCGGTAGAAATCGCTCTCCAGGTGGGAATGGGGTTACGAGAAGCGCACTCAAAGGGAATCGTTCACCGGGATATCAAGCCATCCAACCTCCTGCTTACTCGCGGCGGAGTAGTCAAAATTGTCGATTTCGGCCTCGCCTTATTACCCACAGACGACAAAGTTACGCGTGAGGGCACATCTATAGGCACGCCCGCGTACATGTCTCCGGAACAGATCAAGGGCGACTCAACCGACCATCGAGCAGATCTGTGGTCACTGGGTGTCACCATTTATGAGAGTCTGACGGGCAGTTTGCCATTTACCGGACAAAACATGCCGGCGCTCGTGCACGCGATTTTGTTCGATGATATTGATTGGAAAGGAATTAGCAGCGGCGGTTACCTCTCTCGCATCGAGCCTCTTCTTCGCAAACTGTTAAAAAGGGAGCGTGACGAACGCTATGCTTCGGCAGACGACCTGATTACAGATTTGAAAGCGCTTACAATCGCGCCGCCGCGGCCGGTGAACACTTCCACAGCAAATGAATCGTGTATAGCCGTTCTGCCGTTTGCAAATCTTAATCAAAGTGACAACACAGAATATTTTAGTGACGGCTTGACCGATGAGCTCATCAATGCGCTGGCGCAAATCGATGGCCTTCGTGTCGTGTCTCGCAGTTCGGCCTTTGCGTTCAAAGGACAATCTATCAGCATCAAAACTATAGGTGAGCAGCTAAAGGTGCCAATAGTTCTCGAAGGCAGTGTTCGAAGCGCCGGCAATCGGTTGCGCGTGACCGTTCAGTTAACAAACGTTGCGGATGGTTTCCACCTGTGGTCCGAGCGGTTCGACCGCGAACTCAAAGACATCTTTGAATTACAGGACGAAATCACGCTCGGCATTGTCGAGAAGCTAAAAGTCAAACTGAGTCCCAAAGCTGTCGTAACTACAGACATTAGTGCCACCGTACGGCTGCAAGCATACGACGTCTATCTGGAAGGCAAATACAACTGGAACCGGCAAACGGAGGACGGTTTTCAAAAAGCAATTCTGTGTTTCGAGAAGGCGACGCAAATTGACCCGTTATTCGGTGCCGCACATGCAGGCCTCGCAGACGCGTATAGCTTTCTGGGCTTTCATGGACTCGCCCCGTCGCTACAGATCTTTCCGAAGGCTCGCGCAGCCGCGGAGACGGCCCTGGCACTGGATCCCAGTCTGCCGGATGCAAACATCTCGATGGGGTACGTCAAGCTCTATCACGATTGGAACTGGAAAGAAGCTGAGTATTATCTGCGTCGAGCAGTTGAACTAAACCCCAGCAGTGCCAAAGCGTTCTACTCCCTAATGTTGTGTTTGGTTCAAACAGAACGATTTGCTGAAGGTCGCGCTGCTCTCGAAAAAGCGCTGGTCCTGGATCCTTTTAACATGATGTATCGGACTTCGGCTGGATGGCTTGAATATTACGCCAAACGCCCACGCGTAGCCGCTGAACGACTCGAAGAAGCAATGAAATCAGACCAGACATACCCGGAACTTTGGGTGGCATTGGGTGCAGCATACGAACAACTGGGCTTGTTCAAAGATGCTATTGAGTATCTCGAAAAGGCGGCAGCCGTATACGGCAAACACCCGCTCGTACTCGCTTTTTTGGGCTCGGCGTACGCTTCCGCCGAGCAACGTGAAAAGGCTCAGGACGTTCTCTCCAGGTTAGATAAACTGTCTGAAACTCAATTCGTACCAGCAGCTTGTCGCGCAATTGTGTACATGGCTTTGCAGGACAAGGAATCTGCTCTCACACAACTGCAGCTGGCGGCAAAGAACCGGGATGCGTTCCTATGCTGGCTAAACGTTCTTCCGCTAAGCGAATCCCTCCGGCCGGATCCACGATTTAAGGAACTACTTTCAGAGATCGGGTTTGAGCAATAAACATCAGATGCTCGCTTGCTCAAGCCGCGACGTATCGCCTTTCGGAGGATCAGCTCACTCAACCGTCCATGGAACGGTTGAGTGCTTAACTTCTGGGTGGCAATGACAACGCAACGCGGTACACTGCTGCGCCGTCGATTTCAACGTCTTTCGTGACTGGTGGACCACTATCTGGTTTCAGAGTAATCCGGTACTTGGCTACTTCGGGTGACAGCCTGAATACAAAGGAACCTGTTTCATTAGTAAGGCGGCCATCGATCTTCTTCACAGTGCCATCTTCCAACAACCTGCCCAACTCAATCTTTGCGTTCGGAACACTCCGCCCTTCCGCCGTGAAGACACTGCCACGAATGAAGGCAATTGAGCCTTCGTCAATCGTTAGTATGAGCCGGTCTCCGAGAGAACGTGTCTTTCCAGCTTTGACTTCGACATTCTCAATCGTGCCAACGCTCAAGCCCGGTTTGCGGAATGTTAAGCCATACGTTCCAGGTGCAAGGCGAAGCGAAAACTCACCGTTCTTGTCTGTTTCACTGCGGCGCAATTCCTTATCACCCTGCCGTATCAAAACGGTCACACCCGACGGCGATCCCGACTCAACCCTCACTTTTCCCTTCAGAACGCCGGTGGTGCGATCCTGACTAGACACCGTGAGCGCCGCACAGAGGACGGCGGCTACAACAAGTCCGAATCTATTGAATCTCATTTGGGCTCCTCCACGTATAAACGAGAGTCGGCTGGATATTACCATCACCGGGTTTTTAGCCACAGTAGCGAGGCTATGGATGCCCTTTTATAACGCGGATGTTGCCTTTCCGGTTGGTGTGAAAAGTTGACAGAGCCGTATAATCGAAGATACCCCGATCGGAACCAGGTATGAATCCCTCTCGTTTTATCGCTGTCCTTCGTCGCTCTTATTTATTCATATTATGTCTGTTAGCTCTCACTCCGATCGCGGGCCAGACTGCAGATCAAGCACAACGACCGCGCAAAGTTTTCGTCCAGTCTGATCAGGAACCTGACGACATTTTGAAGATTAATACCGACCTCGTGTCTGTGGATGTTACCGTCACGGATGACGAAGGCCGTCCAGTTCGCAATCTGCGCAAGGAGGACTTCAAGATATTCTCGGACGGACTCGAGCAACCTGTGTCACTCTTTCAGATGGAGACTCGAATGGGCGATCCGCGCCCGCTGGCGGTCGTGTTTGCCCTGGACATCTCAGGCAGTATGACATCGGAAGAGATGGATCGTCTGAGACTCGCTTTGCAGGCTTTCTCAACTCAACTCGCCGATCATCCAGCCTTGTATTCAGTTATGACTTTTGGCATGCACGTAAAAACGCTGCAGCGATTTACTTCGGACGCGGAAAAACTTGACAAGACATTCGATCGAATTGCGCGCGAGCCCAATGGTCTTTCGACGCACACATTCGATGCGGTAGATGACGCAGTAAGAACGCTGGTTCGCCAGACGCCACGCACACAACAACGCCGGCTGGTGAAACGAGCTGTGCTGGTTGTAACGGATGGCTTCCCCGTAGGTGATACAGTGTCAGCAGAAACTGTCATCGAACGAGCAAATGCCGCTGAGGTCAGTGTCTATGTAGTGACGCTGCCTTCATATTCGCGAGTGATGCAAGCATCGACGCAGACACCTCTGCCGACTCCCTTGGACGTGAGTGGGCTAGCAGAGAAAACTGGTGGCAGAAGTGTGTACGCTAACGAGAAGGATTATGGCCCACTTTTCCGGGCACTTGCGGAAGAAGTGAGCTCTGCATATGTAATGGCTTTTTATCCGCCTGAGGAGAAGCGTCGTGATGGGCAAACCCACACTATAAAAGTTACAGGACCGTCCGGACTAACGTTGCGACAGAGCCGTGAAGCTTATCAAGCCTCGAAACCCAGGAAGCCCTAGAAAAATCACTGAGTAAGCCTACTCCTAGTACTCGTCTTCGTCCTCATCCTCGTCATAATCTTCTTCTTCGACGATATCTAATTCGACGGGATCGAGGCCGACGACCTCAAGTCCAGTCCCGCATTCGTCACACGAAACGATATCGCCCTTATCTGTGTCCATGTCTACATGGACATCAGCGTCACATTCAGGGCAAGTTCCTGTCGGCACCTTAGCTACCTCCGGACATTTGTGAAGGCAGTGCTCACGCTTTTACTGCGGGAGAGCCACCTTGTTATGGATAGCGGACAATCTAACCGTGACGGTCAGATTTTGCAACACTCTTTTTAGCATCTTTATTCTGGTCCGTAACAAGGATTTCATCCACAATCCGCTGGCCAAATTAAACCGATTCAAAATTCCGCTCGACTGTGGCTTTCCACATTCTCATGCGCCGTACTTAACGCCTGAAATAAAAGGGTTAACCTGCCAAACCGCTGTTTGTCACCGCCTCGTTTCGCAATTCGGAACGGCATCATACTGCGCACGATGTTTGCGCAAGTAACAAGAAGAGGGATCGGCGTAATGATGGCAGTCGGGTTTGTCATCGTGCCGGCGGTTTCATACTTCTCGTGGGGCCGAACTGTCAGGACCAACCTCAATCCATCCTCGAAAAACCAACCAAACGAACCACGAACCACTGACCGTTCGGTCCCGCGCAAACTTCCAAGCTCGCCGTCGTTAGATATGGACCACGATGGACTGCCTGACGCGGCGGAGCTCTCCACATTTATGGAGCGACAGAACTTTCGGCACTGGTTCACAGGGATTGCGGAAATGCAATTTTATCGACTAAGCGACAGCTGGAATACAGACCAACGTGACTGTGCCGGATTGGCTCGCTTCGCCTGGCGCGAGGCGCTGAAACGTCACGATCGTTCCTGGTATCAGAAGATGGGCTCAGGTTACGAGCAGTTTGGTGCAGATACGACCGAATCCCGACGTGAGCCAAGCCCGCTCGGTGAAAAACTCTTTCGCACCGATTTTGGACCTTATCGCGAGGACGATATTGCCAACGGAAAGTTTTCCGAATTTGCGGATGCGCGCACGCTCAAAACTTTCAATTGTGACTTCATCAGCCGTAATCGCGAGAAAGCGCAGCTTGGCGATTTACTCTTCTTTTATCAGCCCTGGGTCCAGAAGTTTCCTTTTCACGTGATGATTTTTCTCGGAGAGGCCCATATCGCTCCAGATGGCAACAAGGATTGGGTGGTGTATCACACGGGTGCTTCACCAACGGACGAAGGCGCTGTCAAGAAAGTCCGGCTTGCGGTTCTGGATCACCACCCAAACAAGCGATGGCGTCCGGTTGAGAGTAATCCTAATTTTCTTGGTTTTTATCGGCTCAAGATCCTTGAGTAACCCTTCTGTTACGGAGGAACGAACGTGTTCCGATTCAAGCTTGCCCGCCACTTGGCCCCTCTGATCGTTTACTTGGGTGTGATCGCCGTCGTTTGCTCGGTAGCCGTGCTGCGTTCGCGCGCAATGCCGGTCGCTACGGGTTACACCTCCAATCGAACACCCTCGGAAGTCAGTTCGGATCGACCTTACTTTTCATTGTCAACTCATCGAACATTCGGCACGAATGAGTCTTCGCGTTTATGGGTCGATTATCGACACGTGGATCATCTGGACTTCCGCGTGTATCAGGTCAAAGATCCATCTCGTTTCTTTGCCGGCCTGAAGAACCCTCATCAAATGGGTGAACGAGAGGAGGAAGAAATTGCTACTCAGAGAAGCCGTCCTTCCCTTCTCGAACGTGTCAGAACATTCAAGCGCTGGGCGCTCACGGGTATTAAGGATTACGTCCGTACCCAGCTCGCACACGATTCGCGACAGGCCTTCAACAATAAATTTCGCGCAGAAGAGCCGAGCAAACGCACGCCGCTCAATACTGCCGACTACGCACGCGTGCCGTTGCTGAACGCAAATCAGTTGGTTAGCAGCTGGCGTGAACCGTTGGCGCCGCTCGATAACGAATATGACCGCCGCATGGTTCCATTAGGCAAGCGTGAGCCCGGTGTGTACCTGGTTGAGGCGGTCGAGGGTGACTTGCGCGCATATACCATAGTTGTTGTTACTGATCTCGCAATGGTTGAGAAGACAACACGTGATGGCGAGTTGCTGGTGCACACAGTTGACCGCCGTACAGGCGAGCCTCGTCCCGATGCAAAAGTGGAAATAGTTCGGGGTAGAAAAGTAATTGCAACTGGGAACACCGACAAGGAAGGAATTCTACGGACGCACATCCAGCGTGCTGAAGATGAAACAACCGATCCGGCCACTGACGACACCGAAAGCAGTGGGTACATCATTCTCGCACGTCAACGTGAGAACTTTGCGATCTCCGATCTCGAATCGTATTACTTCCACGGTTACGACGACGAGGACCAGAACAAATTCCTTGGATACATCTATACCGATCGCCCCATTTATCGTCCTGGTCACAAGGTCTACTTTAAAGGAATCGTCCGAGCGATTGACGACAAGGGAGTCTACCATCAACTTGAAGGTAACTCTGTTAGCGTAACGATCGAAGATCCAAACAACGCAAGTATATTTGCCAAGGATCTTCAACTTTCTTCTCGCGGGACCTTCAGTGGCGAACTCGACATTGCCGACGAGGCTCCGTTGGGCAATTACCGAATTGTAGCGGAAGCAAATGGCAGCAGCTCAGAGGGAAGTTTTCAAATCGCAGAGTACAAAAAACCCGAATACAAGGTAAGAGTCTCCGCTCCGGGCAAATTCGTTGCATCGGGCACAACTACAAAATTTACCATCGATGCACAGTATTTTTTCGGCGCGCCGGTCGCCACTGCTGAAGTCAAATACTACATCTACCGTTCACGCTACTATGCCTGGGCTGGAAGTGATGAAGACGACGAGGATCAGTCCGCAGATGAAGACAGCGATGAGGGTACATCTTCGTACTACGGATACGGCAATGACATGGTCAAGGAAGGCGACGGAAAGCTGGATAGTCATGGGCAGATGGAGGTCGAGCTTGAGGTACCCGCAGCGAGTGAAACTGATCCGTTCGATTACAGCTACCGCCTGGATGCACAGGTGACGGACTCAGCTCGCCGTACGATTGACGGTTCATCCAGTTTCGTTGCAACCCGGGGCAATGTTGTCGTCGGTGCGTCGCCTGATCATTACGTCTTCAAGAAAGGCTCCGTCGCTCGCATCAATGTCCGCACAACAAACTATGAGGGTACACCGGTTTCTGCCCAGGTAACACTAAAGTTCGTCGTTCGAACATGGACCAAACAACAGAGTGATAACTCCTCTTCAGATTACGAGCCCCATGAGAGAGAAATCTCATCCGCAGACGTCACAACTGATGCGCAGGGGCACGCCAGATTCGACTACACCACCACCGAACCTGGAAGCATCGAGATAAAAACGCTCATCGCAGAGAAGGAAAAACAGTACGTCTCTTATGCCGGGGGTCTGTGGGTAACAGACGCTGATCTCGAATGGACAGACTCCTCCTACTATAGTGAAAACTACAACTCCATAAGACTAGTTTCAGACAAGAAATCTTACAGGCCAGGAGAAACGGCTCACATACTGGCAATCTTGCCCACTGAAAAAACCAATTTGCTGGTAACTACCGAGCTCGCCAGCGTGATGGATGTCAAACAACTAAGTGTGCCAGGTAAGTCAGTAATGATCGACGTGCCTATCCCGGCGAGTTACGCCCCGGATGTGTATGTCAATGTTACTTACGTGAAAGACAGCGATATGTACACGCAGGATCTACGATTGGCCGTGCCCGCGCGTGACAAGATCCTGAATCTTGAAATCATCTCGAACAAGAAGGAGTACAAGCCGCGCGAAAGCGCTTCATACACTGTGCTTGCGCGCGATGCAAATGGCGCGCCTGTGCCGAACGCTGAAATCAGCCTCGGCGTCGTTGATGAAGCGATCTACAGTGTGATGCCTGAAACAGCCGGAAATATCCGCAAGGAATTTTACGGCCGGCGTTACAACTCCGTTGAGACACATCTCTCCATTTCTTATAGCTTCACCGGTTACGCAGGTGACAAGCCGATAGATCTAGCACGCAATAAGAAGACCTATGAATTAGCCGATTTCAAGAACGAAGGCGACTATGTCGAGCCAATCGTTCGCAAGCAATTCAAGGACACTGCGTTCTGGCAGGCGAACGCGATTACGGGAGCCGACGGAAGAGCGACGGTTAAGTTCCGTCTTCCGGACAATCTGACAACTTGGCGCGCTACCGCACGTGCTGTTACCGCTGACACAAAAGTCGGCGCGTCCAAGTACACAGTGGTGGCGAGAAAAGATGTTATCCTGCGACTTGAAACACCGCGTTTTCTCACACAAGGCGACACAGTCACACTATCAGGAATAGTTCACAACTATCTGAATGCTCCTAAGGCTACGCAGATCTCACTCGAAGTAAATGGCGCCCAGCTGCTCAGCTCAGCAAAGCAGACCGTTACAATCGATAAACAAGGAGAACACCGGCTTGACTGGCAGATTTCTGCGCCAGAAACTGGGCAGATCAAACTCCTTGCGCGTGCGCTCACAAATACCGAATCAGACGCGGTGGAGTTAACGCTCGATGTTGTGCCTCGAGGTCTTCATCAGACTGATAAGGAGGTGTGGGCGAGTCAGGATGATACCGTTGACCGAACATTGACGTTCCAATTGCCTGCGGATGCAGACACCAATGCGAGGAACTTGCGACTGGAAGTCTCGTCGTCCGTTGCGGGAACTTTGTTTGGTGCCCTCGATTACCTGACAACCTACCCGTATGGATGCACTGAGCAAACGATGTCGAGCTTCCTACCAAACGTAATCGTTTCTCAAGCACTAAAAGACGTGAAGACAGCGTCTATTACCAAAACAAACGATCTCAACAAGAAAGTCCAGCGTGGTCGCGATCGCCTCTACATGTTTCAGCATTCCGATGGTGGATGGGGTTGGTGGAAAAACGACCAAAGTGATCCATTCATGACAGCGTACGTAGTTGATGGACTCACGCTCGCCAGGAACGCAGGCTATGAAGTTGATCAATCACGAATTGACCGCGGCCGCGAAAGGCTGCAACAGATGCTCGCAAGTGGAGAGACCGAAGCTGGCACAAAGATCGATCTCGAGACGCGGTCCTTCATGATCTATGCCCTCCAAGAGAGTGGTGAAGGTAATGCGCAGGCGCTTGAGCAAATATTCTCTCAACGCGGCAACCTGCAACCATACGGCAGAGCTTTACTGGCTCTTACGCTTCATCTTCGCAACGACCGAGAGCGCGCGCGAATGGTGGCCGGCGAGATCGAACAATCGTTAATAGGCGACGGGTCCGATGCTCACTGGGAATCAAAGCGAAAAGAGATGCTTGATTTTGCAGAGGAGAATGACATCGAAGCAACGGCACTATCACTGAAGGCTTTGGCTCAACTAAAACCCAATAGCCCGGCGCTCTTCCTCGCGGCACGTTGGCTGGTATCGCATCGCGCGAACAGCTACTACTGGGAATCAACCAAAGATACTGCTTTCGCGATCTACGGCTTGATTGACTACGTAAGGGTGAGCAAAGAACTTTCACCCGATTATCAGATCGAGGTCTATGTGAACGGTGAAGCAGTAATTTCCGAGCACATTACTTCCGGAGCTCAACCAATAACATTTAAGCGCAAGGGATCAGACCTCGCTGCGAATAACTCAGTGAGGATTGTTAAGCGCGGCCGGGGGACGATCTATTTTTCAGGGTCACTCGATTACTACACGAACGAAGAAGACGTGCCGGCGCGCACGTCTGACCAACTCAGAATCACAAGAGATTACTACCGACTGAGCGTCGTGGAGGACGGGTACAAACTCAAGTGGAAAGTGGGACCTTTAAATGGCGACCTTCATTCCGGGGATCTGATTGTGGTACGGCTTCGCATCACTGGCAATCAAGCGCGGCATCTGATGATCGAAGATCCTATCCCGGCAGGTGCGGAACAAATCGAGAATGTGGGAACACTCAACCTCGATTACACCGATTCGTCCTGGAGTAGCTGGTACAGCTCTCGCGAATTCAGAGATCAACGCACTGTACTCTTCCTCGATTACTTTTCAGGAAATACGACGTTGCAATACGCGATGCGCGTGCAGGTTCCGGGACAATTCGTCATCGCACCCGCGCGAGTCGAGCTGATGTACCGGCCGTCGCTGAACGCGAACACCTCAAGCCAGAAAATGACTTTTCTCGATCGACCATGAAATGAGGGCGCGCAATTAACTATGGGGCGGCCGTGG
>JBKPCC010000040.1:0-87987 GCA_046727215.1 Acidobacteriota bacterium
TCCCTCCTCGATACAGCCACGGCATTTGCCGTTCTCACCGTCATACCCAAACAGGAACGGGTCACCACTGTGGACCTGGCGATTACGTACCTTCGACCGCTCGTAGAAGGCCGTGTGCGCGCTCGAGCAGAAGTTCTGCGAACCGGGCGACGAGTGATTGCGACCTCGGTCGACCTCTTGACAGAAGACGAAACTCTAGCAGCTACAGCACTTAGCACGTACCTCAGACTTGGAGAATAACGTCTTTTTCATTTACACGTGCTGTTTAGCTGTGTAAAATGATGTTGGCCACGGCGATGCCTAAAAGGGTTCCCGCCCAGTGTTCAGTGAGTGCCTGCAGTTTTCTCTTCATTGAGTGATTCACTGGCTTGCAGTCGCCTGACGCAGACTGCACGGAGGTTTGTCCAGAGAACAGTCTCAAACTCACCCACTACGACTGCACAGACCTTTTATCCTAGTTCGAGTTTCATCGTCACATGTACTCTCTATACGACTCCCTCCTGGCCGTGAACCGCATTGAGGCGGCAATTCGTGATCAACTAAACCCTGAGGTGATCCTGCAGACAGCAGCGGATGAAGTCGGACATGCACTCAACGTACGCAGTTGTGCCGTCTCAGTTGGTTCCAAGCCGATTGAGGAAGCAATGACGCGATGCTATTTGCGCCCAGGCATTTCATGCGATGAGATAACTTTACAGGCGCTGCTCGCCCAGGTTGAAAAGACAAACAGGCAAATGGACCGGGCCCTCGCACCAATAGTCGTCAACCACGACATTCGATCAGCAGGCGAATTAGGAAACGCATGTGTGCCGATCATCGGCAAGGATGGCCTCGTGGGAACGATTCGAGTTGATTCCGATGAGCCGTCGCACAGATGGGATGAAAATGAGTTACTCCTACTGCAAACAGTGGCGAATCAAGTTGCGGTTGCTTTGCGACAGGCCGGCATGCTTTCCGAAATGCAGCAACAAGCTCTTACTGATTCCCTCACCGGGTTTTACAACCGTCGTTCTTTTGAATTACAGCTCGAGCGAGACCTGCATTTGTCGACACGCATGCGACAACCAATCTCGCTAATAGTGTTTGACATTGATTTCTTCAAGAGAGTAAACGACACCGTCGGGCACCACATCGGCAACGTGGCTTTACGAACTGTCGCTGAGACGTTACGAAGTGAACTACGCGCGGTTGACATCGCAGCCAGATTCGGCGGCGACGAATTTGCAATCATTCTTCCTCAAGCAGCGATTGAGGGCGCGAAGATCGTAGCGGACCGTTTGCGAAAAACTATTGAAGAAAGGGAAATTCCAGGTTACGGACACGTGACAGCCTCGTTCGGTGTAGCGACGTTCCCGCTCCATGCCTCTTCACGCGATACTCTCATAGTGTCAGCCGATCGAGCGCTCTGCCATTCAAAACTCAGCGGTCGAAACTGTGTCAGCGTAGCTGTAAATGAAGGCGTCGAGCCAAGTCCGGATCTTACTAACCAAAGCGATCTCTCGCTTGGCGCCCCCGCAAACAGATAAGAGAGTCGGGAGTATGGTTTTCGTCTTCTTTCGAGTGATTTCGTGGATCCGTTTTTGATGCGATGAAAATCAATCCAAGAATCACACGAAGAACACGAAACGAAACCTACTCCCAACTGTCACCTCCAGACTCCAGACTTTCTTTCGTGCATTTGCTGTAAGAGCAAAAGATCGCGCATGATATCCATTCGTTTTTGCGGTACTCGAGACGTTTAGATAGCTCATGCACGATTTAAAGAAATTCGTACGTTACTTCCTACCCTATAAACTCTCTCTCACAATCGGTGTCCTCTGCATACTCGCCAGTGTACTGTTTAATCTTTACATTCCGCTCATAGTCGGTCAGGCAATTGACGCGAATTGGACCAAGGTTACCTGGTCGCGGCTTACAATCTCTGCATTGAAAGTCCTGGGCTTGAGTGTGGTTAGCGGCACCTTCCTGTTTCTTCAGCGTCGCATTCTCATTGGAATGTCGCGCAGGGTCGAATACGACATACGGCGGGACTTTTATGCCCACCTCGTTGACCAACCGCTTTCGTTCTTTCACGAGCATCGAATCGGAGATTTGATGGCACGAGCGACGAACGATCTTGCCGCTGTACGACAACTCGCCGGTCCAATGATCATGTACACGCTGCAGACTTTTTTTGTGGTGATTATCGTCGTTCCGCTGATGATACTCATCAGTTGGAAGCTGACTCTGCTGCTGTTCGTAACAATGCCGCTCGTGTCGCTCACCGTAAAGTTCTTTGGCCAGCAAGTGCACATTCGATTTGAGAAGATTCAGGACTTTTTCGCGCAGATCACAGCGCGGGCCCAGGAGAATTTTACGGGCGTGCGAGTGGTTAGAGCCTATGCTCAGGAACCTGCTGAAATAGCTGCTTTCAGCGCGCTTAACCGGCAATACGCTGAACGTAATCTCAGCCTGGTAAAGATCGACGCTCTCATGCGTCCCTTGATGCAATTCCTGATCGGAATTGGCTTTGTGTTGATCATCCTGGTAGGTGTTCCTTTCGCGGTCCGCGGCGAAATCACCGTTGGACAATTCACTGTCTTTAACATGTATCTCTTTCGTTTGATTTGGCCACTCATTGCGCTGGGCTATGTGGTGAATCTTTATCAGCGCGGTACGGCCAGTTTGAAACGTATGAACGCGATCCTCGGCGTTAAGCCCGCCATTCACGACAGCGAAACGGTTACAAAACAGAAGCCAATCGCCGGAGAAATCGAGTTTCGTAATCTCACCTTCAGATATCACCCGACGGATGAGCCGGTTCTCGAGGATATCAACCTTAAGATTCCGGCCGGCCATACAGTGGCTTTTGTTGGTCGCACTGGCAGCGGAAAATCGACGCTCGCTAACCTGATCCCACGCGTACTCGAGGCAGAACTGGATACCGTTCTTGTTGATGGTGTCGCTGTGCGCGATTATCCTCTCGCGCAACTCCGAGCGAGTATCGGTTACGTACCGCAGGAGACATTCTTATTTAGCGATACGCTCGCCGAAAACATCGCGTTTGGTGTGAATGATGCACAAAGAGCCGAGATTGAGTGGGCCGCAGAAATTGCTGGTCTAACGGACGATGTGCGTGGGTTTCCCGACGGATTCGAAACACTGGTTGGCGAACGCGGCATTACGCTTTCCGGAGGCCAAAAGCAAAGGACAGCTATTGCCCGCGCGGTCTTGCGTGAGCCGAGGATTCTGATTCTCGATGACGCATTGTCATCAGTCGACACATACACCGAAGAAAAGATTTTGGGGCAGCTTCGTGGCGTTATGCGTGATCGTACGAGCATTATTGTTTCGCACCGGATATCGACGGTCCGTGACGCGGATCTGATTTGTGTGCTGGATGAAGGTCGCATCATCGAACGTGGTACCCATGAAGAATTGTTGGCATTGCGAGGGGAGTACGCCGATTTACACGAGCGACAATTGCTTGAAGAAGAACTAGCGGCTACCTGAGGAGACAAATGCAACCACAATCCAATGAACTGGCAAAACAACTTGAAGCACGGTATCGCACCATGACAATCCTTTGGGCTGCCCTGGTGCTAACTCTCGGCCTGTACTTCGCCATGACCATGTTTCTGCACAAGCCCGACTCCGAAGATATGCAGAGCCGTGTGCTGACGTTTGCGCTCACGGCCGCCGGAGTCTTTCTGGTGGTCGTTTCATTTGCGGTGAAACAGAAGGTCGCTTCACAGGCCGAAGCGAAGCAGGATCCGGCGCTAGTGCAGACTGGGCTGATCATTGCACTTGCTTTTTGTGAGTCCGCGGCATTGCTGGGCCTATTTGATTTCTTTACGACCGGCAACCGTTTCTACTTCGTAACTTTTATCGTGGCCCTGGTGGGAATGATTCTCCACTTTCCACGCAGAGAACATCTCGCTGTCGCGAGTTATCGCCGTCAACCGTAATTGCAGTCAGGTAAACAACGTGGCAGTAGCAGCCAAACAATTCCACGAAGAAGAGGCAATCGGCAAAACCTATGATTTCCAGGTTGCGCGCCGCTTACTCCGCTACCTGAAGCCGTACGTGCGCCCGCTCATTGGCGCGCTAGTCTTGACGTTCGCGCTCAATCTTCTGGGAATCCTGCAACCGAAGTTCACGCAGTATGCGATTGACTGGTACATCCTCCCTCGCAAGACAGACGGATTAATGTTGATCGTTGGGCTGTTCTCCGGGGTTCAAGTACTGCGTTTGATTTTTGCGTATTTCCAGGCAGTGCTGCTGAACACGGTCGGGCAATATGTGATGTTCGACATCCGTCGCGAGCTTTACGACAAGCTGCAACATCAGGAAATCGCTTATTACGATCGCAACCCGGTCGGCAGGATCATGACTCGGCTCACAACCGACGTCGATGCTTTGAACGAGCTGTTCACACAGGGAGTTACGGATCTGCTTGGTGACCTTGTGATGATCGTCGCGATCATTGCCGTAATGTTGTGGATGGACGTTCGGCTGACGCTAGTGACCTTGTTAACCGTACCTTTGCTTTTCGCGGCTACCACGTGGTTCCGCAAAGGAGCGCGGCGAGGATACGACATGGTCCGCACTCGAATTGCGCGCATCAACGCGTTCCTACAGGAGCATTTTGCCGGCGCCCAAACCGTTCAGATATTCAACGCTGAGAGAAAGTCGCTAATTCAATTTAAGGAAATAAACGCGGAGTATCGTCAGGCAAATATCGAAACAATCTTTTTCTATGCAGTGTTTTTTCCACTGGTCGATCTGATTGGCGCAGTCGGTATCGCGCTAATCATCTGGTACGGCGGCTACAGGGTGATGCAGCACGCGTTGACCTTGGGTGGTCTTGTCGCTTTCATCCAATATTCAGGTTTTCTTTTTCAGCCAATCAGAGACATCTCAGACAAGTACAACGTTCTCCAGGCAGCTGTCGTTGCCTCCCATCGAATCTTCAAGACGCTGGACTTACCAATTGCAATTACGACGCCAGCCAAACCTTTGAAAACTGGACGAGCCACGGGCCATATTGAATTTCAGAATGTGTCGTTCGCCTATAAAGACGAGGACTGGGTGCTCAAAGATGTTTCGTTTTCAGTAACTCCGGGGCAGTCGATTGCGCTGGTGGGCCATACAGGATCAGGCAAGACGACAATAACAAATCTGTTGATGCGTTTTTACGACATCCAAAAGGGACGGATTCTGTTAGATGGCGTGGATCTGCGCGATTGGGATCTTGTTTCTTTAAGACAAAATTTTGCTGTCGTTCTTCAAGATGTTTTTCTGTTTAGTGGTACCGTCGAAGGCAATATTCGGCTGGGACGAGAAGAAATCTCTGAAGACCGGGTTAGATGGGCGGCGCGTGAGGTTCATGCCGACCGTTTTCTCGAACGGCTGAAGGACAACTACAAAGCTGAGGTAAAGGAGCGCGGCGCCGGCCTTTCAGTCGGCCAGAAGCAACTCATCTCGTTCGCCCGGGCCCTGGCCTTTGATCCGGCGTTGTTGATTCTGGACGAGGCGACGAGCTCCATTGACACTGAAACAGAGCAGCTGATTCAACAGGCGATTGAGCGCGTGATGCGCGATCGCACATCGATCATCGTTGCGCATCGGCTGTCGACGATCCAGCGAGCGGATCGAATCATTGTCTTGCATCATGGCGAGATCCGTGAGCAGGGCTCCCACCAGGAGCTGCTGGCGCATCGTGGGCTGTATTGGAAGCTTTACAAACTGCAGTACGCTGACAGCGACAGAGTTGGTAGTAGGGCGCTTAATGAGAGAGACCCAGAAATGGAATCGCCCGTGCGCTTTCAACTAAGTGAGTAGAATTTTCTAAGTCAGCCTATCGGTTTAGAAAACATCCAAATGCCACCAACGGCAGAAGCTGTGAAAAAAATCAACTTCTCATTCTCCTCAGGCTTCAGCCTGGGTGAGAGCGTGTTTTTTAATTCGGGGAACCGTTTCAACGGTTTTCCGTGAAGGCCACTAAATAGCTAGCGATTTGCACAAGTAGGGAAACCGTTGAAACGGTTTTCCAAGTCTCTCAGGCGGCCGCTGACCCAGGCTGAAGCCTGGGGAGAATGAGAAGTTTTTTTTTCACAGCCTCAGCTGGGGCAGTGGGTGGATTTCGCTCGCTTCAGGGTTGTCAATAACAATGCGAGCTGCTGTTACTTTGTTATCGCTGACGGTTTATTAAACCGTGACTCATCAATCGGCACGTTCAATTTAACCTCGGTGAATTTCCGTGTGGATGTGTAAACCGGATCTATTGCTGAAACGCGGATTGTAAACGGCACCTTCATCCCATCGACATCGCGATAATCTTCGAAATCAACTTGTTCGGGGATATTACCGATTGATGTGGACGTGAGTGATAATCGCCTCACCAATAATCCAGTCTCAACATCGAAATAGAGTCTCTCGCGACGGTTATCGGTCGTCGTGCCGCGCAGAACATATACATCCCGACCATCAATCTTATCCTTCCCTGCAACCGTGATACGGCTAAATTGGTCCTTCAATTTGATGTCCTTGAAAAGATCCAGGTATCGCTTGTAGTAAGCCATTTCTTCTTCGACCATATCGCGTACACCTCTCGGACTACGCTCCCAACCTACCGAACCATTGAAAGCGCGTTCGACTAAACCCTGTGGCGTCGTGATCACTGCAAGAACCTTGTTCGGCGCGATCTGGAACAATTCATAGTTGAGTGTTGTTCCATTTGCGCCAGTCCAGGTGCCTTTCATCGTTCGCGTTTTTAGTTTTTCTATTGCCGCAGTACCGCCCACCGCGTCGAGGTACTTTCCGAGCACCTGCTCCGCCGTCGGTAAAGTTTCTTTCGCGGCGGCCTGTTCTGCCGGCGTGGCTCGCGGAGTCGGCTGCGGCAACGGAAGTTGCGGCACGCCTTGCGGCGTTGAGCGACCACGGTGGCAGGTGTAACAACTTACGTCTGTATTACCGCGGAAGGTGTTCTTGTTGATGCCGAGCACCATTGTGATCATCTCTCGCGCGGCCTTCTTTTCGCCCTTCTCGTCTGAAGCGAAATCCCAGTTACCATCTTTATTCACATGACAAAAATTGCAGCGTACACCCAGGGATGCGCTCATGAAGTTCATGACAGGCAAAAGTTGGGTTTGCGGAAGCCCTTTCAGCACCTGGATATTCTTCTGCACCTGTTCAACTGTTTTTACTGCCGCCGCTGGCTGCTGAGGAGCAGTGTTGGCCGTTTGAGTACCACCACGAGCTGTCGCAGTCACAATCCAGCAAGCAAGGACGATCTGCATCGCGATCGCCGTGATGGCAAGCCTGAAGAACAGTTTGCCGCGCGTTTTATTCATGATCATTGTTCCTTTCGAGTAGCTGTCAGCTCCTTGGAGTGCGGCAACTTGTTGCCGCTTTCCACGAAAGGCGCTACGTTTGACTAAAAGCGCCGACAAGTCGGCGCACTCCAAAGAGAAGGCGCGCAGATCCGCACTGCGTCTGATCCAACTCGATCAGAACCACCAGCTCAGCGCGCTAAAGTGTCGGTTATGATTTCGCTGCCGCAGCTAAATCCGCAGCTTTTTGTTTTAGCGGTATAAGACTCTCAAAAGATTTGTAGATCTGCAAATACAACTGAGTTTCGCGAGGAATCAGCGAACGCCAGGACTCACCGCCGCGCCGCAGGTAAAGCGGTAGTTTCGCAGCATTTGAGTTGTAGCCCGCAGCGAGCAGTTCCTCTTGTGTGGCTGTCTTGGATTCGAGCGCCGCCCTAACGTCGGCATTCGCATTGAGGTCATTCCAGGTATCCTGCATGTACAAAAGCATCGCTTGCAGTGCGTTCGCATGGTTACGCATTCCCGTAACGAAGTCGGGTGTCAACCCTGCCCCAGGATGTCGCTGGCGCATTAAGTTGTAAGCCCATGGAATCATCTGCACCATTCCGCCGGCACCTGCAAAACTTACGGAATAGCGATACGTATCGACTTCGTTCAACGCGTACAGAGAATAGACTTCGCTGAAGAGCGCCATTCGGTTTTCGGCGCGGAAACGCTCGTGATCCACGTGCTCGACTATGCAAAGGCGTTCGGCAACGTCGACGATCTGTGGTGAGATGAATGCTCCTCTCTCACGCAAGCGTTTCGCAGCCAGATCCAGCATGCTGCGTACGTACGCCTGGCCCGATCGCATCAAATCATTGGAAAGCAGGGCCGGATGCGCTGAAGTGTAATAAGCCATCTCTCGGAATAGGCCGCCCTTTTCAATGGGGAATTCAACTACCAGCGGAACGAGAATGCGCCCGGTGTTATCGGTCAGTGTGAGCGCTGTATTAACACCGTTGGCTCGCACGACGTGTAGATTCACGGGAAAACCTTGTGAACTGCTTACAGTGAGTTGCGAATCTTTCGTTAAGAATGTCTGCTTCGAAACTGTAAACAGCTGAATGCGCGACATGCTGCCGTCAAGCGCTGCGATGGTTACAAAATCGGTGGATGGCGATGTCAGTGCAGTCGGCTGCAACCGAGTCTTTAGCAGCCGCTCAGCTTCAGAAATTCTGGCGTGGATACTCTGCGGCGACAGAAGGGAGAAAGCATCCTGGGGCGGCTTTTCAGCCGTTGCGGACGGCCGTGTGGTTAATGCAGGGGCGGACGGCGCGGTTGTTGATGCTGTGGTTGATGTGGTTGATCCGGGCAGGGCAGTCTTTGTACCTGCGTCTGAAGTAGTAATCACCGGCTGGTTCTCGGGTAGTTTCGCCGGCTTAGCCACTTCCTGCGATTGCGGGCGTTGAAAAACGGTACGAGGCCTCGTCTCACGCCCAGTTGCCAGTTGCGTTTGAGCATTGGCAGAAGAGAAAGGGATCGCTAGGGAGAACACTAAGGCAAGAGGGGAATATATTTTCATGTTTTCCTTCAGGAGAGCCGGAATTCCTGGTACTCACCGAGGGGCAGGGTGAGTGTGGATTAGATTCGCGCATTGCCCCGTCGGTTGTCAACATCTTTCAGCACGAATTGTAGTCCTTTTTGCCGGGTTTCAGGTTCGCTTGTATACTTCGCAGTCGTTCATCACTTGACTGCATCAGATCTCCTCAAACAATTGAAAGGACAGCGCTCATGTTTGCAGGCAAATTTGGTCGGGCCGTTAGCCTCGCTCTGCTGGTCGCCGCATTTTTGATTTTGATGATTTTGCCGGATGACCGATCCGTTTCGGCTCAAAACTCAACTTCCCTGAATCCCCAGAACATGATCAAGCCACTTAAGTACCCGAACAGCAGAAAGAGCGATCAAACAGATGATTACCACGGAATAACGGTCGCCGATCCCTATCGCTGGCTTGAAGATTTGGATTCTCCCGAAACAGCGCGGTGGGTAGAGGAACAGAACACGCTGTCATTTGGTTTTCTCAATGAAATAATGGCAAGAAACCCGATCAAGGAGCGGCTTACCAAACTCTGGAACTACGAAAAATTTGGTGTGCCATTCAAGGAGGGATCGCGTTACTTCTATTCCCGCAACAGCGGCCTGCAAAATCAAAGCGTCATTTACACCGTAACTTCTTTGAATGGAAAGCCGCAGGTTCTACTTGATCCAAATACGCTTTCGTCTGACGGTACGGTTGCGTTGTCCGGGCTCGAGGTCAATCACAACGGTAAGCTCATGGCCTACAGTCTTTCCGCTTCGGGTTCGGACTGGCAAGAGTGGAAGGTCCGCGATGTTGAAACTGGCAAGGACCTGGCCGACGACATCAAGTGGGTAAAGTTTTCAGGCGCCTCGTGGACGCCCGATAATAAAGGTTTTTTCTACAGCCGGTATGACGAACCTAAAAGCGACACATTAAAGAGCACTAACTATTTTCAAAAGCTCTATTACCACCGGCTTGCAGATTCACAGTCACAGGATGCGCTCATTTATGATCGCCCCGATCAGAAGGACTGGTTCTTTGATGGTCGAGTAACTGAAGATGGCAATTACCTGGTGATAACGATCAGTCAAGGAACTGATGTTAAGAGTCGCATTTATTACAAGGATCTGAAGGCCAATAATTCTCACGTTGTTAAGCTACTGGATGATTACGACGCGTCCTACACGCTCGTTGGGAACGAGGGCCCAATCTTTTGGTTCCGCACAGACCTTGACGCAGCACGCGGCAAAATCATCGCCATTGATATTACGAAGCCTGAACGGAAAAACTGGCAGGTGGTAGTTCCCGAAGCTGCCGAGACCCTTCAGGGAGTGACGTTTGTCAATCACATGTTCGTGGCTGACTACCTGAAAGACGCTCATAGTCAGATGAGGATCTACGATCGCACTGGAAGGTTTGTGCGCGAAGTGGAATTTCCCGGTCTCGGTACTGCTACTGGATTCGCGGGAAAGGCAACTGACAAGGAAACTTTCTATGCATTCACGAGCTTTACAGTGCCGACGACGATCTATCGCTATGATATGGTCACCGGCAAGAGCACCATCTTTCGACAACCAACCGTCGATTTCAATCCTGCAGACTACGAAACAAAGCAAGTCTTTTATGCGAGCAAAGACGGCACCAAAGTGCCAATGTTTATCACTTACAAGAAAGGATTAAAACTAGACGGGAACAATCCGACATACCTGTATGGCTATGGGGGATTCAACATATCGTTGACGCCCGCATTTTCAGTTGGGAATCTTGTGTGGATGGAAATGGGTGGCGTATATGCTCAACCCAATCTACGCGGCGGGGGCGAATATGGAGAGGCCTGGCATCAGGCGGGTATGAAACTCAAAAAGCAAAATGTTTTTGACGACTTCATTGCCGCTGCGGAATGGTTGATTGTAAACAAGTACACATCGACGCCTAAACTCGCGATCGGTGGTGGGAGCAATGGTGGACTGCTAGTTGGCGCAGCTATGACACAACGACCGGATCTCTTCGGAGCTGCGCTGCCGGCTGTCGGAGTTATGGACATGCTGCGCTTCCAAAAGTTCACCATCGGCTGGGCGTGGGTATCGGACTATGGCTCTTCTGAAAACGCAGACGATTTCAAAGCTCTCTATGGTTATTCACCTTTACACAACATAAAATCCGGAACGGTTTATCCACCGACGTTAATCACGACGGCCGATCATGACGACCGTGTATGGCCGGGTCATAGTTTCAAGTTTGCAGCAGCGTTACAGGCGGCTCAGGCTGGACCGGCGCCGATTTTGATCCGCATTGAGACGAAGGCAGGGCACGGAGCAGGCAAACCAACGTCGAAGATAATTGAGGAACTCGCAGATCGCTGGGCGTTTCTAGTTCGTGTATTAGGAATGTCAACCAGCAGCTAGATCATCACTGCGACCACGATGCGGGCTTGCGTATCCAGCGATGTGTCTTGAGGCGGTCGTTTAACTCCCGCGGCAGTGGTCCTGCATCACTCGCAGCGACATTCGATCGAACGTTACTCAACTTGCGCATTCCCGGAATGATGGTGCTGACTTGTGGATTGCCGAGAATGAAACGCAACGCAAGTTCCGGCATTGAAATCTCACGCTCAGAAGAATGCGAGCTGTTCCACTCGCGTAGTAAATGTTTCAAGGCGTCCGCTCGCTCGACACTCGGAATCAAATTCTCAGGTACGAAATAAGTATTGCGCCAATCACCTTCCGGCCATTTACTTTCTTTTGTCAGATTCCCCGTGAGCGTGCCTTCATCGAACGGGACACGCGCGATCACGGCAACATTCATTTCCGCACACGCCGGAAACAACTCGTCCTCCGGGTTCTGATCGAAGATGTTGTAAATCACCTGAACGGAATCTATTAGTCCACTCCTTACCGCACGGACGCCGTTCCAAGGCTCCCAACGATTGAGGCTGATGCCAATCGCATTCAATAGCCCCTGTCGCCGCAGATCATCCAGTTTCCTCGTCCAGCGATGATCTTCGATCCAGTGATCCTGCCAAACATGTAACTGAACCAAATCGAAACTTTCAATTCGGGCATTTTCAAGACTGCGACGAACAAACTCCTCAATGTGATCAGGCGGATATGTTTCATCAACACGAGCATCGGGGCGAGCCGGCCATTGTTCGTTCTTGGGTGGAATCTTTGTGGCTGTGTACAGACGGTGGTTCTTGTTCGCGCGAACAATTTGGCCCAGCAGATTCTCGCTGTGCCCCTGGCCATACGCATATGCCGTGTCAAAGAAGTTGCAGCCGGAGTCAACAGACGCTTGCAGCGATCGCAACGATTCCTGATCATCGGATTCGGACCAGCTGCCCATGCCCCACATACCATAGCCGATTTCACTGACCTGCCAGCCTTTCCTGCCAAATTGGCGGTATCTCATGATTGCTCCTCGGGTGATGTATGTTTTCGAGGGATATTAGCTCTCTCGACGTGTAGAAACAAAAAGGTGCGCCCCTTGATGGGACGCACCTTTCACGATGAAGCAAGTTGGTTGCTTAATCCTGGCTCAGCACAATGTTCTCGTCCTCGCCGGCAATAGAGATGCTGACGAGCTCCTTTGTGTCGCCTTTTACTTGGGTGACGACGGCCGTCTGTCTTGCCTTTTCTGTCCTTTTCTCAAGTCGAGCAGCCGTTTTGGCCACTTCCTTTCCATCCTTCTTAACGGTGAGTTCACCGGTCTGCTCATCAAACCGCACTTTATAAGTGCCGGGTTTAAGTACCGTACCCTTGATCGTCACTTTTTCCGGAATCGTGATGCTCACATTCCGCGCTTTTTCAGTGTCAGCGATTGCAACCAAGCCCGATACAATGCAAATCGCCAACACGAGCATCGAGCGTTTCAGAAAACTATTCATTACCTTCCTCCGTTGTGTTCTAAATCACCTATTACCGTTCGGCCGATAGCCGAATGGCATCATCTTAGAGATCTGAACTCATGCCAAGGTTGGCTCGGCACCTGAGGCTCAAATCAAAAGTAGCAAAATCATGTAAAATGAAACATTTCTGAACAGCGTGCGTAGACAACTGGCTATTACCCACGTTCCAAAATAAATCAAAGGAAGCTCCTCCATGATACGAACGAAGCCGCTTATGACAGCGGCACTAGTCGTTGCCACTCTCTGCGCGTACTCTCTTTCTCAAACTCCAACTGCCACCATAGGACCACAAGCGACCAGTGGGAGTGGCATTGTACTGCTCCGTGCAGCCCGACTCATTGACGGCACTGGAGCGGCGCCCATCCTGAATGCAGCTGTAGTCGTGACTGATAACCAGATCAGCGCGGTCGGCACTGCGGACAAGTTAAAGGTGCCGGCAGGGTCGAAGGTGATCGACCTCGGCGACGTCACTCTTCTGCCTGGCTTCATTGATGCTCACACGCATCTGATTGGCCGCGTACTCGGCGATCCGGAAGGTTCTACCGCCTCAGTTAAAGACTATGAATCATTCGGTGCAATCCTCGGTGTCGCCCACGCACGCGACACTTTGTTAGCTGGTTTCACGACGGTTCGCAACGTGGGCGCCACTGGCCGGTTCGACGATATGGCGCTCAGGAAAGCAATCAACGACGGTTGGATCATTGGTCCACGAATTCAAACAGCGGGGCATGCGATCGGCATAACCGGAGGCCATTGTGACGACAATGGCTACAGACCCGGATTGCTCGACGGTTCAATAGCCAACGGCATTGCAGATGGTCCAGACCAGGTTCGTGCAGCAGTTCGTTATCAGGTGAAATATGGAGCCGATGTAATCAAGACGTGCGCAACTGGTGGTGTGCTGTCTGAAGGTGATGCTGTGGGCGCTACTCAATACAGCTTTGAGGAACTAAAAGCACTAGTCGAAGAAGCAAATAAGCTCGACCGCAAAGTAGCTGCTCACGCACACGGCACAGAGGGGATCAAACTTGCGGTCCGTGCCGGCGTAACGTCTATAGAACACGGTTCATTCCTCGATGAAGAAGGCGCGCGCCTCATGGTTCAGCGAGGAACTTTCCTGGTGCCGACTCTGATGGCGGCCGAAACCGTGGAAAGGGCCGCGAAGACTGGGATTCTCAAGGGGCTGCGCGCGGAAAAGGCCCTGGCAGCCGCTGCTGCAGCACGAAATGCAATCAAGATAGCGGTTGCTAATAAAATTCAAATAGCACTGGGGACGGACGCAGGTGTCATCCCGCACGGCACAAACGCACGAGAATTCTTCCTCCTCGTGGATTGGGGCGGTCTCAGTCGAATGGATGCTATTGTGGCCGGAACACTCAACGGCGCCCGGCTATTGGGCTGGGACAAACATCTCGGCTCACTCACAGTTGGCAAATGGGCGGACATTGTGGCAGTCTCAGGCGATCCCCTCAAAGATATTCACAACATGGAAAAAACTGTCTTTGTGATGAAGAACGGCGTCATATATAAGAGAATTTCCCGCGACTAGTCGCACAAACAATACCAAGGATAAGGAGAAAGAGATGAGACGTATATTCTGGATTCTTAGTCTGAGTGCTCTATTACTGGCCTCGGCGGTAAGCGCGGCCGCACCACCGAACTTTGCTGGTACATGGACCTTGGACAAAACGAAGACACAGAACCTTCCGCGCCAGTGGGAGAACGCAGAGAGCATTGTTCTCGACATCAAGCAGGACCCAAAGCAAATCACTTTAGAAACCAAAGTTGCCGGCAGTCAATTCCCTTCACAACCGATCACATACAATCTGGATGGAACGGAGTCGACGGTAGACATGCAGGGTCGAATGCCGGGTAAAGCCAACCTGAAGGCTAACTGGTCAAGTGACGGAAACACACTCGAGTTGACGGCAAAGCGCAGCGGCACTGGACCGAACGGTGAACAGTTTTCTTTCACCACGACGGAGAAGTTGACGCTCAGTGAGGGCGGCAAAGTGCTGACCAACGTGCGTCACAGCGAGAGTCCGCGCGGCGCCCAAGACTCCACGCTGGTTTATACGAAAAAATAATTAACGCTTTTACTCAACCATCCATGGAATGAGAATAAGTGGCACAGACTTCAGTCTGTGGAGGTTGAATGGCATTCAACGTCACTAAAACCCATTTACCATCGATCATTTTCAAGGCCCATCTTGTGTTATTTCGCGTTATCTCGTGGATCTTTCTTACTATGCTGGGGAATAATTGATCCACTAAACTACACGAAATAACACGAAGAGCTCGGAGACAATGAAAAATGGAAAATGACAAATGGAAAATGGTTCCTTCTAACGTTGAATGCCATTCAACCTTCACAGACTGAAGTCTGTGCCACTTATGCGCGTTCCATGGACGGTTGAATACCACTCACGCTTCACTGTCGAGCCAGTCTCTCGTCATGTCGCACCATAGAGCCAGTCCTTGCCACTCTCCAAAGCGCGCGTAATATCGCGCAATCTTCTTGTCGGTAGCTTTACGACCGTTGTTTCTTACCTGGAAGAATTTTGCCCTGGTCCACGAATCGAGTGCCAGACCATCGTATCGTCCCAGTAGTCTTAAGAGATTCTCTGCTGCGTAATCACCAACTCCTTTTACTTGTTTCATCTTCTTGATCAGGTCCGCGGTTGGAAGCTCGCTGCTTAACCAGCTTTCAACATCCAGCGATCCACCCGCAACCTTCTCAGCAAGTTCCTTTAAGTAAGGCGCCCTGTAACCAGCCCGAACTTCGTCGACAAAGAATTTAAGAGGCATCGCCGCCATGGTTTCCGCATTCGGGAAAGTTCTGCGCCCGTCGTTTGATTCACGCCCCAGGTTTTGCACGAGACCGGTTACCATTTTTTCGGTCAAAGCCCACGAGCAATTGGTAGTGCAGATCATTTTCACAAGGTCTTCAAAAACAGTGGGCGATCGGAGCATACGACCCGCACCCTGCTTTGAAATCCAGCCGAACTCCTCGTGTCCACTCATGGATTCATAAAAAGGGCCGAGGTCATCATCTAGCCGCAACATGTGCTGGACATCTTTAAGCACAGTTTGCACCGTCTGTTTACCCAGGGGTCGTGAAGTCTCAACACCTAGCGTGCGCTTGTTCATCTTCAGGGAAATCGTCACTGGGGCTTTTTGCCCAAGGTCAATAACGCGAATAAGTGTCCATTTTTGTCGATCCAGTTCGAAGGGCAATAGCCCATACCAACCGTGGCTGATGACGGTGCGCTTAAAATCGAAATTTACAGGGGTTGTGATTGTTATCTTCATCTGCTTACCTGCTGTCGGAATCAGGGCATTATACGAAATGGAATTACAAGAGGTTGAACAGCGGTGGAAATGAAAGCAATTGGACGGGACTCGTACGGTTCAAATTCGGTCAACCTGAATCTTGACACCCACCTACTCGGGGCCTAGACTGGTTCTACTTGAAACAGTGTGTGGAAGGCTGTACTCGCGTTACTCACTATACTCGAGTGTGCGCGAGCGTGGAGTCAAACACTAAGGCTTCCTACGGCAAATTACGGTGACGTACGCACCGCTTCCCCAATGATTAGCCGGAGCTTTCCGGCGCGGATTTTCGCCCCTCCGGGCTCATAGCAGGGCAGCCCGGGCGGGGCGATTTCGTTTGGTCCTTCAAACGTCCCTATTTAACGTAAATCGGATTTGAGATTATCCAGGGCTGGTCGCCACCCGGATGTCCGAGCTGGGGCAGGTAGAGCTCGACTCGATACGTTCCGCGCTCTTTTACGAGGAACTCATGGCTGCTTTTTTCTGGAGCTTCCTGAACCTCGCTGCCGTTTTTGAAAAGCACAATCCGCGCCGGGATTGGGCTCGAAACACCCAGGCGAACCTCATTGGCGAGCGTTATTTCGTCTCCCTGTATGACCCGCGTTGAGCCGGAGCGGGCAGTAAAGTTAAACCCATCTCCATCACTCAGAAAATCAAAGCCGGTAAAGCAGTGGCCCAACTTGATCGCACTCAAAAGTGTCGATTGGTCCAATTTTCTGTCTTGCGGTATGAGCACATGTACCCGCACGAGACGAAAACTCGTTTCGTACGAGTCGAGCTTTACGCCGAGTACTGTTTTCCCCGACGCATCCGTCAAACTGAGACCGATATTCGCGTGAGCATCGTTGCCCCCTAAGCCGGCAACCCTTCCAGTTTTAGTTGCTTCATCCCATTTTGCTATTGCCTCAGTCGGTCTGCTGTAAAAGTTCGCGAAAAGCAGCGCTGGATAAGATCGCGAGGACCATAACGCATCGAACACCGCTACAAGTGGATTTATTGCTCGCGCGTTCGTATAGACGTTGAAAATTTCTACTGCGTCGTAGCCTTTTGTTTGCCAGCTATTGAATTCTGTGGGATAGGCAACTATCGTCATCGCGTTTTCGGATCCTCTGCGAGCGACGATGGTCCGCGTTTCGTAGTCTTCAGATCGACCGGTTGATTCATCGCCGGGCGCTACAAGCAACCGGTCTCCTTCTCTGGTGCGGATTTCATTTCCATTCACAAACAAAATACCGGCGTAAGTACCCTTCAACGTCATTGCTGACGTATCGAATTCTTTAGCCGGGTGTTCAGTCATAACTACGAACTGAAGTCCATTTGCTTTCGCTCCGTCGATGATGTCCTGCAAAGTGCCCGAACTGTGTCCACCAAGAAACGAGTGAACATGAACGACGCCTTTGTATTCTTTGTAGGTTGAGTCAGCTGCCGGCGGTACTCGTTGCGCATTTAGCTCCTGAATCGTTTTATTGAGGCGGCCCAGCTTGTATCGTCGATACGCAAAAGGGATCTGCGAAAGCACGAGCAGAAGAAACAGGAATAGCAGAAATCTTTTGAAGTATTTCATGCCCTCGAGCCTTTTTGAGCAGATGAAGAAGCCAATCTTCTATGATTCAAAGTCTACGGACGCCACATGTTCACTGATACTGCGACCGAACTCCGCTACTTTCACGTGAGATGGATGAATCGTATACGCATCCAAACCTGCGCGATTTTGAAAAAATGCGACCAGGCCCGTGTCATAGGAACGTGGTAATCCCAAGACATCAAAGCCGACGGACAGGCTTTGCACCTCTTTAATTATTGAGGATAGGCCGGCAAGTAGCCGGACGTGTTCTT
This sequence comes from Acidobacteriota bacterium, assembly GCA_046727215.1. Classification (GTDB taxonomy): domain Bacteria; phylum Acidobacteriota; class Blastocatellia; order Pyrinomonadales; family Pyrinomonadaceae; genus PSRF01. The sequence continues at coordinate 17,948 of JBKPCC010000040.1, forward strand.
CACGTACTTCCTGTTCAACGTCCGAGCGATATTTCCAAATGACAATGTGCGTAAGCATCTTAATCGGGAGTAACGCGATCCTTTCCTTCACAAAATTGGCGCGTGACTTCGTGGCGATACTCGAATAGCTTGATCAACCGCTTCTGAATTAAATGTGGGGCCAACAACCTTCCGAAGGGTCCGAATGGCGGCTCATAGTCTATCTCATCCCGAAGGACCGCTCCTTGAGCATGCGGTGTGACGACGTGCCGGTGACGCCAACGACGAAACGGACCCTTCAGTTGGATATCTTCAAAGGCGCGTGGTGGTTCATATACCGTGTGTTGAGCAATCCACGTAGTTGTGAACAGTCCGAAAACTTTCATCGCCACAATCGTGCGAGAGCCCACAACTGAAATATCAGCTTGCTGAACAACTCGAGCGTGCTCCCACGGCGGGATCAGCTTAATCAATGCATCGGGCTGCGTGTGAAAAGCAAAAACCTCCTCAGCTGTGGCTTTGATTAAACTCTCACGAATAAATCGCATCCGATGACAGTAACATTTCCAACGGAAGTAGCACTAAAAGCAACTTTGGGCTTTGTGTATTTCCAACCTTGCTTAGCTCCAATTCCCAGAGAGTGGTATCTCACGCAAAGACGCCAAGGAGCCAGGACGCAAAGAGCTCGGATGATTACTCTGGAAGTCTGTTTACGACGCGCGAGATACCATCTTTAATTAGCGCCTCTCCGAAATTTAACAAGAGGCCCAACCGCATGTCCGCGACCCGCAATACGTGAGAAGAACCTTTTTATGAACAGGAGCAGTCCTCTCGACTGATTTAACCTCCACGATTACTTTCTTGTTTATCACCAAGTCTGGCCGAAAACCAATGTTCATTCGCACTTCTTCGTACACAACTGGTAACGGCAGCTGATGCCGAACAAATAGGCCTCGTTTTCGGAGCTCGTAACCGAGTATTGTTTCGTAAACGGATTCCAACAAACCAGGGCCAAAGCGGCTATGGACCTTGAATGCTGCATCTACAACAATCGTTGCGATTTCATTTTCTGTCATGTGAGGAAACTCCTTGTGAGAAAAGGAACGATTCATACACAGCTTGGCCGATTATAGCTCTATTTTGAAACCGGCTTTGCACTTGGCGGCGGCACGATCAGCATTGAGTCTCGCACCGTGTCCAATAACGGCGCCGCTTGTTTGAGCGCCGCATCAGGTCCGAAAAAAGTAAGTACGACCAGCCGCTCTCCGACTACGACCCAGTAAATCAAAACGGCTCCAGGCTCACCACTGAGGACAGCTGCGATTTTCACTCCATCGGCATTCACGCCAGATATAGTTGTTGTCGCCGGCGAACGGCGCGGATTCGCTCCCATCTGCTGAAAGGTTCGCACATTCAAATCGATGTAGGGATCGACGAACCGTTTACGAGCCTCCGCGATTTTTTCCGGCGTCGATAATCTACTTCGGTAAACCGTTACCTTCAGCTGCGCATCGCTGTCGGACTTGCTCAAAATCACTTCCTGCGCGCCAGAACTGCTTTCATTCTTCAGTGTCCACTTAGTCGGGTAGTCAAATGCAACTCCCTCAGTGTTAAAGCGCTTCATCTCAAAGCCCGCTTGGGCAAGCAGTGACGCGGTCGAAAAGAAGAGAATTGCGCCGATGTAGACGAGATTAAGCGCCCTCATAATGGATCCTCACTGATGCGCCCGAATGGTTTCGAGCTTTTGATTTAGTAAGTCCCAAACCTGCTGGACGTGTTTTTCGGTGGTCCTGATATTTCCGATAGACAAACGAAGCGTGAGTTTATCGTTTAAACGAGTATGTGAAAGCAAGGCTCTCCCGGTTGCATTTACGCCATGCATAATTTCTTCGTTCAAAACATCCAGTCTTTTTTGCCGCAGTTTCTGATCTGGAGAATCGAGCTTCGGACAAGCGCGAAAACAAACAAGTCCTAAGGGTACTGGCGCCATCAACTCCCACGATGCCGATTCGTCAACCCACGAAGCAAATAACTGTGCGAGGCGACAATGTTCTCTAATTCGCGCTGCCAGACCTTCATGGCCGAAATAACGAATGATCATCCAAAGCTTGAGTGCGCGAAAACGACGTCCAAGTTGAACACCATAGTCAGACCCACTCCGCACTTTCTCTTGCTCAGGCGTACGAAGATATTCCGGCACCAGCGAAAACGCGCGTCGCAGCAGGTCCATATGGCGGCAGTAGAGCACCGACAAATCGAACGGAGTAAAGAGCCATTTGTGTGGATTGACAGCAACCGAGTCTGCGCGCTCGCAACCGTCAAGAATGTGTCGCAGCTCGGGAACGACGGCAGCCGAACCTGCATAAGCAGCGTCTACGTGCAGCCACAGTGCATGCTTCTCACAAACATCGACGATCTGACGAACTGGATCGATACTCGACGTAGAGGTGGTCCCGACAGTCGCCACTACGCAAAACGGCAAAATGCCTTTACGTTTATCCTCATCAACCGCCGCGGCGAGCGCGCTCGCGTCCATTCGAAACTCACTATTCGATGGAATCTTGCTTAGCGCGCGTTGGCCCAACCCAAGTGTGATGATGCCCTTGTCGATCGACGAGTGGGCCTGGTCCGAAGCGTAAACTCGCAGTAACGGAAGATCCGGCCGGCCGCTCATTCCCTCTTCGCGAATGCGTTGCTCGACACCTTCACGTGCAGCGGCGATCGCGTGCATGCTGGATACGGAAGCGGTGTCATAAATGATTCCGCTCAACCCAGCGTCGAGTCCCATCATCTGTCGCAACCAATCAAGCGCAACGTCCTCGAGTTCTGTTGAGGCGGGAGATGTTCGCCAAAGCATTGCTTTCGCGTCGAAAGCGGCAGTTAACAGCTCTCCAAAAATTCCGGGCGCTGAAGTTGAAGTAGCAAAGTATGCAAAGAATGAAGGGTGACTCCAATGCGTGAGCGCCGGAACGACGAAACGATCCAGGTCCGCGATAATCGCCTGCATCGGTTCGCCTTTTTCCGGCGGTGACTGAGGCAATTGCGCTTTGAGCTCGCCGGGTTCGATCTGCGATAACACGGGCATCTCTTCTATATGTTCGAAGTAGTTGCTGATCCAGTCGATCAGTTCATATCCAATACGGCGAAACTCCTCGCTCGACATGTCACCGAGTTTGGGCGCGACTCCGCGGGATTCGTTGTTATCAGTCATCTGATCTTAGCTGGCAAGTGCATTAAGTGGCGGAAATCCTGTAACTTTAGTCAAACTGTATAGTTCATTCCTTAACCGTGCAATAGCCTGGAAGAGGTAAACAACTTGCCCTGAAACAGTGCTAATTTGCGTCGGAAGAGACTGAACGCTATTATTCAGACCGATTACAAGCTGATTCGAAGGAGCCTACGTCTTCCTGGTGAGAGTCGAGACGAATCGGCTGCCGGCTCCAACTCCGTTCGTAAATTCAATAGCCCTTTGTGAGGACAGAAATGAAACGCATCCTAGTCGCGCTTTTACTGCTTACCACCTTAGTATTCGCCCTTGCCTGCGAGCGCAGAGGCGGATCCGCCGCCGGCAGCACCTCAGGTACGATTGTCGTGGGGTACTACGGCGATCTGACTGGCCGCACTTCAAATTTCGGTCAGTCCACCAAAAACGGTGTTTTGATGGCTGCCGACGAAATCAACAAGGCAGGCGGCATCAATGGCCGTCAGGTGCAAATTATCTCCGAAGACGATGAAGGTCGTCCGGAAAAAGCCGCGACAGTTGCGACGAAACTGATCGATCAGGATCGCATAGTGGCGCTGCTAGGCGAAGTCGCTTCGGGTAACAGTCTTGCAGCTGCTCCAAAGGCACAAGCTGCTCACATCCCGATGATTTCCCCATCCTCGACGAATCCCGCTGTAACGCAGGTTGGAGACTACATTTTCCGCGTCTGCTTCATCGATCCGTTTCAGGGCGAAGTGATGGCAAAGTTCGCATTCAATACGCTGAAGGCTAAAAAAGCAGCAATCATGCTCGACTTCAATTCGCCTTACAGCCGCGGACTGACAGACTTCTTCGAGGCAGCATTCAAGAAATTCGGCGGTCAGATAGTCAGCAAACAGTCTTACACTCAAGGCGATCGAGACTACAAAGGACAGTTAACCGCGATCCGGTCAGACAGTCCTGACGTTATTTATGTGCCGGGTTACTACGGCGAAGTTGGCGTGATTGCTAAACAAGCCAAACAGTTAGGAATCAATGTGCCGCTGCTCGGCGGTGACGGCTGGGATGCGACACAGCTCTGGGACCTTGGTGGTGATTCACTTAACGGCGACTTTATCTCAAACCATTACTCGGTAGACGATCCGTCTCCTTCGATTCAAAAATTTGTGGCTGACTACAAAGGGCGATATGGCCGCGTGCCCGATGCGCTTGCTGCTTTGGGTTACGACGCGATGAGAGTTCTGGCTGACTCGATAAAACGCGCAGGGACAACGGAGGGGCCGAAGCTGCGGGATGCTATTGCCCAAACGAAGAATTTTGGTGGCGTCACGGGGACGATCAGCATCGATGCCCAGCGAAACGCAATCAAACCCGCAGTGGTATTGAAACTACAAGATCGTAAGTACATTTATCAGGAAACTATTTATCCTGAAGGCATGGGACCAAACACATCCAGTGCCCCGTCTAACGGCTCAGACACTTCCAGCGCAGCCACACAGCCAGCGAGCAAGAGCGCTAATCCGTAACAGTCGTTATGGATACTTTTGTTCAGCAGCTTATTAACGGTCTGACCATTGGTGCGATCTACGCACTGATAGCCCTCGGCTATACGATGGTCTACGGCATTCTGCGCCTCATCAATTTTGCCCACGGCGATATCTACATGGTGGGTGCTTTCGTCGGTTACTTTCTCGCGTTCCAGCTTGGTTTTGCATCAGGGCCAACATTGTTCGGTCTGGTGATTGTCCTGATTGGATCGATGATTGTTTCTGCCATCGTAGGAATGGCAATCGAACGTTTCGCTTACCGTCCGGTGCGAAGGTACGCTCGTATGACGACACTGATCACGGCGATCGGTGTATCGTTGCTAATCGAAAACCTCTTTGTCGCCCGTCTCGGCGCCGCCCCGCGCGCGTTCCCTCAATTACTACAAGAACGAAGTTATACCTTATTTGGGAATGCAGCCATCTCGAAGTCACAATTGCTGATTTTTGGCGTGTCGGTGTTGCTGATGCTATTGCTGCAATGGATCATCTTCAAGACGAAGATCGGAACTGCCATGCGGGCCGTCTCCTTCAACCTGAACTCAGCGAAGCTGATGGGCATCAACACCGACGCGATTATCTCTTTTACTTTTGCGCTGGGGTCAGCGCTTGCCGCTGCTGGTGGCGTTTTGACAGCTCAATACAACCCGCAGATTGACCCGTTGATGGGAATCATAACTGGCCTTAAGGCTTTTGTTGCAGCCGTGCTTGGCGGTATTGGCAACATTCCAGGGGCTGTGTTGGGTGGTCTTCTAATCGGCATTGCAGAAACGTTCGTAGTCGGATATGGACAGAATGTAGGTGTGCCCACAACGTTTCGCGACGCCGTGGCGTTCGCCATTCTTATTCTAGTGCTGTTGTTTCGACCAACTGGTTTGCTGGGCGCGACGGTACAAGAAAAGGTCTAGAACATTTTCGATTGCCGATGCCGAATGTCCATTGGTCTGGTGACGAGGCTAAATGGTTCCTGAAATGTCGGCGATTCATCTGAAAATGTTTTCAAGCGGCAATCGACAATCGGAAATCGGCAATATTAATGCTCCCAAAGCTACTTAAACGGCTCGCAGCCGCGGTCGTCATCATCCTATTACTGGTCGCTGTCAATCAGTACATGAGCGATCAGGGACTGTTTGGTTTCGGCGTTCCTCCGTATTATGGGCGCGTCATCATGCTCGCCGGAATCAACGTTACCCTTGCCGTCTCACTAAATCTGATCACAGGCTTTACTGGTCAATTCTCAATCGGACATGCAGGCTTCATGGCGGTCGGGGCATACACCTCTGCTTACCTCACCGTGTATCACGCACAAAATTGGGAACATGCTCTTGCTGGAGTAGTCGGAGCCGGACTCGCGCACGCACTCATCTTTCTGCTAGCAATCATCGTTGGCGGTTTCGCTTCGGCGGTAGCTGGACTGATGGTTGGCATTCCGTCTTTGAGACTGCGCGGTGATTACCTCGCGATTGTTACGCTTGGATTTGCAGAAATCATCAGGATCGTAATCCTGAACATCGATAAGGTCGGAGGCGCCACTGGGTTCACTGTTCCCGGTTATACAAACTTCATTTGGGTTGGGGCATTCGCGATCATCTCAATCATCACTGTGTATAACATCGTGCACTCGGATGTCGGGCGCGCGCTGGTTTCTATCCGCGAAGACGAACTTGCCGCAGAGGCAATGGGAATCAATACCACCCGTTACAAAGTGCTCGCTTTTGTAATTAGTTCTGCCATGGCAGGGATGGCGGGCGTTTTGTTTGGTCACTACACATCATTTCTCAGTACAAACGATTTTCAGTTTATTCGTTCATTCGAAATCATCATCATGATCGTGCTTGGCGGGATGGGATCGCTGACGGGCTCAGTCCTGGGCGCTTTGGTAATCACTGTGCTACCGGAATTTCTGCGGCAGCTGCCGGGAGACCTCTCGCAATATCGGCTGGTAGTTTATTCAGCCCTCCTAATCATCATAATGCTTACGAGACCCCAGGGGATCCTTGGCACTAGTGAGTTCGGTCTTTCGTGGTTGAAGCGACCGCAAAAGCGTCCGGAAGGTGACAAACCCGTCGGCGATACAAAAGGTGTCCCAATTGCCACGCAGTCGTCCGCATCCGGTAAGGAGGTTGAGAACCGATGAGCGCTGTGCCGGACAAGAAGGGCGATCGCGACGCCGTTAACGCGACGAAGGAAGAATCGATTATCGCGGAACAAGCGCGTTTGCATGAACGAGGGAAACAGACGATCACAGACGGCGAATATCCCCTTCGCACGGTCAAGTGTACGATTCGCTTTGGCGGATTGATTGCCGTCAATGAGCTCGACATGAGCGTGCGACGCGAGGAAATCTACGGACTGATTGGCCCAAACGGCGCAGGTAAAACAACTATCTTCAATCTGCTGACGGGCGTGTATAAGCCGACGTCAGGCGAAATCTATTTTCAACGGCAACGAATTGACGGTCTCAGATCTTATGAGATCTCACGCCGCGGTGTGTCGCGAACTTTTCAGAATATACGGCTCTTCCCTTCCATGTCTGTGCTGGAGAATGTGATGACTGCATGCCACCGGCATGCGTGCCAAAACCTGCTCGATGCCGTGCTGCGGTTACCGCGTTTCGAGCGAGACGAGCGCGACCATCGTGAGTTTTCAATGGAACTGCTCGAAATATTTGATCTGGCGCGTTTCAAAGATGAAGGCGGTACGAGTTTGCCGTACGGTAACCAGCGGCGGCTGGAGATCGTGCGCGCTCTCGCAACGCGGCCTTCCCTGCTCCTGCTCGATGAACCGGCAGCGGGAATGAATCCTTCGGAGCAGGAAGACCTCATGCGCTTGATTCAACAGATACGCGACAAGTTCAAACTGACGATCCTGTTGGTCGAACACAACATGAAAGTTGTAATGGGAGTATGCGAGCGAATTCAGGTGGTCGACTACGGAAAATCAATTGCGCTCGGCGTCCCGGAACAAATTAAGAACGATCCGAAAGTCATTGAAGCGTATCTGGGCGACTAGCGTTTTTGATTTCTGATTTCTGATTTCGTTTTTTAGTGTCATTTCGTGATGTGATTTCGTGGATCGTTGATATACGCCAGAAACAGAATCCCCGAAATCAAACGAATAAAGGCGAACAAAGTCTTCGCAAATGACAAATCTCAAATGTCCAATGTCCAATGTCAAATAAGGTAAATTGTAGTCGCCGCTAATATCATGCTCACGCTAGAAAATGTTTCTGTTAATTACGGAGCAATAGAGGCTCTGACTGGACTCTCAATGCACGTTGAAAAAGGCGAAGTCGTCACGCTCATTGGTGCGAATGGCGCGGGCAAGACAACGACACTGCGCACCATCACCGGTTTGCTTGAACCACGTGATGGACGAATTAGTTTCGAGGGCAAGGACATCAGTGGCTGCGCAACCCATAAGCTCGTCTCTCGCGGCATCTCTATGTCGCCGGAAGGGCGCGGTGTTTTCTCGAACTTGTCAGTGCGCGAGAACCTGCAAATGGGAGCATATCTGATTAAAGACAGGCGCGCCGTCGCAGAGGATATGGACCGCGCTTTTCAGATGTTTCCCCGTCTAAAGGAACGAGAGTCACAAAAAGCGGGGACATTATCAGGCGGTGAACAGCAGATGCTGGCGATCGGTCGCGCCCTCATGTCCCGACCTCGTTTGCTGCTACTCGACGAACCCTCGCTCGGACTTGCGCCCTTAGTGGTCCATACAATCTTTGAAGCGATTGATGAAATTCGCAGCAAGGGAACAACCATTCTTCTGGTCGAGCAGAACGCCCGTGCCGCTCTCGGTCACTCCGATCGTGCCTATGTACTCGAGACTGGACGCATTGTGATGGAGGGTCCTTCGAAAGAGCTCGCGGCCGATCCCAAGATCAAAGAAGCCTACCTCGGTGAGTAAACTCAACCAATTCTTCAATAAAACCGCAAAGGATCGTCGGCAAAGTGACAGCCGGTATTTCGAGAAGCACATAATTGCGATCGTCATTCTTGTTTTATGCTCTAGTGTGCTTTTCATTGCTGCTTGCAAACGACAGCAACAAACTACAGCCAGCCCTGATCGAAGTACAATTAGAATAGGTTATTACGGCGATCTTTCCGGTCAAACATTCAACTTCGGTGAGTCAGCAAAGAACGGCGTCCTCATGGCCGCGGCGGAAATCAACAGTCTCGGCGGCATAAGCGACCGGCAGATTGACGTGTCGATCGAAGACGACAAAGGCAGCCCTGAACGAGCAGCGACTCTCGCTAGTAAATTGATAAATCAGGACAAAGTGGTCGCGATTATCGCGGGAGGTGCATCAGGCAACAGTCTTGCAGCCGCACCGAGGGCACAAACGCTCAAAATCCCTTTCATTTCTCCTTCATCCACTGATCCGGCGGTCACGCGCACTGGTGACTACATCTTTCGTGTTTGTTTCATCGATGCTTTTCAGGGAGAGGTAATGGCGAGGTTTGCTGCCGAAACCTTGAAGGCTAAGAAGACCGCAATCATGGTTGATTTTAACAATCCGTACAGTCGCGGGTTGAGTGAGTTTTTTGAATTGAGCTTCACAAAGCTCGGCGGGGAAATTGTCAGTAAGCAATCGTACGCGCAAGGCGACCCGGATTATAAAGGTCAACTGAGCACGATTCGGGCTACAAATCCCGACGTAATCTACATTCCCGGGTATTACGCTGATGTTGCCATTATGGCGAAACAGGCGCGTCAACTTGGATTGAACCAACCCTTACTGGGTGGCGACGGTTGGGATGCACCTGAGTTGTGGCCGTTGGGTGGAGATGCATTAAACAACTCTTACATTACCAGTCATTATTCGCCCGGCGATCCCTCACCCGCGATTCAAAAATTTGTCCACGACTATAAACAGCGCTATGGCAATCTCGAGCCTGATGCTCACGCTGCTTTGGCCTATGACGCTATGAATGTAGTTGCGGATGCTATTCGCCGCGCCGGCACTACTGATTCGGCTAAATTGCGTGAGGCGCTTGCGCAGACAAAAGACTTCAGCGGTGTCACGGGCATGATTAGCATGAACAGGGATCGCGATGCAGTGAAACCGGCTGTGGTGCTAAAGCTCGAGGACGGACGGCGAATTTACCAGCAGACTATCCAACCTGAAGCGGCCAAATAAATGAGAAATTAGAATTTAGAATTTCGTGTATTGTGGACTGAGTAATTTTCGAACCACAGAACTTCGTGTACACGAAATTCTAATTTCTGATTTTCCCACATTCAGTACGAGCAGACCGCGTGGCAGGTGAGTTTGCAATCAGTTCGGTCGATCTTGAAAGTCGAAATCCAAGCTGCGCGATTCGTAAGGCGCAACAGTGACATCAGCAGTTCGCTCCCCAAACCGTTCATGCCATGCGACGACGGTATACGCACCAGGCGGTAGTCCGCTAATGCTATAGAATCCATTCTTGTCGGTTACCGCGAAGAAAGGGTGCGATAGAACACCGACATAGGCTTTCATCCAGGGATGTTGGTTGCACTTAAAAGGAACCATAATCTCGGGCCGTGAAAACTGTTTGACAATGGCTTCGGCGCCGCTCGGTTGCGTCATGTTGAATTCTGCATTGTTCTTCGGGGTCGGATGAATATTGTGTTGAGTTGGATCGCTGTTGGTAATCATCAAAGTTTGGCCCGTTTGTATGCCCATAACATGCGGAACAAAACGACAGCGACGCTGATCAAGCACGGCAGGCGAAGAGGGTGCCTCAAAAACTAATTTCTCCAAGGCAACTCCTTTAACGTATACAAAAACATTGGCGACCATTCCGTTTATGATCGCTGCATGTTCCGTTGGGAGACGGCCCTTACCACTGCAGCTCGGATCTGCGGAAGTATCAATCTGGAGTACACGCGGAGGATCACCGACAAACGTGATCCTTCCGCTCAATGTAGCCTCATTACCGACCGGCTTATAGGGAATCTTCGTTTGTTCTTGAGGCAATGAATTGGAATTCTGCAGTGCTGGCCGTGCACCACGAGATACGTTGCCTACCACGAGCCCAATAAGGATCAAAGCCACGGCTGAACAGGTTCGCGCTAACCGTCGATGCAGGACCTTTATCATTTGATTTGCCTCCTTAGCTTAAGAATGCGATTCCTCGATACAGTAAACCATGGGTCTCGATCTCGCTATGTTGGAATCACGGCTTCGTCTCAGCTTGAGCCACAGTTGCTAATCGCTCTCGCGCGGCGACCAAAGCTCCTGCAACCTCTGTTGGAGACGTACCACCGACTTGTGATTTGCTTGCGAGAGTCTGTTCCAGCGAAAGCGACTGAAATACGTCGGCACTAATTAAACTTGAATGTCGCTGTAGGTCTGTGAGCGGTACTCGATCCAGCTCAATGCCTTTATCCAACGCATAGAGCACGATCCGTCCCACCGTCTCGTGAGCTTCACGAAACGGCAAACCCTTTCGCACCAGGTAATCCGCAAGCTCCGTAGCGTTCAAGAACCCTTTTGCAGCAGCTCGCCTCGCCCGCTCGGCATCGACGCGAATGTTCCGAAGAACAGTAGCAGTCACACTCAAACAAACAATCACGGTATCGATAGAACTAAAGAGACCTTCCTTGTCCTCTTGCATATCTTTGTTATACGAAAGCGGAAGGCCTTTTAGCGTGGTCAGAATAGCCAGGAGATGGCCGAACACTCTCCCGGCCTTTCCTCGTACCAACTCCATTGAGTCAGGATTCTTCTTTTGTGGCATCAAACTCGAGCCAGTGGCCACAGCGTCGCTGAGCTCGAAAAAACCGAATTCGGTGGTTGCGTAAACGATGATGTCTTCGGCCAGTCTTGAGAGATGCACCATCATCAAGGAACAAGCCGATAGCACTTCAACGCAAAAATCACGATCACTGACTGCGTCCACACTATTAGTGGACACCGCATAGAATCCGAGCTCACTGGCAATCGATTCACGATCTATCGGGAAACTCGTGCCTGCTAATGCGGCAGCTCCAAGAGGCAAAACATTTACACGTTTGCGCGCCTCAGTAAGTCGTTCGAGGTCGCGACTAAACATTTCGAAGTAAGCAAGACCCCAGTGAGACAGCAAAATCGGTTGGGCACGCTGCAAGTGAGTATATCCAGCGATCACAACATCTGGATTTGCCTCGGCGAAATCGAGAAGTGCTTTCATCGATTCACGTAATTGACTGGCTATCTCGTCGATGGCCTCTCGCACCCAGATTCGCAGATCTGTCGCGACTTGATCATTTCGACTGCGACCGGTGTGAAGTTTCCTTCCGGTCTCCCCAATCAATTCGACCAACCGCGCTTCCACAAACGAGTGAATGTCTTCGGCCGCCGGATCAGTGAGGTAATTCGAATCAATTTGGCCGCGTTCAAGAATTGCATGGAGGCCGTTTATGATTCGTTCACCTTCATCCGGCGTCAATACGCCGGCGCCAATCAATCCTCTCGCATGCGCCAGGCTGGCCCGCACATCGGCGGCAAACAGACGACGATCGAAATCAAAAGATCGATTGAATTGGGCGAACGTCGCGTCTACTTCGCCTCGGAAACGGCCACCCCATAGGTTTTTCGCCATCTGCCAATCCTCCGTCCTCGCCATTCTACCGCCTTGAATCGCTATCGTTCGAAACTTGACGAGTAAACATCCTGGCTGGTATTTTATGCATCTATGCACTAGTTATGCAAGATTCATGCATAGCTTTGAAAGAGTTTAATGCAGAAGAATCTGCGACAGAAAAAGATCTTGAGCTTGATTCAGGGGCGGTCGATTGGCACGCAGGCTGAGTTACGCGGCTTGCTTGAACGATCCGGTGTTCCGGTCACGCAGTCGAGCGTGTCGAGGGACCTGGAAGAACTCGGAGTGGTGAAGCATCACGGCCGCTACACGGTTCCAAGATCGAACGGCAGTAACGCGCGCGGCTTGTTGAGTCTGGACATAGCGGGCGACAACCTGGTCGTCGCGCGGACAGAAGCAGGATTGGCATCAGCGGTCGCGGTTGACATCGATGCGGCAGGGATTACAGAAATCGTAGGCACGCTCGCAGGCGAGGACACGATTTTTATCGCGGTCGGCGACCCAAAGGCACAAAGGGCGGTAATCAAAAAGGTCTTGGACGTATTTGGATAATTCGGTATTTGGTTTTTGGTCTTTGGACTTAGGACGTAGGTCTTGTAACTGGCAACATTGACAATACGATGAAAAAAATTGTTCTCGCATACTCCGGCGGTCTTGATACTTCAGTAATGCTCCACTGGTTACGTAAGCAATACCAGTGCGAGGTCGTGTGCTACTGCGCCGACGTAGGTCAAGGAGAAGAATTGCATGGCCTTGAAGCCAAGGCACTTGAAACGGGAGCGTCAAAACTCTACGTGCAGGATCTCCGGGAAGAGTTCGTGCGCGATTATGTGTGGACAGCAGTAAAAGCCAATGCAGTGTATGAGGGCGTCTATCTCATGGGGACGTCTATTGCCCGCCCGGTCATCGCGAAAGGGCAGATCGAGATCGCACGTAAAGAGGGCGCCGACGCCGTAGCTCACGGAGCGACTGGCAAGGGCAACGATCAGGTTCGGTTTGAACTGACTTATTACGCTTTGAAACCAGACATCAAAGTTATTGCTCCCTGGCGCGAATGGGAATTCAAAGGGCGAAGCGATCTGATCGCCTACGCGCGACAGCATCAGATTCCAGTCACGGCGACGCATGAAAAACCATATTCGACTGATCGAAACTTGATGCATGTCTCGTACGAAGGAGGAATCCTCGAGGATCCGTGGAACGAGCCTCCCGAGGACATCTTCCAGTTAACTTTGTCGCCTGAGGCAGCGAAGGATTCACCTGAGTATGTCGAGTTGTCATTCGAACAAGGAGTACTCGTAGCGATTAACGGCAAATCAGCCGATCCTGTTGCGCTGTTAACTACATTGAATGAGTTAGGCGGCAGGCACGGGATCGGAAGGGTTGATCTTGTTGAGAACCGTTTTGTTGGAATGAAGTCAAGGGGGGTATACGAAACGCCGGGAGTCACCATTCTTCATGCCGCGCATCGAGCGCTTGAATCAATCACGTTGGATCGCGAGGTGATGCACTTGCGGGATTCTTTAGGAGTGAAATTTGCAGAGAGTATTTATTACGGGTTCTGGTTCGCCCCGGAATTCGAGTTGCTGCGGAAGACGATTGATGAAACGCAGCGAAATGTCACCGGCGACGTGCGCTTAAAGCTTTACCGTGGCAACGTGATTGTGGTCGGTCGCCGGTCGCCTCGCTCGCTGTATGACGAAAATGTTGCAACGTTCGAGGCCGATTCTGTTTACAACCAGCGAGACGCGGAAGGTTTTATCAAACTGAATGCGTTGCGTTTGAGATTGAGGAACAACAAATAGAATGGAGAATTCGTTGGAAGGTATGAATCAACCGGCAATCAAAGTAGTTGAAGTCGACAAGATTGGCTCAGCAACGACGCCACTGCATTTGCAGAAGACTGTGGCGACTGTCGATGGCTCTCAATCGCCGCGCTCGGGCGACGTGGTTGTAGTCCGCGCGCTCACTGACAGTGCTACTTACAACATGCTCGAACTGCCGACAGGTCGCCTTGCGAAGATCAATCCGGGCGATCTGCTGCTCGGCGTTTTGGGTCAACGACGTGCGCTTAAGGGGTTCGTCGGAAATGTGCCGCCAACGGTTTTTGCCGGTGATGAACTTCACCTACTGAATATGGGAGGGGTGGTTGGTTGCTGTACTGGCCATCATTCGAGCCTCGGTGACGCAATAAAAGTGGAAGTTATTGGGTTGGTATGTGATGAGGGGGGCCGCATCTGCAATATCGCGGATGCTGCGCTCCCGGTACGCGCGTTATTGGGAGATTGCGCGCCGCTGGTAATGATAGCGGGCACAAGTATGAACAGCGGCAAGACTTTGGTGGCAACAGAATTGATTAAACAGGCCACGCGCGCTGGTCAACGAGTCGCGGCCGGAAAGCTCTCAGGTGTTGCATGTCTCCGCGACACCTTGAACATGAGTGACCACGGAGCGATTGCAACTGCGAGCTTTCTTGATTGCGGCCTTCCTTCGACAGTCGACGCAGGAAATCTGGCGCCTGTCGCAAAAGCGATCATTGCTCGCCTTAATGAATGCTCGCCTGACTTGATCGTAATTGAAATGGGAGACGGAGTCCTGGGCGGGTACTCGGTTGAAACAGTTTTCGACGATGCGGAGTTGCGCGATGCTACTGCTGCGAACATCTTTTGTGCTGCAGACTATGTGGGTGCCTGGGGCGGCATTGAATTGCTCGCCCGTCGTGGCATTCAGGTCGACCTGATCGCGGGGTCGGTTACTGATTCACAGATGGGCCAGGACTACGTCGAGAAACAATTTGGGGTGCCGGCCGCCAACGCCAGGCGCAACGGTGCGCGACTTTTTGAGATCATTTCTTCAAAGGTCGCCGCAAAGACAGAGCTCGAACAAGTGAGATGAAGATCAAAGTCGGCATACTGGGAGGATCAGGATACGGCGGCGCAGAGTTGCTGCGGATACTACTTTTCCATCCGCAGGTAGAGGTCGTTTTCGTCACTGCAAATGAACACGCCGGCAAACAGGTTACCGAGGTGCATCGGAATCTGAACGGGTTAACAAACCTAGCCTTCTCGTCAGCCCCTGAGGATCCTTCAGCTCTTTCAAACATCGACTGTGTTTTTCTCTCTTTGCCTCATGGCCAGGCATTAGACATTGTTCCAAATTTACCTCCTGCACTGCGGGTCATCGATTTGTCTGGAGATTTCCGACTTTCAGACGACGAAATATTTGAGCAGTACTACGGTCGCAAACACAATGCGATGCAGAAGCAGAGTCAGTTTGTGTACGGTCTTACTGAAATAAATAGAAAAGCCATTCCGGCTGCACAACTGATCGCGAATCCTGGCTGTTTTGCGACGGCCGCGTTGTTAGGTCTGGCCCCACTCGTGGCAAATAACCTTCTGACCGGACGCGTCGTCGTGGATGCGAAGACCGGGTCATCGGGGTCCGGGGCAAAAGCTGCAGCGAATACACATCATCCGCAGCGCATGACGTCGTTTTACGCCTACAAGCCTTTCACACATCAGCATGTTCCTGAGATTGAGCAAGAACTGCGTTATTTGGGTGATTGGACCAACGAGCTGGTTTTTATGACGCATTCTTTACCAGTTGCTCGTGGGATTTTTGCTTCGATCTACGTTGAGCTGAAGCATGAAGCCACGACCAAACAGCTCTCGGATGTGTTTGCTGAATTCTACCGCGATTCATTTTTCGTGCGACTCGTTGACGGCTCACCAGATATTAATTGGGTAAAGACGACAAATTTTTGCGATTTGGGGTTTGCCGCACAAGGACGGCAGGCGGCGATCTTTTCCGCGCTGGACAATCTGGTAAAAGGCGCTGCAGGTCAGGCAGTACAGAACATGAACCTGATGTTTGGCATGGATGAAAAAACAGGCTTACTGCTTGTAGGAACGAATCCATGAGTCACGATTTCAAGCCGGCGCCGATCAAGGCATTGATCACGATTGCGGATCTACAGAAGATCGACATTCGGGTGGGCAGAATCTTGACGGTGGAAGATCTGACTGGGTCAGATAAATTGGTAAAACTCACTGTCAGTTTTGGCGACCACAATCGGACGGTACTTGCAGGTATTAAACAGGAAAGAACGGATCCGAAACAGATTCAAGGTATGCAAGCTCTATTTCTCATGAATCTGCCACCTAAGAAGATGCTCGGCGTTACCTCCGAAGCAATGCTCTTCGATATTGGCTATGAAGATCGACTGACGCCGGTGCTTGCAGTTCCGGAAAACGAAATACCCGATGGAGCGAGAGCGGGATGACAGTTGAAATTAGACAGACGTTCGATGAAATCGCTGCCAGCGAAAATCAGTTTCAATTAGCAACTTATAAGAAGATGCCAATTGCGGCTGAACGCGGCGAGGGTGTCTGGGTTTATTCAAGTGATGGTGATCGTTATCTGGATCTCTACGGTGGACATGCTGTGGCCGCAACCGGACACGCTCACCCGCATGTGGTAACTGCAATTCAACAGCAGGCCGAAAAGCTGCTCTTCTATTCAAATCTCGTCTATTCAGAACCTCGCGCTCGCGCGGCTGAAAAACTGATTTCGGTCGCGCCGGCTGATTTGCAGAAGGTCTTTTTCTGCAATTCAGGCACAGAAGCAAATGAAAACGCAATGCGCAGTGCGCGTATGGCGACGGGCCGTGAGAACATCATTACTTTTTCCGGTGGCTTTCACGGCCGCACTGCCGATTCGATCAGCGCCACGTTCCTGGGTAAATACCGCCAACTGGGAAGACCAAATGTTCCCGGACATTTGCAAGCGGAGTTTGGGGACGTCGCTTCTGTTAGGGCATTAGCAGACGATACGGTCGCCGCGATCATGCTGGAACCGATTCAATCGATGGCCGGCGTTCGTACTGCTGACCCGTCGTTTCATCGAGAGCTCAGGCAGATCTGTGATGAAAGCGGAATAAAGTTGATTTACGACGAGGTGCAAACGGGGATCGGACGGACGGGCCAGTGGTTCTTTGCCGGCAGCGAAGCGGCGGCTCAAGTAGTTCCAGACATCATCACGTTAGCCAAAGCACTGGGCAGCGGCATACCAGTTGGCGCATGTGTGGTAACTGATGAAATCGCATCGCACATAAAGGAGAACGATCTGGGAACAACTTTCGGCGGCGGGATGATCGCGATGGCCGCGGTTGCTGCAACAGTTGAAGCAATTGAAACCGATGGCATGTTGGAGAACGTTAGGTCAGTCGAGGTTCATCTACGTCGAAGCCTGGCAAATGTCGAAGGGGTCCGGCAAGTGCGCGGACTTGGGTTCTTACTTGGGGTAGAGTTCAACGCTAAGGCAGCTCTCATTCATGAGGGTCTGTTGAAGCGTCGCATCATCACGGGCACTTCGAGCGATCCGCACGTTCTGAGGCTTCTCCCACCGCTTTGTCTGGGTAAGACCGAGGTGGATTACTTTGTTGCTGAATTAAGGGACGTACTGAAGGAGATCGCATAATCAGATTGGTTAACGAAGAGGAGATGTCTTGGCCTATCGTTGGTTCGATCTTGTAGGAACAATTGGAGTGTTATTGATCGTGGTGGCGTATGCCTTGCTTCAACTCGACAGAATCCGTAGCTCCGCGATCTCTTTTTCTCTGCTGAATGCGATCGGCGCCGGATTTATCATGGTTTCCCTTCTGTTCAACTTCAATCTTTCGGCATTCCTGATGGAATCATTCTGGTTTGTGATTAGCCTGTTCGGTGCCGTTCGAAGAATGCTCGTGCGTTCTCCTGCTGTGTAGTTGCTCCGGTCGATCTGTACGTCATGCCAAAGAACTTTCTCAAAACATCCGACTGGGCACAAACCGATTTAGACGCGCTAATCGAATCGGCTCTCATTCTAAAAAAGGGCGATGATCGTTCGAAAGTTCTGTCAGGTCAATCCGTTGCCCTCGTCTTCTTTAATCCCAGTCTTCGCACCAGGGCTTCGATGCAAGTTGGGATAGCCGAATTAGGTGGTAATGCGATTGTATTGGAACCTGGCGGCACCAGCTGGACACTTGAGCATCGCGATGGCGTCGTCATGGATGGTGATAAGACCGAGCATATCGCCGAGTTTGCTCGAGTACTGGGCCGCTATTGTTCAGCGATCGGTGTGCGCACGTTTGCTGCACTTAAGAATTGGGAAGAGGAGCGAGTCGATCCTGTGCTCGCCGCTTTTGCGAAGTATGCGACCGTTCCGCTAATCAATCTTGAATCCGCGATGCATCATCCCTGCCAGGCCATGGCTGACATGATGACGATTCGCGAGAAACTTGGACGTGGCCGCAAGAAAGTGTTGTTGACTTGGGCCTGGCATCCGAAACCACTGCCAATGGCCGTGCCTAACAGTTTTGCATCTGCGGCAGCGCAATTCGGCCACGATCTCGTCATTGCTCATCCACCGGGTTACGAACTCGATGAAGCGCTCATGAGCGGGCTTCGCGACCAAGCGGCGCAATCAGGTGGTAGTGTCGAGGAAACGACGAATGTTCACGCAGCTTTCGCCGGGGTCGAAGTTGTTTATGCAAAGAGCTGGGGCTCGAAAAAATTCTATGGGGCTTTGGACCACGATGTTGCTGAACGGGGGCAGTACCGTGACGATTGGATTGTTGATGAAGCGAAGATGGCGCTTACGGACAAGGCGATCTTCATGCATTGTTTACCTGTGCGTCGAAACGTAATCGTGACGGACGCTGTGATCGATTCCTCAACTTCTGTTGTTATTGACGAAGCTGAGAATCGATTGCATGTGCAAAAGGCGATCTTGAGCAAACTCTTGAGACGATGAGATCCACAGATTACACAGATTCCACAGATTAGAACTATTCGTGTTGTTTCGTGTATTTCGTGGATTCAGCTTGCTAGCGCCGAGAAAACGAATCCACGAAATCACACGAAAGAACACGAAACGCTGTTTATGGGTGGATATTAAGGAGCGATGAGAGAAACGATCGTCGAAGTAGACAACCAATTACGATTGGATCTCCTGCGCGAAGCACTGCCGTATATTCAGCGCTTCAAGGGTAAGACCTTTGTCGTCAAGCTCTCAGGCAAGGCAACAGAGGACGCCGTGAACTTGAATTCGCTCGCGGAAGAGCTGGCGCTGCTACATCAGGTCGGCATACGAATCTGCGTCGTGCACGGCGGTGGTAAGCAGCTGAGCGAGCTGGCTTCGAAGCTGGGAGTGGAACAGACGATTATCGAAGGCCGGCGAGTGACTGATGATGCAACGCTGGAAATGGCCAAGATGGTCTTTGCAGGAAAAATCAATACAGATATTCTTGCAGCTCTCAGAAATCACAGCATCGAAGCAGTCGGCCTCTCTGGAGTGGATGGCAATATTGTGCACGCCGAGCGCAGGCCTCCCAAAGAAGTTCTCAATCGCGAAACAGGAGCCCGCGAGCAAGTGGACTTCGGTCATGTGGGCGATGTAGTCGAGATCAACGCTCGCTTACTTACTGTGCTGCTTGATCACGGATACTTGCC
Organism: Acidobacteriota bacterium; assembly: GCA_046727215.1. Classification (GTDB taxonomy): domain Bacteria; phylum Acidobacteriota; class Blastocatellia; order Pyrinomonadales; family Pyrinomonadaceae; genus PSRF01. The sequence continues at coordinate 37,737 of JBKPCC010000040.1, forward strand.
CGTAATCTCGTCGCTCGGCGCTGACGCTGAAGGGACAGTCTTCAACATCAACGCCGATACGATTGCGGCAGAAATTGCGGTTCAACTTCAAGCAGAGAAATTAATTCTACTCTCCGATGTCGATGGGTTGTACCTTCGACCGGGCGAACCCGAGACAAAGCTCTCCCGTTTGAATGCCGCAGAAGCAGAAGCGCTGATCAATAGCGGCGCCGCATCAGGCGGTATGATTCCCAAATTGCAAAGCATTGCCGCCCTCCTCCGGCGTGGATTGCACACTGCTCACATCATCAGCGGTACGAATCGCAATGCTTTGCTGTCCGAAATCTTTACCGACAAAGGCACCGGCACAATGATTGTCGCCTAACCGAGCGGCGACTTCGGCAGTTTTCGATCCCGGTCAAACGGTGGATCCTGGTGGGGAGGCATAGGATCCTCCGGCCAGTCCTTGGCCCAGCGGCTGCGGAAATCCTCATCAGCGTAGTATTTCAGATACAGGTGCATATCTTCCGCACTCCCGCTGCCGGTCAAATCAATCATGTAAGCGTAAGTCGGGTTCTCAGGAAACAGCATTGCCTCCTCACGCAACCCTTCATTGTAAAGATATTCGTACAGTTCACGATCGCTGAGATGGTTTGTATTCAGGACGTACGCACCCATTGAAGCCATCTTATGCACCAAGTCTTCCAGTTTCGACGGCAACTGCGAATCGTCGAGCGTGTCAGGGGCTGGAATTTCAAAGCCGGCGTTTTCTAGCAGGCAAAAAACAGATGTGGGTTTGGACTGCTCGTATTCCAAAACATGTTTGAGAAATTCTTCCTCGAGATCGGCGGGCATGTCGTCGTCAGTTGAAAAGACGCCGCCGAGTTTTTCGATCTCTTCGCGCATTCTTTGGATTCGCTTTTCTTGACTAGGTTCTTCCAGGATGTTTGTGAGTGTCATGGTAGTTTCCTTTTTGTTGTGAGGTTAAAGGATTGGAGGCTCGCGGAGTTAACGTGAGGACCCCCCGAAAACGCTTACAGACTTGTGCTTACTGAGAAGCAGGCGGATTGTCTATGGAGCGATTCGGAAAGTCAATTGTTTTCCATTTCTCATTTGACATTTTTCATTTTCGATTTTGATTCCCCGACAACAATTCCACAGATTACAGCTACGCCGATAAGACAGGAAAGACAGTTAGCAGGAATTAATCTTTGTTGGTTTGATTCTTTTGTTTTCCGTCTTTGTGCTAGCTGCTTTCTACGCTGACTCCTAGTCTGCGTAATCTGTGTCATTTGTGGATTCGTGTCGGTTCACAGTCGTAACATAAACCGCTACACTGTCACTAAATCAATGGACAACGTAGAAATCGCTCAGCGGTTCCATCAGCTATCCGCGCTTATGGAGATTCGGGGAGACGATCCGTTTCGTCTCCGATCATATCGAAACGCAGCCGAGGCTATCGAGGTTTGGCCAACTCCGCTTAAAGACATTGCAGCGACAGAAGGTAGCGTCGGCTTACAGTCGATTCCGGGTGTCGGCAAGGCCATCGCCGGTAAAGTAATTGAACTACTTGAGCGCGGTACCTTCGACGCCTGGGAGCGAATCACGGCCGAAACTCCCGCGACGGTTCTGGATCTTCTTGAAGTACCAGGCATCGGCCCGAAAACCGCAGCACTGCTTCACCAAAGGTTCAAAGTTTCCTCGCTTGAACAGCTGAAGGAGTTTGTAGCAGGCGGTGGACTGGGGATGGTCGAAGGCATCGGCGCAAAGACCGAAGAACGAATAAAGGAATACTTGAAGGAGTCGTAAGACCTCGCGTACACATAAACCATTTGGGTTTTCCTTTGCAAAACACACCGACGTCTGATTGAATGTCTGTTCGCTCGACGCTTTCACCATCCCTAATCAGTTTCATAACGAGCTGAATCCCGCAAGGAGACTCATGTCTAAGAAAATCAAACGCCGTGATTTTATGCGCTCCAGCGCTGTTGCTGGACTCGCACTTGCCGCACCAAAAATCAAGACGCAAAAAACTCCAACGGGCCCCACAATCATCATTCAAAGCGGGATTCGACCGGTAGTCGTGTCTTCAGCCAACGGCAATCGCTTCAAGAATGGCGGCGATGTGACGTGCGTACAAAAGGCTTTCACCTTGATGACGCAAGGCTCCGACGTTCTGGACGCGCTTATAGCCGGTGTAAACATTGTCGAGCTTGATCCCCTCGACGACAGTGTGGGATACGGAGGTTTGCCCAACGCCGAAGGCATCGTGCAACTCGACTCATCATGTATGCATGGACCAAAAAAGCGGGCTGGCGCGGTGGGCGCGTTGGAGGGTGTGCGCACTCCGTCGTTAGTCGCAAAAGCAGTTATGGAAAATACAGACCACCATTTGATTGTTGGCGAAGGCGCGCAGCAGTTCGCGCGTAGCATGGGTTTCAAGATTGAAGACGACTTAAATACTCCACATAGCAGAGAGATCTGGCTCGAGTGGAAGCGGCGCACTGATCCAGCGCACTACTTGAATCCAAAGGAGCGTGCTCAAGTCTGGTTTCGTGAAGGTCTCAAAATGGTTGATGAGGGTCTAATCGATCGAGAACATTTTTACGGAACTATCAATTGTGATGGCGTGAATTCAAAAGGCGAGATTTGCGGAGTCACAACGACAAGTGGTTTAGCCTGGAAGATACCGGGGAGGTTGGGCGATTCACCGATTCTCGGCGCAGGCTTATACGTTGACGGCAACGTCGGCGCCGCCGGATCAACTGGACGTGGCGAGGCGAACCTGTTCAATCTGTGCTCGTTCTTGATTGTGGAAGAGATGCGACGCGGCGCACATCCGAAAGACGCCGGCATGGAAGCATTGCGGCGAATAAAAGCCAATACAGTTGAAAAGAGGCTTTTGAACAGCAAGGGCGATCCGAACTTCGGTGTCAACTTCTACATTTTAAATGCGAAGGGTGAAACAGCTGGCGTTTCGATGTACGAAGCTAGTTATGCGATGTGTGACGAAAAAGGACCACAAACCCTGAAGACTGAGGCTCTGTTTCCGGGGAAGCCCAATGATTGAGAGTTAAGATAAGAAGGACATTAACGGGTGGACGTTTGAGAGTGGAGCTGGGGGATTGGAGATTGGAGATTGGATTTTGACATTGGACATTTGAGATTTTTCAATTTCCATTTCTCATTTTTCATTTATGTGTCTAATTTCAGAGGTGCCAAAGAACCAATAACAGGTGTCAAACAAGTAATGAAAATGGAAAATAGAATTTGAAAAATCTCAAATGTCCAATGTCAAATATCCAATATCTCCAATCTCCAATATCCAATCTCCACGATCCGAATGCCAATCTTTATTTAGTTAGATATGGATCGTCCCCTCTAAGTATTTAGCCGCTCTCCCGGAAATCAAGACGCGGTTTCCTTTGTCCTCACAAAAAAGCTCACCGCCTCGCGCTGATATCTGCCGAGCGTGAATTTTGTTTTTCTTCAAGCGGTTGGCCCAGTAGGGGGTCAATGCGCTGTGAATGGATCCGGTCACTGGATCTTCCGGAATGCCATAACTCGGTGCGAAGTAACGTGAAGCGCAATCTGAGTGATCACCCGGCGCCGTGACGATCACACCATACGGATGAAGCTCTTCCAGTTTCGTAAAATCGGGTCGCAGTGAAAGCACCTCCGCTTCCGATTCGTAAACGCAGAAGTAATTCGTCCCCGGTGTAACGAGGAAAACCTCGCGTGGCTGAGTTCGCAGTCCGTCCAGCAAGGCATCAGGCGCACGGTCGACACTTCTCAGACTCCATGCAGGAAAGTCCATCGTCAACATCTCGCCGTTTCGCCTAACGAACAACGGACCACTGCGGGATGAGAATTCCACCGATTCTCGTTCACGTTGTAACTCAGAAAAAATGACGTATGCAGATGCCAATGTTGCGTGCCCACATAAATCGACTTCCAATCGCGGGGTAAACCAGCGCAGTTCAAATCCGCTGCTCGCAGGAACGAAGAAAGCTGTCTCTGCAAGATTGTTTTCCTCAGCGATCGCCTGAAGTACTCGGTCTGCAAGCCAGCTATTTAAAGGACAAACAGCAGCCGGGTTGCCGCGGAACACCTCGCTCGCAAACGCATCTATCTGAAACAGACGTAGCTCCATCTCTCCTCCTTAATAATCCAATAGATCGTCCGGAAACCATTAAAATGGTTGCGGTTCAACATAAGCCCTCACTGATCCCCCAACCTAAAGAATAAAAGGTTGAGGTTTCACACACAGAATGGATAATCTACGAGCCCATTTATGAATAAACAAACGAAGTCTGAATCCATTAGGTTTCAACCCGCTACGCCGGCGCGATGGAAAGACATTGAGAGACTTTTTGGCGACAACGGAGCGTGTGGCGGGTGCTGGTGCATGTTCTGGCGGGTGCCTCGCAAACGGTATGAATCGCAAAAAGGCGCAGGGAACAAGCGTGCCTTGAAGACCATCGTCAGCGCAGGAGAAAAGCCGGGCATTATTGCCTACGTTGGGAATGAGCCCATCGGCTGGTGCGCCGTGGGTCCACGCGAAACGTATGTAGGGCTAGAAACGTCGAGGCTTCTCAAGCCGGTAGATGACCGTCCCGTTTGGTCTGTCTCGTGTTTGTTTGTTCGAAGAGACTATAGACGCAGAGGCATCTCAGCAAAGCTTATTGCTGCTGCTGTCAATTTTGCCGTTCGCCATGGTGCGACGATTGTTGAAGGGTATCCGTCTGAGCCGTCGGGCGACAAAATGGCCGACGCATTTCTTTGGCACGGTATACCGTCGGCTTTTAAAGCAGCAGGTTTCCGAGAGGTGACACGACGATCGCCTACGCGGCCGATCATGAGATTCGAAGTTGAGTAATTTGCACTGTAGAAGAGAACGATTTGACATTGGACATTTGAGATTTGTCATTTGCCATTTGCAATTCTAATCGATCGGGTTTTTTCGTGTGTGTTTGACTGGTGATTTCGTGGATGGGTTATCGGCGCATTGACGATCGATCCACTAAGCCACACGAAGCGGCAAACAAATGGCCAAATGACAAATGTCAAACATCCAATCTCAAATCGTTGTTTTCTAGTGGGATGCCACTCAAGCCACGGTAACTGGCTTGGTGTCAGCCTGGCGCTTCACAATTACCAGCGTAATGTCATCAGCTGCGCGCGTTCCCTGAGCGAATTTCGTTAGCGCGGACTCGATTCGATCACGGATACCAGCTGCCGAAGCATCCACGTTACGCGACACGACTTCGTAGAGCCGGGTTGGACCAAACTCCTCGCCGGTTGGACTAAGAGCTTCCGTTACCCCGTCGGAATAGATCACAAGTACGTCGCCGTTTTGTAGTTGTGTTCTTCCCTCTCGGTAATCCGCATCTGGCTTGATGCCCAACGGTAATCCACCTGACGCCAGTTGCTCTACGGTTCCCGCAGCATGAACAATCAACGGCGGATTGTGACCTGCATTCAAAAACGAGAGTGCACCAGATTGGGGCTCCAGCTCCGCATAAAAGAGAGTAACGAAACGATTCGGCGGAATATTTTCGGCTAGATACCGGTTGACCGCTGAAATAGTTGCGACAAGCGAATCATGTGAACCCGACTGCGCATGGATCGCGGCATGTAAAGACGACATTAACAGTGCGGCGGCAGTTCCCTTACCCGAAACGTCACCGAGAGCAATCACCAGCCGGCCGTCATCGCGTTTTATGAAATCGTAGTAGTCGCCGCCGATTTCGTAGCAGGGAAAACTAATACCTTGCAACTCATAACCTGGTAGTTGAGGTGGCGCCGTCGGCTGAAATCGCTGCTGAATCTCACTTGCCAGCGCGAGTTCGCGTTCCAATCTCTCTTGTTCGAGCCGCGATTCGACGAGCCTCGCATTCTCGACGCGAATCGCTGCCACCGACGCCAACGTTGTAAGTACTTTCAAATGGTCTTCAGTAAATCGGCCTTCCGCAATCGGCGAGTCAGCATAGATGATGCCGAACACGTTATCGGCAACACCGAGTGGCACAGCCAGAACTGAACGAACGCCTTGCAACACAACGGTACCACTCGCAAAACGAGGATCATGCTGGGCGTCCGAAGTAAGAACAGACTTTCCGCGAAACACTACTTCTTCGAGTACATTACGACTGACGCGGATCTCGCCAACCTCGCCCGCACGGTCGCGCAACCGAGCGACAGCGACGCGCAATTCTTCGCTGCCTTCAGAACGCATCATTAACAAGCAACGATCCGCCGGTACAGCTTCAAATACCAACTGCACGATTTGCTCGAGCGTTTCGTTCAAGGTGGCCGACGCCAGCAACGTAATGCCCACCTTGCTGATGAGCGCAAGTAAGTCACCCGCTTTTGCCGTTGCTGCCTTTGCCGTGACATGTTCAGGTTTCGTGCGAGCACCCTCAATTGCTTCCAGCAGCCCGGAAGTCGTTCTATCACCCGAGGCGAGAGCAATCGTCGCTTCCGGCAATGAAGTCGTATTGTCAGTAATCATCGTGGCACCCATGCTGGAATTGTAGGTGCCGTCGTCAAAGATGATTTCAGTCTCGCCAATCTGAATACGACCTCCTGGTCCAAGCGGTATTACGCCTTCAACAGTGGAACCGTTATAGAGGGTACCGTTAGCCGATCCCAGATCCTGCAGAAAGTACTCATCGCCCTCGCGACGAACTTCAGCGTGGACTCGAGAAGCAAATGGATCAGGAATACAGAGATCGTTTCTGGCAGATCGGCCGATGGTGATGCGCAGCCGACCCAGCGGAAAATGATCGGGGGCTCTGTCGGGGTATTTGACGATTAGCTCAGACATGAAGAAATCTATTGCTGATTACGTATTCCGGCGCCTGGTAGTGGCATCGACAGAAACAGGGGTACCTTCACGGACAATAACTGTGCCGGCAATCAGGTCGTGCAGGGCCCGCCCACGTGTCGTGAAAGTGGCAATTAGAAACCCAAACCCCAGGGGTAGAGATGATAACGGATAACCGACAAAGTGGCGAAGCATTGCCCGGCCGATTCCGATTTCCTCGCCTGTAACCTGTTGGATGCGAAGACCAGTCGCCCACTTCCCTACCGTGCGACCCGTAACCCCAGGAAGAACACCAAGATCCAACACCGCCGCGAGTACAGCGATTAACAGCCCGACTGTTTCCGCCGACCCGCCTGCCATGCGCGCGCCGCCGCCCAACAACCGAGCGATGAGCGTGCTGATCGCAACTATGGAGATCAACAAAACATAGTCGATCAGCAACGCTCCGCAACGGAGCGAAAATGGTGCGTAAACGCGGCGATCCGGTTGGCCGACCGCGCGACTTTTCTCATTAGACCGCCTGGTGGCGGTACCCTCTACCGCGATCATTATTGCTGATGGTCAATTATCAGTAGTGATTTGTCCGTCGTGAATATGGGCGCCCTCACGCTTGATCTGAAGATGAACTGCGGGATGACATTATCGACGAGCAATAACTAACCTACAAGAAAGTGAAGAGTTGTTTCACCGAGGCGCAGCTTGTCACCGCTATCGAGAACACGCGGTTGACGCGGCGCGAGGCGCACGGAATCATTAATCACAGTGCCGTTCACCGATCCTAGATCCTCAACAAGGAAGGTGTCGCCCTCACGCCAGATTCTTGCGTGTCGGCGCGAAACCTTGGTCTCAGAATCAAAGCGGGACAGATCGATTTCCGGAAAAATATTCGAATGCGGATCGGTTCGCCCCACCAGATTGCTGTCCTTCTGCAGAATGAAAGACGCATCCAGCTCTGTGGTGCCCGCTACGACTAGCTTGGCTGTCGGGTGAGATGTCCGCAACGTCGCGCTCGCGGCAACTCCTGAGAGTGGTTGGCGCGCACCACAATGAGCGCAGAAGATGTCATCTGCTGCAATCCGACCACCGCAGAAACCACAATAGACCGTCTGCACTTGGACGGTCTCGCTGCCGAGCTGCGGCGCTGGTATGCCGTAGCTGACGCGGCCAGCCATTAAGTTTCCAAGATGAGTCGACAGTGCCTCGCGCATCTCTTCGGCTGATCGAAAACGATCTTCCGGTTTGTATTCGACCGCACGCATCAGAATCATTTCCATCTCTGTCGAGATAGATGGAGTGATCTGTCGTGGCCGCGGGTTCTTCGTGAAATCAAAAATCAACAGCGGGTTGTCTTGCGGATCGGCTCCGGTCAGCAGGTGAAACATGGTTGCGCCAAGACTATAAATATCGGAGCGCGGCTCAACGCGACCACCAAACAGTTCGGGCGGCGCGTACCCCATGGTTCCTACAGCTGTAACTCCCTTTTCTTCCTGCTTCACCCAGCGCGCAATTCCAAAATCAATAAGCATTACTTTCCCCGAGTTCCCGTCGATCATCAGGTTTGCGGGTTTCAAATCGCGGTAGATGATCGACTTCGGGCGCGTATGGAGATACTCGAGAACATCGGCTATTTGCGCCCCCCAATCGGTCACGGTTCGTTCGTCCAGCCGGCCGGTTGCCGCAGTCCTGAGGCGCGAAGCCAGATCGCCGCCCGAGATATATTTCATGACCAGATAAAAGCGACCGGCTGGTTCATCGTAAAAGTAATCGTAGATAGTCGGTATTGAGGGATGTTCGAGCGACGTTAAAAGTAACGACTCGCGCTTGAAATCGCCGATCGCTTTTTCATGTTGAGCAGGATCAAGATGGGCCTCGACCATCTCTTTGACAGCACGAGGTGCATCGCCGAGATTGCGGTCCTTGGCGAGATAGACTGCTCCCATACCCCCGCCACCAATCCGCCTGACGATCTCGTAACGACCGTTCAAAAGGATACCGGACTCAAGCTGTTTGATGGTTGGCTGGCGACCGCCGGTCGTGCCCGTATGTCTTGCAGGGCTCGTGTGTGGAACGCTGATTCCGCCTGTTGCGGACCCTCCGAGGGAAGACGAGGATACTCTTTTCGCTGATTCCAGGTCCGCGGAATCAGCTGCGGAGGAACCCTTTTCTGCAGCCGGTCGATCGCTGACATCCTCGGGTGTCTCTGTGTCAGCGAGTTCCGCAGCAGTGGGCAATGACACTTCACCCGCAGCGCTGGCTACCGTTTTTAATTCAGCGTCTGCCGGGTTTTGTTGGGCTCCGCAATTGCCACAGAAACTTTCCGCGTGCTCAAGGGCGGCGCCGCATTCAGTACAATCAGCCATTATGCGAATCGACCTTTGAGGCTGTCGAGAGTCGACACCGTCAACGTTTTCAAACTAAATGGAAAACGGTCACGATGCTAATCATTTAACTACAAAAAACCGCAGGAACGTTTTACCTACGATGATTTCGTCACCGTCGCGCAACGGCTGGCGGTATCCGGGTGGCAACCTTTTTCCACGATTAACGAAGGTGCCATTTGTTGATCCCAGATCCTCAAGAAAATACTGACCGTCACGTAGCGTAATACGCGCGTGCCGTCTGGAAACCTTTGCTTCGGGATCGTCAGAATCCAGATCAACATCAGGAAAGATTCCCCCGTCCGCATCCCAGCGTCCAATTTGCGAATCGCTCTCGCTGAGCAGGAACTGCTTGCCTACCGATCGGCCACGTTCAATGACCAATCGCGCATGGGCCTTGGCCGAAGGATTCAGAGACGAAGAGAAACTAATTGCCGCGGCCGCCTGGCCGGGAGCAAACTCGGGCTTTTTGCTCTGGACCGGAGCGCGAGAACCATTCTGGCCCTCAGAGCCTTTTGAGATTCCAGACCCGTCGGAGATGCCCGAATGGATGTTCGGCCTCAAAGGCGCTCCACATTCATCGCAATATTGCGATCCCTCGAGGTTCTCGGTTTTACAGCGGTCACAAGTAATCATCTGGGTCTTTAGGTTTCTCGGCAGCTCACGAGCAACTAGGACATCGGCTGGTCTCTGAAGAAACGAGAGACTAATCATTCTAACGCGAAATAATCGGCTGCGCCAACGGGCAATTCTGGCGAGTAGTGACGCAAATTCTGTGTGGGCATCCTCGGCGGGTGCTCTTTTTTATTTGGAAGGAGGGCTCGGTAAATTGGGCGCCCACGGAGGGACGCGCCGACAATCACCTCTTTTTGACGCCACTAGCGGTTGCTCTTAGTTGAAACTGTTTGCTAAGTTTACACGTAAGAGCTAACCGAGCAGACGGGTTCTGGGCACGGACTTCCTGTGCAAACTTACAGCTCGTCTCCCAATTAATAAAATAAGTATTAGATTACTTGTAAGGAACGAAAAATGGCGTTGAGTCGGAAGAAGAAGATTGTTATCGCGGGTGCGGCCGTTGTGGTTTTGGCACTCGTGATTATTATCAGCGTATTTGCTACGCGTAAAGATGAACCCGAAGTAACTACTATTAAAGTTGAGATGAGACCGGAGCTTAGACAAACTGTCACAGCGTCAGGCGAAGTGCGGCCGGTCCGCTACATTAAGCTCACTAGTGAGGTTCCCGGACGTATCGAAGAAATCTATGTAAACCCCGGCGATCAAGTCACCAAAGGTAAACCCTTGGTGCGCATTGATCCCACACAATTGCAGTCAAACCAGGAAGCTCAATGGGCGGCAACCCAGGCATCAATTAATGATGTTCAAAATGCACGCAATGCAGTTGCTTCATCGCAGCAGGCACTGGTTGTCGCGGAAGCCTCAGTAGCTGCCGCTCGCCAGCAACTAGTTGCCTCGCAAACCAACGTCGATCGGGCGCAAGTAGATGTCAACACCGCGCAACGTGAACTGAAGCGCAGTACTGAGTTGATTGAATCAGGCGTTGCTTCGCGCGCGGAGTACGACGCCGCACGGGACCATTACGATCAGGCAAAGATTGCGCTGGACACCGCTAAGGCCAATCTCGAGGCACAGAAGATCGCAGTAAAAGAGGCTCAGGAACGCGCCAACCAACAGCGGCTCGCAGTGCAGGAAGCCAAAACAAGCATCACGTCGTCTGAAATGCGAGCCAATCAACAACAGGCGCTTCTGCGTGGCCAATCCAGTCAGCGATCTAAAGCAACACAGTTGTCACCACTCACCGGCGTAGTGGCGGATATTCCGACTCGCGTGGGTGAATTCGCGGTCGCCGGCTTATCCACCACACCATTAATGACAATTGCGGATATGTCGACAATCAACGTCGAGGTGAACGTTGATGAGACTGAAATTTCCAACGTTGAGGTAGGCCAGCAGGCAAAAGTAAAAGTCGACGCGCTGGGTGAGAAAGAGATCAAAGCGGTCGTGGTACAAAAAAACCCGTTGGCGATTGCCAAATCAGACACGCAGGGCGGCCTTTCCAACCGCGTAAATGTACAGGAAGCGAAAGAGTTTAAGGTCACGGTTGAGCTGATTGACAAAGAGATGACCGACGACGTTCGCAACGCACTCCGGCCGGGCATGAGCGCAACTGCAACCATCACGACCAAAGTCAAAAACAACGTGCTGGCAGCACCGCTGGAGGCAATTGTAGAGAAGTCACCCTCACCGTCGCCGACAGGTTCGGTCGCGGGCAATGCTCCAACGCCTCCGCCGGCAGTAGACAAGGCAAAGACTCTCAAAGGCGTGTACATTATCGAAGGAAACAAGGTACGCTTCATAGAAGTAACAACCGGCATTACTGGCGAAGCTGATATCGAGATCACAAGCGGCGTGAAGCCGGGTATGGAGATTGTGCGAGGACCAAGCCGAGTATTGAAGACCCTTAAGGACGGAATGACTGTGAAGCGCCAGCAGCGACCGTCCGGAGCAAACGCTAACACAAACGGGGCCTAGCTTAATGAGTGACATTACATTCGCTCCCTCGGTAACGGAGAAGATCTTCGCGCAGGAAGATACCAACAGCCGGCGGCATGATTCACTGGCATTGATATCAATGCGCAACATTTGGAAGACCTACCAAATGGGCGCTGAAGAGGTGCATGCGCTGCATGGCGTGTCTTTCGATGTTCACAAGGGCGAGTACATCGCAATCATTGGTCCTTCTGGATCCGGTAAGTCGACGTTGATGAACCTGATTGGTTGTCTCGACACACCTTCGCAGGGCGAATACTGGCTCAATGGCAAGAACGTATCCGAGATGGACGACGACGAGCTGGCACGCATTCGCAATCAAGAGGTGGGGTTTGTATTCCAAACTTTTAACCTGCTCGCGCGCGCAACAGCTCTTCACAACGTGGAATTACCACTGATCTACGGAGGCGTGGGGTCAACTCAACGCCACGAGATGGCTAAGCAAGCATTGCGGTCAGTGGATCTTGAAGATCGAGTGACGCATCGCCCCAACGAGCTTTCCGGTGGCCAACGTCAGCGCGTTGCTATTGCGCGTGCTCTTGTGAATCATCCTTCCATATTGCTTGCGGACGAACCGACAGGTGCACTCGATACGCATACAAGCTGCGAGATCATGGACTTGTTCGAACGTCTGCACGCTGAAGGGAACACAATCATCGTTGTAACTCACGAGCCAGATATCGCACGGCGCGCTCACCGCATACTTTCAATTCGCGACGGACTTATCGAAAAAGACGAGAAAACCAAGTAGGAGGTTCAGATGGAGCGAGGTGGCGGTAATTTGTTGGAGCCACGTAGCTATTCATTTGGCCGCCGGATAAGTGTGCCTGCAAAGATTCGCTCTCTGCCACTTGCTCGACTTGCGGCCCTGGGCGAAGCGTTTCTCGTCGCTAGCGGCAGCTTACGGGCCAACAAGCTTCGGACCGCCCTCACGCTAATGGGAATTGTTGTCGGCGTATCGGCGGTGATTGCCGTTGTAACAATTATCAAAGGCCTCGACAAGACAGTCGCGCAAACATTTTCCTCGCAGGGTTCCACTGTATTCACAGTGTCTAAGAACCCACAAATCATTAAATCCCGCGAGGAGTTTATTACCTTTAGCAAACGCAAGGATGTAACACACGAGGATGCTGAGGCCATTTCGCGCTTGTGTTCCTCGTGTTGGCGCGTCGGTGTGGCGGCAAACGCTGTCGAGACTGTCAAGCATGCCGATCAAAAATCGGAAGGCGTACGCATTAGAGGAGTCGATCCGACGACGATGTTTGCGATCGACGGTGTCAGTATTGATATCGGCAGAATCTGGACTGAAGCGGAAGGAAGTTCAGGCCATGAGATTTGCGTCATCGGGCCGGACTTACTGAAGAATCTCTTCGGAGGGGCACCCGCCGATCGCGCAGTCGGTCAGGAAATAAGGATTGCGGGGCGTCCATACACAATCATCGGTGTGTTAGAACCGCTTGGTTCGATCTTTGGTTTTTCTCGTGACAACGTTGTCTATATCCCGTATTCCACGTATCAGAAATCGTACGGCGCACGACGTTCACTCGTCGTCTTCGTGCAAGTTCCCACTGCCGAGCAGCTCGAGGCCGCTGAGGATCAGGTGCGGACGATTATGCGTAACCGGCGCGGACGCACTTTCGGGCAGGAAGGAGACGAAGGATTCGCACTGGAAACGCAGGATGTGTTTCTGAATCTTTATTCGAGTGCAACTTCAAACATTTACATCGTAACCATCGGTGTCGCTGCGATCTCCCTTGTGGTGGGCGGCATCGTTGTTATGAACATCATGCTCGTATCGGTAACTGAAAGGACCAAGGAGATTGGGATCCGCAAGGCAATAGGCGCTCGCAGGAAAGACATTCTGACGCAGTTCCTAATTGAGGCAGTGACGGTGACCGCGATTGGAGGGGCCATCGGCGTTATTACTGGTTTCGGTCTCGCTTACATCATTTCCGCTTTGATCGGATTCCCGCTCCTGGTCAGCGTCGCGTCAGCAGTTTTGGGAGTCGGTGTTTCATCTGTGGTTGGGATTATCAGTGGTCTTTGGCCCGCGTGGAGAGCTGCGCGCTTGGATCCGATTGAAGCGTTGAGAGCGGAATGAGCGGATTGTCGATTGCCTGTGGGATTTAGAGAATTTAGAGATCAACCCCATGCGTCTTGAAGACATAAAAGAATCGGCCTTAATGGCCGTGGATACGTTGCGGGCAAACAAGCTGCGCTCGTCATTGACGATCCTCGGTGTGTCTGTCGGAGTTGTGACCGTCATCTTCATGGTGTCTATCATCCAGGGTCTAAATAAAGCGTTCGCAGATCAGATCGAGTCGCTCGGTTCCAATACAATTTTTGTCGCAAAGTTTGAACCAAGTTTCGGTAGACCGCCCGGTCCGGAAGAGCTACACCGAAAAGATTTGACGATGGATGACGCAGACGCGCTGAGGCGTGAAGCCCCATCGATCGTAGGTGTGTCGCCGATCCACCGCATGATTGCGGCGACAATGCGCTACCAGGAAAAGCAGACGGACACCCCGATCCTTTTTGGCGTCACCCCGTATTATGAATTTGTTCATTCTCAATACGTGGCCAATGGACGCTTCATCACCGACATCGACATGCAGGACCGTTCAAACGTTTGCATTCTCGGCGTCGATGTAAAGCGAGCGCTGTTTCCTTACGAAGATCCGCTGGATAAGGAAGTGCGTATCAATGGGAATCCGTTTCGAGTCATAGGTGTGATGGAGCCGCTGGGGAACTTTTTCGGTCAATCGCGCGACAATTCCATCTTTGTGCCTATCTCAACGTTCGATAAGTATTATCCGGATCGCCCGTTTCCAGAAGTTGTCTTCTTTATTATCGTTCGTCCCAAATCTCGTGCTTTCGTGAAATCAGCGATTGATGAGATCACAGACATTCTCCGGCGGCGAAGACGAGTGCCGCCTAACGAGAAGAACAACTTTGGAATCTCTTCCCAGGATTCTCTGCTTGACGTTTACAACCAGTTGACCGGCGCTACCGCGCTCGTATTGACTGCGATATCGTTCGTGGCGCTTATGATCGGCGGCATTGGTGTAATGAATATAATGTTGGTGTCGGTAACAGAGCGAACAAAAGAGATTGGTGTGCGTAAAGCGGTCGGCGCAACGCGGCTGAATATTCTGTCGCAGTTTTTGATAGAAGCAGTTGTCCTAACAGCGATTGGTGGCCTTGCAGGTCTTGCAGTAGGTGAGCTGGCCAGCTTGCTCATGAACAAATACTCACCGTTGCCGGCATATGTTCCGCTTTGGGCCATTGGAGTAGGCGTTGGTATCTCAGCAGCCGTCGGCATCGTGTTCGGGTTATGGCCGGCATGGAAAGCGGCCCGGCTCGATCCTATCGAAGCTCTTCGATGGGAGTAGCACTCCAGCACAAAGAAAAAACGTATTGGAGATTGGACATTTGACAATCGCAATACGACTAGAAGCGTATTCGCAAATCTCAAATGGCAAATATCCATCTCCTGTGTCCAACGATAGTGACCTTTGTTGGCTCCCTTGAACGCAAACTTGAACTCCTGGCCTAACTGCAACAATATAGAGAATTACCCCGGTACTAGATTCGCCGTGAAGTTTATAGAAACACTCAAACTTGCCCTGGCCGCCATATGGGCGCATAAGTTGCGCTCGGCGCTCACTCTCCTTGGCATGATTATCGGTGTGACTGCCTTCGTAGTGGTTGTGTCGTTAATCCAGGGATTTAATAAATACATTGATGAAAAGATTGCGGGGATTGGCTCGAAGTCTTTCACCGTCCAGCGTTTCAACTTTGAAGATTTTAAAGATCTCGACACCATTGCGGCCGCCCAGCGACGTAATAAGGAACTAACGCTCGACGATTATGAGTATCTGCGCGATCGTGCTGTTCTGATCGACAAGATTGGCGCCAAAGCACGCGCATCACGATCTCAAATTCGTCGTGAGGCTAAGATCATTGAAGACGTGCCGGTCGATGGTTCAATGCCTGTAATCGCAGAAATCGATAACATCGACGTAGAGGAAGGACGTTACTTCACACCCACAGAAAATGACGCTGCCATGCGTGTTGCTTTCATTGGCATGGATGTAGCTAACGCTCTTTTTCCGGCAGGCGCGCATACTGCCATCGGCGAGGAAATTAATGTTGCTGGTTTACCATATCGTGTAATCGGAGTTGCCACTGCAAAGGGCACCGTGTTCGGAGTGCCGCAGGATAATTTCGTCACGCTGCCATTAAAGACCTACGGCAACAACTTTGGCGGGTTTACCCGTAATCGACTTCTCTATTTCGAGGCGACATCCAAAACGGATGAATCATTTTCCGATGCTGTCGAGGAGGCGCGCTTTTTACTACGGTCGCGTCGTCACCTGCGCGCCGGAGACAAAGACAACTTCGGAATCGTAACGCCGGACGCCATCACAGGCTTCCGTGATCGACTATTGGGACCAACGTTTATTGTAGCTATTGCAGTGCCCGGGATCGCCCTACTCGTGGGTGGCATAGTTATAATGAACATAATGCTCGTATCAGTTACGGAGCGCACAAAAGAGATCGGAATAAGAAAATCTTTGGGCGCGCGTCAGTTGGACATTCTTAAACAGTTTCTCGTGGAAGCCGTTACGCTTGCCGCGATCGGAGGCTCGATTGGTGTCGGTCTCGCCTGGATTATTGGTCGAATAATGACCGCGGTATTTTTTCCTACCTATCTTTCGATAGTCGCAATCGTGATTACTATCTTTGTGTCAGGCGGCATCGGGATTGCGGCGGGTGTCTTTCCGGCGTGGAAAGCTGCGCGTTTGGATCCCATTGAAGCTTTGCGTGCGGATTAAGCTGGAGAGGATCGGCATGAGAATTATTCGCAGCGACATTTACGAGAATCTCAAAATGGCCCTTGCGACACTCAGGAGCAATAAACTCCGTTCGTTTTTGACCGTCGTGGGTGTGATGATCGGCGTGATCACAGTAATGTTGATTTCTTCCATCATTAGTGGGGTAGATACGGCTGTCAAACGCGAGCTTGAGTCATATGGCACGAACTCCATCTACGTAATTAAGTTTAATTCCGGCATCCATATCGGTCGTCTATCGCGCGAAGAAAGGATGCGCAAGGACCTCACCTACGATGACGCAATAGCGCTGGCCCAATTGCCCGCGATCGAGCTCTCGGTTCCCTTCCTGGACATTTCAAACAACTTTTTCGGCCAAAAGATCCTCGTTACAGGAGGTGGGAAGACTTCCGCGGCCGTCGCACTTCAGGGAACTCTTCCGGACTTTGAAAAAGCTGGGACACAAATAATTAAGGAAGGACGCTTTTTCTCTCAATACGAAAACGATAGCAACGAAAACGTGTGCGTAGTCGGTTCAGCAGTGGGGCAGGACTTCTTCCCATACGGTTCACCGGTTGGTCAATCCATCAATATCGCGGGCAATCAGTTTCGAGTGGTTGGCGTGCTGGAAAAGCGTGAACAGTTCTTATTGGGCGGTGGCGATGACGACCAAAACAATGTGATCTACGTTCCATTTAATGTGGCTCGCAAGCTGAAACCCAACTCAAGTGACATATACATTCTTGCCGTTGCCAGGAAGGGTCTGATGGACGAAGCGAAGGATCAAGTAACAGATCTCTTGCGGGTCCGGCGGCAGGTGCCATTTGGGAAACCCGACAATTTTGGCCTTCAAACTGCTGAGCTCTTTTTGAGCAACTTTCGGTCAATTCTGAGCGGCGTTGCTATTGCGATGGTCGTTATTTCGTCCGTCGGGTTAATGGTGGGTGGTATAGGCGTCATGAACATCATGCTCGTGTCAGTCACTGAACGTACCCGCGAGATCGGCGTGCGAAAAGCGATTGGCGCGCGTCGCCGAGACATCATGTGGCAGTTCTTGATCGAAGCTGCCACCTTAACTGGATTCGGAGGTTTAGTTGGCTTGTCGATTGGATGGCTGCTGACCTTCTTACTTCGCTTGTTACTGCCTTCCTACGTTCCGCTATGGGCGCCCGTTGGAGGTTTCATCGCCAGTGTTGGCATTGGCCTGGTGTTTGGTCTATGGCCCGCGTGGAAAGCCGCTCGCCTCGATCCCATCGAATCCCTGCGCTACGAATGAAATAGTCCACAGGTTACACTGACTAAAAATAAAGCAGACACGCAGAAGGCGGCACTCCTGTGGCCTTTTTGCTTCTGGTTCCTACCCGTGCCGCCTGCTTTCTGCCTTTAGTTTTAATCAGTGTAATCTGTGTGTAATCTGTGGATCGCGGTTAAGTGTTCCTAGGAAATAAACGCTGGAAACAGCGCTGCAAGTACAAGTGACAACAGCAGACCGAGTACCCAGAACAGAATAGCTGAGCTCCACGCAGCCGCATTGCTGACTCGCTCACCTGCATAACGCACACCGGTTGCCTTCAACCACAATCCGTAAAGCGATAAAACTCCAATCCACGACGCTGCTACAAAGAGAACCGGATGATCGGCGGGTGAAAAAAGAAAACCCAAATTATCCTGAACAAGAGTCTCCTGTCCTCTGAGTGGATGAATGTCATCCGGACTCTTGATGTAAAGAATCACCAAGCTTAACGCCTTTTGGACGACGGTAACAGGAAGGGCCGCATAGATCATTACCACGAACGACTGCCAGTAATTTATCTTCCCACCGAACACCAACACTGCAAGAAGATAGAGTGCGGCCAGGACAACATTAAGAATGAATAACCCACAAATACTCTTGACGGCTGTTTGCACGCGCTGAACTGAATTCGTCAGCTGCTCGAGTTGCTCCGTCTTGGCGCGCTCCACGGCTTCCCGTGGAATGAACGGCGTCTGGGCCATCTTCTCCGTCAAATAATCTACGATTCGCTGAGGTGTTACGCGCTGAGCAAACGCGACACCATAACCGATATTGAAAACTGCAATGATCACAAGCGCAAGTAACCATCGGGGATGCCTTCGGAGGTTTCGAAAAACCTCGCTTGGCTCGTAGAAGATTCCGGTGATTCGCTCAACCGGAGACATTGGCGGCGGTGCGTCGGTTGTAAGAGGTGGCAACGGAACGAAGCTCAAACCAAAGAGACACAATCCCGTAATTGCCACAACTATTCCTGTGACGATCCCTCCCGGAACTATCTTCGGAATGCCGGCGACCAGAATCAGCACACCAAGCACAAACAAAACGATTGCTGGTATCCTCAGGTTGGTAGGTCGACGCGCGGCGGCTTCCGGAGCCGGCGGCGGCGGGGGTGCATGAAATTCTCGTGCGTTCGGATCACTCATTGCTTAATCCTCCTGAGCAAGAGGACGGGGAGAAAAGCATGCCGTCCGTGTTGGGATAAAGAACGAAGTAATAGCGTACATACGCAGGCGCGTGGCTTACTGTTTCGTTGACGATTACCCAGATTCGATCCACAGATTACACAGATTAATGCATAATAGCGACGTAATCCTCACACCGGTCTTTTGATCAACTTCGGTTCACGAGCTTGGAACAACGTCGCTTTGTGCTTTGATAATCTGTGTAATCTGTGGAGTAGTGGATTTTTCCCAACCAGGTACGCGGATGCATGCCACAGAATGCCCAGGCAACACCTCCCGTAACTCCGGATCGATCCTCGCACAGTCGTCAATCGCAATCGGGCATCGAGTTCGAAAGCGACAACCGGA
Source organism: Acidobacteriota bacterium (assembly GCA_046727215.1). GTDB lineage: Bacteria > Acidobacteriota > Blastocatellia > Pyrinomonadales > Pyrinomonadaceae > PSRF01. Next base: position 57,149 of record JBKPCC010000040.1, read on the forward strand.
AGGCGGATTGATCGGCGTCGGTACATCACCCTGCAAGACCACTCGTTTCCGCTTGCGCTGTGGATCGGGAACGGGAATCGCCGATAACAACGCCTGCGTATAAGGATGGAGCGGCTGCGCGTACAGGTCAGCAGCACTCGCAATCTCCACAATTCGACCGAGGTACATCACGGCCACTCGATTCGATATGTGTTCCACGACCGCCAGACCGTGCGAGATAAACAGATACGTCAGCCCAAATTCCTGCTGTAAATCCTGTAGAAGATTTACTACTTGCGCCTGCACAGAAACATCAAGCGCCGAAACCGGTTCATCAGCGACAATCAACTTCGGGTTTAGCGCAAGTGTACGCGCCACGCCGATTCGTTGTCGTTGACCTCCTGAAAACTCGTGAGGATATCGGTTGGAGTACGCGGGATCCAACCCAACTCTTTTGAGTAGATCCGCCACACGCTCGCGCCTCTCAGTTTTACTGCCAATACCGTGAATAATGAGCGGTTCGCCTACGATGTTCCCTACCTTCATTCTTGGGTTCAAAGACGCATACGGATCCTGAAAGACAATCTGCATCTCGCGACGCAGTTCGCGCAACTCGTTCTTTCCCATTGACAGTACGTTGCGCCCATCGAATGAGACCTCACCAGCCGTAGGTTCAATCAATCGCAGCAAACACCTGCCGACAGTCGATTTGCCGCACCCCGATTCACCAACAAGTCCCAGCGTCTCTCCGCGAAGAATTGAGAACGAAACGCCGTCAACTGCACGCACCACATCATCACTCCCCTCAATTGGGAAGTGCTTAACAAGTCCTCGCACTTCAACCAGGTGTCCGTTTGTCGCGTTCACGTGAGCGCTATCGTATGGTCCATCTTTTAACTGCACCGGCTGAAGTTAATTCTCACGGTCCGGTGGTTGAGAGTGGATCACCGCGCAGTGATCAGCCGTAACGGCGGCCGCGAGATCAAACAGCACACATCGCACCTTCACGTTGTTCTCAAGTTCATACAAAGGAATCTCCTCAGCCGTACACCGCGGCATTCGATAGGGACAGCGGGGTGCAAAGTGGCAGCCAGGCGGTAAATCAGTCGGACTCGGCACCACGCCTTCGATGGTCTGCAACCGTTCGATTTTTGCTACATGTTCCGCAGTTAATTTCGGAACTGAGCGCAGCAGCCCTTCCGTGTACGGATGCTTGGGTCTGAGAAACAGTTCATTAACATCCGACTCCTCGACAATGCGTCCGGTGTACATCACTGCCACACGGTCTGCTACCTCAGCTACAACTCCGAGGTCGTGGGTTATTAGCAGTACAGCGAGATCTCGATTTCTGCGCAACTCATTTAGCAGCTCAAGAATTTGTGCCTGGATAGTTACATCAAGCGCTGTCGTAGGTTCGTCTGCAATCAACAGCCGCGGATTACAGGCCAGCGCCATCGCAATCATCACACGCTGCCGCATTCCTCCTGAGAGCTGGTGAGGATAGTCATCGATCCGACGCGCCGGATCGGAAATAGCTACTTCGCGCATGGCCTCAATCGCCGCTTCCCTTGCCTGCTTTCTCGTAAGTTTCCGGTGGAGTCTGAGGGCCTCGGCAATCTGTTCACCGATGGTGAAAACGGGATTCAGTGAGGTCATCGGATCTTGAAAGATCATAGCGATATCATCCCCACGAATGTCCCGCATCTCTTTGTCCGAGAGCTTTAACAGATCTTTCCCATCAAAGAGTATTTTTCCGCCTACGATTTTTCCCGGCGGAGCGATCAAACGCATGATTGAAAGCGCGGTGATCGACTTTCCGCAGCCTGATTCGCCAACCAGGCCGAGCAACTCGCCATTGTCGAGGCTAAAGCTCACACCGTTGACCGCTTTAACCAAACCAGCGCGGGTCAAAAAGTGCGTGCGTAGATCTTTTATTTCTAATAAGTGCTCCATCCGACTTCGTATCAGTGACCACTATTAGTGTTACGAACAAAAAGCTTTTCTGGATTAAAGGCCGAGCTTGTCCATCTTTGCGGTTTCGTATTCGCCATCTTCGCCGGGGTATCGCAATACCTTGTCGAAGCGCCCAGTTTCTTTTGCCAAAGCCCAAATGATGCTTTCTCCTGCGGGCACAGTTTTGGGCTGCGCGAGAAATACTGGATCGCGAAACGCTTCAACAGCATCAATTACTTGCCACCCTTTGCTACTGAACATATCGATCAGATCGCCGAGAAACAGGGCATTCAACAAATTAAAATGCGTGAGGATTGTATGCTTAACACTCCGCTTCACGACCTTCTGTGAGAGCTCATCGTAATAAAGAGTGCGTTCCCACATATGATCAAGATAAAACTGCCTGTACCCGCTAAGATCCGGAGACTCGTCTTTGGCGAGGCGCTTGCGAAGCCGATCGTCGACGATCCAGTCAGAAGTATCTATCGTGACATGACCGACGCGATAGCCTTGCTGTGAAAGAAACTGGCGAATTGCGTCCCGTTTTGCGGCCGTCTCACCCTCTTTCAAATAAGGAAAACGAAAGATTTTTTGAAAATGCGGGAATGCCTTTAGTAAATCTTCGGCCCGAAGGATATCTTCCGAGAAAGTTTCGGCAGTGACCTTTGAGTTGTTGTAGTAGACGTGCGAGAAAGTGTGATTCCCAATCAAATGGCCCTCAGTATCCCACGCTCTTAATAGGTTTTTGCCTTCGTCGTCGACAATGTTCGACGCACGGACGAAAAGCGCTGCTTTAAGGGACCTCGATCGTAGCGCCTTCAGGATTGCCTGATTTCGCTCGGCCCCGTCTAACTTTATCGGATTGGCGCGCCAGCTGAAGTCATCCATTGTGATCGCCACTTGCGGCGATCTGGAGGAACCTAACAAGTTATTTGCGAGATATAGACTAGCGCCAGTGAGTCCTGCAAGTTTTGTAAATTGTCGTCTATTCATGATCAACGGTCACGCCGCAAAAAGGCACAACAGTCAAAAAGATTAACTACGGAATGAAGCGAAATCTGCCCCAATCACGACGTTCTAATATTCGCTGAGCGGCCTATTTACACTCTCGTGCCTATTGTGCCTTTTTGCGGCCTCTAAGTCAGATCGTGGAGGTCTCTCGGTATTCGCCCCAAACACTTCGCAAACGATTGCTAATCTCACCAACTGTCACATACGACTCGACGCACTGCAAAATTCGCGGCAGCATGTTTGCCGTACTCCTTGCGGCATCTTCTAAACTCTTCAACGCAGCTTCAGCGGCTGACGCATCGCGCCGGGCGCGGACTGCCTGGACACGCTTGATCTGCTGCTGTTCGATTTCCGAATCGATGCGCAACGTCTGAATTGTTGATTGCTCTTCATCCCGGAAGCGATTTACTCCAACGACAACAGCAATTCCCGATTCAATTGCCTGCTGATATTTGTACGCAGACTCCTGAATTTCGCGCTGGATATAGCCTGATTCAATGGCCCGCAGCATCCCGCCCAGTGCGTCAATCTTATCAAGATAAGCCGTCGCCCGTTTCTCGATCTCATTCGTAAGTTCCTCGATCGCATAGGACCCCGCGAGCGGATCCGCCGTATCGGCAACTCCGGACTCGTGCGCGATGACTTGTTGGGTTCGCAATGCAATTCGCGCTGCCTGTTCAGTCGGCAACGCCAGTGCCTCGTCCATCGCATTGGTGTGCAACGACTGCGTGCCTCCGAGTACGGCAGCAAGCGCCTGAATGGTCGTGCGCACCACGTTAACTTCAGGCTGCTGAGCCGTCAGTGACGACCCAGCGGTCTGCGTGTGGAAACGAAGCATCATCGATCGGGGATCACGAGCGCCGAACCGGTCGCGCATTATCCTGGCCCAGAGCCTGCGAGCCGCACGGAACTTCGCTATCTCTTCCAACAGATTGTTATGCGAATTGAAGAAAAAGGAGATGCGGGGAGCAAACTCATCGACTTTCAAGCCGGCGGCAAGAGCAGCCTCAACATAGGCAATCGCATCTCCGAGCGTAAACGCAACTTCCTGAACGGCACTCGAGCCGGCCTCGCGGATGTGGTAACCACTAATTGAGATGGAATTCCAGTTCGGAACTTCGCGCGCACAGAAGGCGAATGTATCGGTAACGAGCCTCAAAGAAGGACCTGGTGGAAAAATGTATGTTCCTCGCGCAATATATTCCTTCAGAATGTCGTTCTGCAGAGTGCCTCGAACCTGATCAAATTTCACCCCTTGTTTTCGAGCTACAGCTAGATACAGGCAAAGCAGTATCGATGCAGTTGCATTGATCGTCATCGACGTCGACACGCTGTCGAGTGGAATGCCTTCAAACAGCCGCAACATGTCGTCCAGCGAATCGATTGCGACGCCGACTTTTCCTACTTCACCACGTGCCAGCGGATCGTCCGAATCCAGACCAATCTGCGTCGGCAGGTCAAATGCCACCGACAGTCCGGTTGTGCCTTGAGCCAGTAAGTATTTGTATCGGGCGTTTGATTCTTCCGCGGTCGCGTAACCGGCATATTGCCGCATGGTCCATAAGCGACCGCGATACATGTCTTTGTAAATGCCGCGCGTAAACGGATACTCACCCGGATCGCCTAAGTCGCGGTCGTAGTCAACGGCTCGAGTGTTTGTCGGATTAAAGTCCGGTGGCAACTCTATTCCGGATGTCGTCTCGATGTGGTCCTTGTCAGATTTGGTCTTTGTTGCCATGACGTGCGTGTTGCAACGCCCCGAGTGCGGCGATATTCGAAGCCTAACATAGCGTTTGTGAGCGTCGCAATTGAGGAAAACTTAGCCGCAGATTAATGCCGATTACGCAGATCAAGAGCGGAGGTTTTGAAACCGCGTCGCCTGCTAAGGTTTCCTCAATTTTGATCTGCGTCATCCGCGTTAATCTGCAATCATAATAGCTTGCCTTGGTGGAGATTTCCGATTATTAGGGCAAGCGTGTCAGAGTATAAGTGGATGCCTGAAGCAATAGTAACAAAGCGTGGCGCAGACCGTGTTCGCAACGGACATCTTTGGATTTATCGAAGCGATGTGGTCGACGCATCGGACGTTGCGGGAGGCTCAGTCACAGCCGTGTTGGATCAACACAGGAACTTTGTGGGCCAGGCGTTTTATAGTGACCGCTCCGAAATCGCGCTGCGGCTGCTGACCAGATCCGACGAAGACATTAACCGCGATTGGTGGTCCGGACGCATCCATCAGGCAGCGCAACGCCGGCGAGTAATTGCAAAGAACACAAACGCCTATCGCCTCTTCTACTCCGAAGGAGATCTGATTTCCTCTCTGATCATCGATCGATATGACGATGTGCTTGTTCTACAGACTCTTTCTCAAGGAACTGAGGCGGTAAAGTCGACTTTTGTCGACTTACTCGTCGAACAGTTTAGTCCACGAGCAATTTTTGAAAGGAATGATGTGCGAGTGCGAGCACTTGAAGGCCTGCCCCTCGTGACGGGCGCGCTCTACGGCGACCCGGTTGACCAGGTTGAGGCGACACAACACGGTTTGAAACTTATCGTGGCGCCTATGGGAGGGCAGAAGACCGGTTCTTTTCTCGATCAGCGGGAAAACCGGCTTGCAGCGCAGTCGTACGCTCACGGCCGCGCGCTTGATTGCTTCACTTTCGCAGGTGGTTTTGCTCTTCACTTGTCTCGTGTGTGTGAGCGCGTGCTTGCGATCGATATATCTCCGGAAGCAGTTGCGTGGGCTCGTCGCAATGCCGAGTTGAATAACATCGCGAATGTCGAATTTCGTGAAGCAAATGTCTTCGACGCGTTGCGCGAATTTGAAGAGGCCGGCGAGAGATTCGACACCATCGTGCTCGATCCGCCGGCGTTTGCAAAAAATCGCGGCAGCATCAAGCCTGCATTGCGCGGGTACAAGGAGATAAACCTACGCGCACTTAAGCTCCTCAATCCCGGAGGCATTTTGGTGACGTGCACGTGTTCATATCACGTGTCGGAACAAATGTTTCTCGAAATTATTACCGAAGCGGCGAAAGATGCGCATCGAAGGCTGCAGCTTGTGGAGAAGAGAACACAGGCAAGCGATCATCCAATACTCATCGGAGTCCCAGAGACGTATTACTTGAAGTGTGTCATTGCGAGAGTGATTGAATAAGGGAGAAAGGGACATAGGGAGAGGGAGAGAGGGAGAGAGAGAGGGAGATGGGAGAGGAAGAGACGGACAATTTGACATTGGAGATTGGACATTTCTCATTTGTCATTTAAGAGATTTGTTCGTGTTCGCTTCGTGTGAATTTGTGCACCATTTGTCCTGCTCGCGACAAAGAACCATCACGAAATCACGATCCACCAAATCACGTTCCACGAAATCACGTTCCACGAAATCACGTTCCACGAAATCACGATCTGCAAATCACGATCCGGAAATCACGTTTCACGAAATCACGATCTGCAAATCACGATCCGGAAAATCACGTTCCACGAATCACTTTTCCATCAAATCTCGTTTCCATGAAATCACGATCTGCAAATCATGATCTGCAAATCATGCGAACGAACACGAAGAATTGTTCTTAAATGACAAACGACGAATGTCCAATCTCCAATGTCAAATTGGTTTTTTATTTACCGTTTCCCTCTTCTCTCCTTCCCTCGCAGCTATTAGTTCATCCCCGGATCCGGTTCCAGTACGACCTTCGTCGTATATTCTTTTCCGCCAACTGATACCTTAACGACGTAAGTGCCGGGATCGAGAGCGGGCCCCTGGTTGAAAAAGCCACCGAAGCCTCCGCCACCGCCACCGCCTCCTTGGCCTCCCCCGCCAAAGCCCTGGAAATTCGGCGGTCCGGGCGGCACGTCACCACGAAGATTCCACTGCACGCGGTTGATGCCGAGTTCTCTCGTTCCCACAAGGTTCCGAACAATCTTTCCCGCGTAATCCGAGACTGTGATCTTCACATCGCCTTGCGGAGCCGATTTTAAGTAGTAGCTGATCGCGGTGCCCGGCGCCGGGTTGGCTCCGCGGAACCACTTCGATCCGCCGGTGTAGCGACTAAGGCGCATATCGTTCATCCAGTTAGTTCCAGGTCGCACATCAAACAGATGAACATCAGCATCTGTGACCTTCGCACTCAGTTGTTGAAGTGGAGTTATGTCGTCGAGGATGTAGATCCCACGACCATGCGTGCCAACAATCAGATCGTTGTCGCGAGGGTGAACGAGGATGTCATCGATTCGCACTCTCGGGAGACCTGACATGAACGGCTTCCATTGCGAACCAGCATTTAACGAAACAAACAAACCAATCTCAGTTCCTACATAAAGTAGATCCTTGTTCTTTAGATCTTCACGGACCACATTGACGGTACCGACCGTCGGAAGATTGTTGACAATCGATGTCCAGGTTTGGCCGTAATCGCGGGTCACAAACAAATACGGTTTCAGATCATCTGTGCGATGGCCATCGACCGCGAGGTAACATGCGGCCGCGTCATAGTGAGACGGCTCTACACGGGAAATGTGGTACGTCTCTCCTATACCCGGCACGTTGTTCGCGACATTGGTCCAAGTCGCTCCTCCGTCGCGACTGAGTTGCACGTTCCCATCGTCCGTGCCAACCCATAACACTCCGGGAAGCTTTGGCGACTCGGCGATCGTCACGATGTATCCATAGCCTGTGTAACCATCGTTCTTTGAGGCCATCGGATCTTTGCCTGAAACACCCATGATGGAGAGCGTGTTTCGGTCCAGGTGCTTCGTCAAATCCTGACTGGCAATCCACGTATCACCTCGATCCAACGACCTAAAGAATCGATCGCCTCCAACATACAGAATGCGGGGATTGTGCGGCGACATTATTAACGGGGTATTCCAATAAAACCGGAACTGCTCGTTCGCAGGAGGTGTCGGTACCACATTCGACGCTAACAACGCAGCAGCTGGTCCAAAGCCTTGTGCCGCGGCGAATGCAGCTAACGAGTTCGTCTGGTCCTGCGGCGATGCGTCAGGCGAGGCGTTTGGAGACGCAGCGGGTTGAGCCTGCCTGCCTTGGCCACCACCCTGGTTTCCGCCTCGACGAGGCACACCGCGCGGCCGGATACTGACTCCCCTTCCGGTCCTCAAGTCAATTCGGGTCATCGCGCCGTTTTGCGATTCCGAGTAGACCGTGTAGGGATCAGTCGGATCGGCCTGAGCGTAGAAGCCATCACCACCACCGACGCGATACCAGTCAGCGTTTGTTATGCCGTTGGCGTTGCGTGTCTGGCTCGGTCCGCCCCACGATCCGTTATCCTGAAGTCCCCCGTAAACGTAATACGGCTTACGCATGTCCGCAGCGATCGCGTAAAACTGGGCAGCGGGAATGGTATTGACGAATTCCCAAGTCGCGCCTTCGTCATAACTCACATCCAACCCACCGTCATTTCCGATCATGATGTGGTTGCCATTGTTCGGATCGATCCAGATCGCGTGATGATCGCTGTGTGCAATCCCGGGTTGTAAAGACTTGAATGTCTTTCCACCATCAGTTGATTTACTAAAATTGAGCCCACCCACATAGACATAATCCGGATTCTTCGCGTCAACCCGGATCTGGCTGTAATACATCGGGCGGTTGTTCTCGTTGCTCACAACTCGCCATGTTCGTCCCTTGTCGTCCGAACGCCACACGCCCGCTTTCTTCGGGTCAGGAGGGGAAGGTCTCGGAGACGCGGCTGGACTTGCAGCTGGCGAGGCACCCGGCGACGGTGATGCAGACGGACTTGGACTAGGGCTCGGGTTTGCTGCGCCACCACCAACAACAGGTTCCTCGCCGCCGGTGCCGGTGCTCGCGCCAACTTCTATTTGGGCGTACACAACGTTGGGATTTGATCTTGAAACGTCCAAGCCGATGCGGCCTAAGAATCCCCCCGGCAAGCCGGCACCTTCGAGTTTTGTCCAGCTCTTGCCCGCATCCGTGGTCTTCCAGATGCCGCTGCCTGGCCCACCGCCATTGAATCCGAATGAAGTTCTACGGCGCTGGTAAGAGGCGCCGTACAGCGTTTTGTTATCGCGCGCGTCCATTACGAGATCCGTGAAACCTGTGTCTTCGTCAATGAACTTCACGTTGTTCCAAGTCGTGCCACCATCTGTTGTCTTGTAAACTCCGCGCTCTTTGTTTGGACCAAAAAGGTGGCCTAGAACTGCGACATAAACAATGTTGGGATCCTTGGGATCGATCAGGATCCGCGAAATCGACTGTGAGTCGCGCAGTCCCATATTGACGAAGGTCTTTCCGGCATCAGTTGATTTGTATATTCCGTCGCCGAAGCTCGAGCTTTGCCGGTTGTTAGCTTCTCCTGTTCCAACCCAAACAACGTCCGGATTTGATTGGGACACCGCAATGTCTCCGATTGAACCCGTTGAATAAGTATCGAAGATGGGTTGCCAGGTCGTGCCGTTGTTAGTCGACTTCCAGACGCCTCCAGTCGCAAAGCCGACATAAATAATGTAGGTATTGCTTTCAACGACAGCGATGTCATCTATGCGCCCGCCCATGCTTGCTGGGCCAATCCCACGGAACACGAATCTCCTCAACATCGGATCTTCGGACCAATTGATCGGCGTGGGGGTCGGGCTTGGAGAAGGAGTCGGCGACGGGCTTGCGGTCGGTGTCGGACTCTGGGTTTGCTCAGCGGTGGGATTCTGCGCATGGCTGGCAATGGTCGCCAGTGCCATGACAGAGATGGCCAGCATTAGCGCGATCAAGACATAGATAGCACGAGCCTTCTCTTTCATCAGAAAAAGATCCTTTCAATTGAGTTATTTCACTGCGCGGGATTACACGACGGCCATGGAACGGCCTGGCAGACGAACGTTCTTACGCACCAACCAGCCAATTGTTTCGCGGCTAATCGGAGTCTTACTAACAATTCCACTTGAGAGGCGACTTCGCAACTTAGAGGCGGTGTAGCCACGTCTCGTACTTCAGCTTCTCACTGAGCAGCCATGCCTGGAAGTCCTCGAGTCGGCGCTCCGGATGCTGCGTGTCAAATGCACTAAGATTGTCGAGCAAGGTCTTTCGGATATCATGCGTGACTACCTCAACTCCCGCTCTCAGGTCTTCCTGTTGCGCCATGGTGAAGTTAGGAAATTCGCTTAACACCTGAGCAAACGCAGCTTCGTTGACTCCGGCGTTTCTGAGAGAGAAGTGCGTCCTGAGCTCCTCAATGGCTGACGTCACGGTTAAATCTGTATTTGAAGAAACGCGGTCGAAATTCTTTAGGACATCGGAGATTTGATATTTACGACCCGCAACGAATGCACGAAAAGTTGCCGCCCGAGTGTCTTTACCCTCCCACGTGCCATCGTCAAATACCACGGCTCCGAGCACAACATCCTGCGACTCGAGCGGCCGCGGAACATAGCCTCCGCCAACTTCGAGTGCTCGCGTGACTCCGAAAGGGCGAGTCTCATATGTGTCACCTGCACCAATCAAAGGCTTGCCATCGGGATTGTGTAGAAGAGAGGAAATTCTAAGTTTCCCATCTGCTTGCAAGCCAAGCCACAGCGCGCTGATTGCCTTTTTGGAGAGATTACGCAGAGTCAGCTGATACTGAGGCAGGGTCGAATTCGCAGCCTTGATTGTGATCACTTCAAGTGATTGGGTGTCGTTGATGACATTATTCGGGACAACAACAGTTGGGGAACTCCTGATGACTTTGATTTCAAACGGTTCAATGCCGAATGATTTCAACTCATTGACAACCCTTGTTTCATTTTCACCGAGATGGTAGGTGGCTACCGACTCCTCGCGTTCGTGCAAGCGGCCTTTAAAAACGGAGACGTAAATGTCGACTGTTTCACCGTTGAATTGTGACACAATCTTTACCGCCGCGACAGGCAGGGAGCCTTTGGGTAACTGCCAACCTGGTGTGCTGGAGAATCTGGCATACCAAGCACCAGCCCGTCTCGATTCGCTGCCAGGCACAGTCAGGTAATCCGGTGGTGTACCAGGAATATAAACCACCTCCAAGGCCAGCCGACTAGGATTGGCAACGGCTATTGGCGGCGCCTGGCTCTTGGAAGCAGTAGAGGGTTGCTGACCTGTTGTAACGACGGGATAAGCAATTAGGACCACCGTTGCCAAGGAGAGCAGCATTCTCATCGGGTGAGTCTCTTAGCTCCGTGAAGTGACACTCCGCGCGCTTTCAGCCAGGCGTTTGGCATCTGGCAACGCCTCAACAGCGCGTAGAACCTGAGGATCGCTGTCCAACAGAATGCGGGCTCCGGCGTCATTCGAAAATGCTGCGGTGATTATCTCCTCCCGCAGTCGTAGCTTCGCAAATTCGAGCTCTTCGTCCAGCTGTGCTGAAGTAAATCCCGCGAGGCTATCTGAGCGCACGAATTCTTTAAATGCTTCAATCACTCGATCAGTGATTGGGTAGTCACCTGCTTTCACAGAGCGTCCGTAAAGCACTTTTTCGACTTTATAGCTTTCCAGCCCGCTCACCACACCGGCAGCAAGTTGGCGCGTGAAATAGAAAGCACTCTCGGCGATCCTCTGCCGCAATGGCGTCGCGTTTAACGGCTTAATTTCAACATCGGGAGTGATACCACCGCCGCCATAAAAAACTCGGCCGACGGCAGTTGTTACAGCCGGACCTGTTCGCGGGTGCGGCGTAGGCGACGCAAGGGCCAGCGGCGCCTCGAGGTTTCTTACGCCAGGTGTGGGTGACGCCTGAGGTTTAGCATCATCGGTTTCATGCCTGGTGTAATAATCATAAAGTGAACCGCTCGAGTAATCGCGCTGCAAAGATCGACCATATGGCGTGTAATAACGTGCGGTTGTTAAAGTAAGGCCAGTATTAAATGGAAGTTGAAAGACTCGCTGTACAAGTCCCTTGCCGAAACTCGTTTCGCCGACAATTAAGCCGCGCCCATGATCCTGTATAGCGCCTGCGACAATCTCAGATGCTGATGCAGTGTTACGATTGATGAGAACTACTAGCGGCAGATCTTCCGGATCGTTACCGCTGGATTTGTAGACCATGGGTTCGCTGTACTCGCTGCGACCTTTAACGGAGACTACGACCTGTCCACGCGAAAGAAACTCGCTCGAGACATCTATCGCTTGATCCAACAGTCCTCCCGGGTTGCCGCGCAAATCAAGGACCAGTTGACGCATTCCCTGCTCTTTAAGTCGCTTCAGTGCTTCTCGCAGTTCGTCATCCGTCGTATGTTGGAACCCACCAGTCAAACCAATATAGCCTGTCCCCGGTTTTATAATGTATTCATTGCGAATCGACGGAAGCGGCACCGCATCACGTACGATAGTGAAATTCATTGGCCCTTCGGCGCCGGCCCGCTCGACCTTGATTGTGACCGGTTCGTTTTTGCCGCCACGAACATTTTTCGACACTTGCTCACTGGTCCAGTCACGAGCATCCTTGCCATCAACCTCGAGAATGCGATCGCCATACCTCAGTCCGAGGCGCGCCGCCGGGGTTCCTTCAACAGCTGATTGAACGTACACCCCATCCCGATGCTGAACGATCGTCACGCCGATTCCAAAGAACCGGGAATCCTGATCCTCTTTAAGCTTCTTGAACTCGAGGTAAGGGAAATAAACCGAGTGAGGATCCAAGGTTGACAGCATGCCCTGAATGGCCGCCTGCGTCGCCTTTTCGTAATCGATTTCGCCTGCGTAGTTGGAAGATAAGGCTGAAATTGCCTCGTTGTAGTCCTTCTCAATGTCTTCTGCGGCGCGATAGGCCCCGCCTGGGCCGGCTGACGATGGGCGGCGAAACATCCGGGATTGCCCAATCGTTCCGCCGAACAAGGCAGCCATCAGAATCACAGCGACAGCAATGAGCAGAAACTTCTTATTGCGCAGTATTCCGGTGTAGTTTGGAGAGTCACTGCCGAAATGATTGGCTACTTCCATCGCCCAAAATATAGCACAACGATCCCTCTGTTTCCGAAAGTAACGCATGGCCTCGCGACCCATGCCGAATCAGAGGTGCGGCACTATGGTATATTCGCGACGTAACCGATGCCTGCACTTCTTTCAGTTATCATTCCCGCATACAACGAATCCGCCCGTCTTCGCAAGACATTGCCGCGCGTCATCGAATATCTAAACGACAACTTTCCAAACTCAGAGCTAATCGTTGTTGATGACGGTTCCACTGACAGTACATCCACCGTCGCTCATGAGGGCATGGCGCAATCCGGCAGCGTTCACGGGTCAGTAATCAGTTACCAGTCAAATTTAGGAAAGGGTCGAGCAGTTAGACTTGGCCTTCTTGCAGCCCGGGGGAAAATCGCATTGTTTTCTGATGCTGATCTCTCAACGCCTATCACAGAAACACAAAAGCTGGTTACACCTATTGCAAATGGTGAGTGTGATGTGACATTTGGCTCTCGAGCCTTGGATAGGAGCCTTATTGGGGTTCACCAAACATGGCGGCGCGAACAGGGTGGCCGTGTGTTCAACCTGGCGGTGCGGCTGGCGACCGGCCTTCCCTTCTGGGACACGCAGTGCGGGTTCAAGGCATTCCGCATGAGTGTTTGCCGGCCGATTATAGAGGCCGCGACTATTGATCGTTTTGGCTTCGATGTCGAGTTACTGTATGTCTGTTACAGCGCCGGTTTGCGGTTGAGGGAAATTCCTGTGCGATGGGATCACTCTGAAGGCAGCAAGGTAAGTCTTGCTGGGGACAGTTTGAAAATGCTGGGGGAGGTGGCGCTTATTCGACGCCAGGCACGGCGAGGTGTTTACGATCGAGCGATTAAAGCCATTGAGGCAGACCGCCGCGCAGGATAGTTTTCCCCTGTCAGAACCTCGCTGAGAACGGCCACTTCTCGTATACTTCTTCGTTACCTTGTCAATGACTGCGCGACTTAACGTCAACATCGATCATGTAGCAACCGTGAGGCAGGCTCGGCGCGCTCCTGAGCCAAGCGTGGTTGCAGCGGCGATAGCCTGCGAACAGGCCGGCGCGGATGGAATCACCATTCATCTCCGCGGTGATCGCCGGCATATTCAGGACGAGGACGTTCGGCTGCTGCGCCAATCGATCAGTACGTACCTGAATCTGGAAATGGCTGCGACTGAAGAGATGTTGAAGGTGGCCATCGACACTCGCCCCAACGCCGTCAGTCTGGTGGCTGAGAATCCGAGTGAGATAACCACCGAAGGGGGACTTAACGTAAAAGCAAACATCGCAATTGTTCGTGCGACTGTCAATAAGCTACGGCAACAAAACATCCTCGTCAGCTTGTTTATCGATCCCGATCCGCAACAAATCGAAAGCGCTCATGCTATCGGTGCACAGCAAGTTGAATTGTGCACAGCAGCCTATGCTGACGCGACGCTCGGGGCGGCAGGCATTCATGGAGAGGGGGCGGCGAAAGCCGCTCACGAGTTAAGGCGCTTACGGGAAGGTGCAGCGCTTGCAGCGCAATACGGTCTGCTCGTAGCCGCTGGTCACGGACTGACTTTCAGGAATGTTGGGGCGGTAGCTACGATATCAGAGATTACTGAATTCAATATCGGCCACAACATTGTGGCACGTGCGCTATTCTGCGGTTTGGGACAGGCGGTTAGAGAAATGCGTGAGGCAATCAGATTAGGCAGCGCGCAGAAATCATTTTAGCCGCGTTAGTCTGCGGCTAGCTACTTCCCGACGCGAGTTTCAAGCGAACCATGGAGCGCTCGAGCCGAGCGCGCGCCGTTTCAAAATCCTCCTCAGTTCCAGTCCACGAGCTAAGTTGCTTCTCTACGTGTTCGCGGGCCAGACGTGCGCGCGCGGCATCGATCTCTTCGGGTCGTTCAGCAATTTCTGCCAACACCGAAACATGATCATCTTTGATCTCGAGAAATCCTCCTGAAACGTGCAGTTGAAAAGTCTTGCCATCCTGCACATACGAGAGCACGCCGGTTTGCAGTTGTGAAATGAGCGGAGTGTGACCGGGCAGGATGCCGAGCTCTCCACCCAGACCAGGGAGAGTTACCATAGAGACCGCCTCTGCCAGCACCCGGCGTTCAGGCGTGATCACTTCTAATTGTAATTCAGCCATTTCAGTTCAATAGGGAAAAAGGGAAAACGGGGAAAAGGGTAACAAGGGTAAAAGGATAATGGTGTCTCAATGTCCCCGCGTCTCCCCTTTTCCGCGTCCCCGCGTCCCCGCGTCCCCGCGTCTCCCATTCTCCGTGTCCCCCGCGTCTCCGCGTCCCCTACTGCGCAATCGTCTTTGCCTTCTCGATCGCTTCTTCGATCGGGCCAACCATCAGAAAAGCCTGCTCGGGAAGATCATCGTACTTGCCATCGACAATTCCGCGGAAGCCTTTGACTGTGTCTTCGAGTTTTACGTACTTGCCTTGCAATCCCGTGAACTGCTCGGCTACGTGGAAAGGTTGCGAAAAGAACCTCTGGATCTTTCTGGCCCGGGACACAATCAGCTTGTCGTCGTCGGAAAGCTCGTCCAGCCCGAGAATCGCAATGATGTCCTGCAAGTCTTTGTATCGTTGCAAGACTCGCTTTACATCTTGCGCAGTGTTGTAGTGATCGGCGCCGAGAATGCGCGGATCCAAAATTCGCGATGAAGACGCCAGTGGATCAACTGCCGGATAGATACCCAACTCAACGATCTGTCGGGATAGCGCTGTGACGGCGTCAAGGTGAGCAAATGTGGTTGCCGGAGCCGGATCCGTGTAGTCATCCGCCGGTACGTAGACAGCCTGAATCGAGGTGATTGAGCCAGTCTTGGTTGACGTAATGCGCTCCTGCATTTCGCCCATTTCTGTTGCCAGGTTGGGCTGATATCCGACGGCAGAAGGCATTCGACCAAGCAGAGCCGATACTTCCGAACCTGCCTGCGTAAAGCGAAAGATGTTGTCGATGAATAGCAGCACGTCCATTCGCTGATCGCGGAAATACTCGGCGACCGTGAGTCCGGATAATGCGACGCGCAATCGAGCGCCAGGCGGCTCAGTCATCTGACCATAGATCAAAGCGACCTTTGACTTTTCCAAAGCCTTAAGGTCAACCTTGGTCATGTCAAAGATGCCTGTTTCTTCAAAATTCTTGTAGAACGACTCGCCAAAGTCGATGACCTTGGACTCGACCATTTCACGGAGGAGGTCGTTCCCTTCGCGCGTACGCTCACCTACACCAGCAAACACTGAAAAACCAGACCTTGCCTTCGCGATGTTGTTGATCAGCTCCATCACGATTACGGTCTTGCCAACGCCTGCACCGCCAAACAAGCCGATCTTTCCCCCGCGTACGAATGGTTGAATCAAGTCGATGACTTTGATCCCCGTTTCGAACATCTGCAATTCAGTAGACTGCTCTTCAAAGCTCGGAGAGTGGCGGTGAATTGGATAACGCTCTTTGTACTTGACCTCGCCGAGGTTGTCTACGGGGTTGCCAATAACGTTGAGAACACGACCGAGTGTTCCCTCACCCACAGGCATTGTGATTGGACCACCAGTATCGATGGCCGTCATGCCGCGCACCATTCCGTCGGTTGGTTGCATTGAGACGGTGCGGACACGACCTTCACCCAGGTGCTGTTCGACTTCCGCGATGACATCGATTGGCGTGGGTACATCGAATCCATCAGATACAATGCGAAGCGCCTCGTAAATCGGCGGCAGGTATTGATCGTCGAACTCAACATCGACCACAGGGCCAATAATCTGAACGACTTTACCGGTTCGGTGACTATCGGTCGCGTTTGCATTAGGCGTAGCCATACTTACTTTTTTAACTCCTCCACAGAGGCCTGAGTAGGCGAACAAATCGGATGGTTTTAAAGCCAGACAAGATAACATAGGCATTTTAATCGGACAAACACGCTTTTCGTGTTTCTTTCGCATGATTTCGTTGAAAGATTTGGTTACATCACCGAAAAGGCTATCGGCGAAATCGCAGCAAAATACTCGAAACTTTTAGTTGTACTAGTTTCGTAGTACAAGGTAGAATGAGTCAGATGTTCCCAATAAACCCGGCTGATCCAATGCCACTTTACGCCCAGTTAACAAGGGCGATTCGTTTTGCCGTGACGACCGGCCGCCTCAGAGTCGGAGAACAGCTCCCGACGGTGAGGCAGTTAGCTGTGGATCTCCGTATCAACGCGAATACCGTCGCGAAGGTCTACGCAGAATTGGAGCGCAGCGGAATTGTAGAAACACATCGAGGAGTCGGGACCTTTGTGTGCGAACAGAATTTCGATGCGCGACAGACTCAGCAACACGAGCAGCAGTTTCACGAGTTAACCAACCGCTTCATTACCGAAGTAGGAGCGCTTGGGTTTACTCTTGACGATGTGCTTGATTACCTGCAAAGCAGGCGCAAGAAGGAGAAGAAAAATGGCTGAGATGACTAGTTTGATCCAGACGAAGAGCAATGTGCCGTCGCAGAACACTCCTCGAATCAATGTGATTTCGGCGGTCGCCTTTCTGGCCCCACTCGCGCTGGGTGTGTTGACGTTCCTGACAACCGGCAACCCCGCTGGGCTGATTGTTGGAATACTGCTCGGCATTCTGCTGGCTCAGGCTCCGAAAATCGCTCGACAGTGGGAGCGCGCCGTGGTGTTGCGACTCGGAAAGTACGTTGGTCTACGCGGTCCCGGCTTGTTTTGGATTGTGCCGTTTGTGGATTCGATTCCAGCATGGATAGATCAGCGAGTGATTACCACCAGTTTTGCGGCGGAAGAAACGCTGACATCTGATACTGTGCCGGTCAACGTTGACGCGGTGCTATTTTGGATGGTCTACGATCCAGAGAAAGCTGCGCTTGAGGTGCAAAACTATCCGCAGGCAGTGAGTTGGGCAGCACAGACTGCGCTTCGCGACATCATCGGCCGCACCTCGCTCACCGATCTTTTACGAGGACGAGAGCGCATTGAGGAAGAATTACAACAACTAATTGATCAACGCTCGAATCCCTGGGGCGTTACAGTTCAGTCGGTAGAGATGCGCGACGTTGTTATTCCCACTGCGCTACAGGATGCGATGTCCCGCGAAGCGCAGGCCGCCCGTGAGAAACAGGCGCGCATAATCCTGGGCCAGGCGGAAGTTGAAATCGCCCACTCCTTCGAGAAGGCAGCGGAATCCTACCAAGATAATCCGACGGCTCTACATTTAAGAGCTATGAACATGCTGTATGAAGGCTTGAAGGAAAAAGGAGCCCTGATGCTGGTGCCAAGTACGGCTGTGGAATCGATGGGTATGGGTGGGCTGTTGGGTGCTGCTGCGCTACGTCAAAAGAAGTTGACCGAAGGTGAAGAAGATACCGAATAGGTGGAACGGTACCCTGAAGTTTGAAGATACTAAGGATACTGATTACGCAGTAGTTGCGGGGACCTCTTCAGGGTCGCGATTGATCAATCTGAAGTCGGCAATTGGCAATCGGAAATGTCACTGCTCTGGATCGATTCGGATCTTCATGCGTTGCAGGACCTGGACGTCCTCGTCCGTTAGATCCAGAGTGGCGTCACCATCTTCGTCATCACCCGCATGCGGCCGCAAACCGATTTCGAGTCTGAGTGTCAGTTCCATTTCATAACCGGCATCACGCAGACGCTCGATAGCCTCGGCCACTTTTGCGGAGTTTTCTACCGATTCGTTGATCGCCGTGCCTATCTCACGAACGATCTCTTTTGCCTCGTCATCGATGTCCAAGTGTGTTTACCTTGTAAGGGGTCCTAATCTGCGGATGTTATGGCGCGCGCTGCTATGCTACTTGAGTGCTACTGGACGGTCAACCCGGTCGTCCCTGCAAAATCACAACTTTCGTTTCGTGTGATTTCGTGGACAGTTTTGTGTGATTTCGTGGATAGTTTTGGAGAACTAGTGTTGCGTTAACTTGAAATCGCTTTTTGTGTAAATTATCTTTACCTAGCATCAAACAAAAACAAAAGGAGGAATTTTTCATGCCTGAAGTGGGGGATCTGGCCCCGGATTTTGAGCTGCCAAGTAACATGGAGAAAGGAAAAAAAGTGAAGCTTTCCGATTTCCGTGGCAAGAAAAACGTTGTACTCGCTTTTTATCCTTTAGCGTTCACGCCGGTTTGAACGGCGCAAATGCCTGCGTACGAGGCCGACCTCGAACGCTTCAAAGGCTATGATGCCCAGGTCTTGGGCATATCCGTCGATAGCGTCCCCTGCAACACCGCCTGGGCAAAAAGCCTCGGTGGACTTTCATACGATCTGCTTAGCGATTTTCACCCCAAGGGAGAAGTGGCCAAGAAGTACGGTGCCTATCGTTCAAATGATGGGATAAGCGAGCGCGCTCTCTTCATCGTGGACAAGGAGGGGAAACTCGCGTACAAGGATATTCACGACATTTCGGATCAGCCGGATAACGAAGATTTATTTGAAGTTCTACGGAAACTGTAGCTTGCTCCGAAATTGAGAGGTCAGAGCTGGTCCGCCTGATTAGCTCTGACCTTCACTTCTGTTTATGACTATTTTTCGCAAGTGTGTACCTTTCACGCCGTTTGAAGGTGAGCTGTCAAAGGCGACTATCGCAATCGTCTCTGCAGGCGGAGTCCATCTGAAACATCAGGAGGCGTTCAATACGAGCGACGAATTGGGCGATCTCGGCTACCGCGTCATACCAGAGGATGTCGATTCAAAACATATAATGGTAACGCACCACCATTACGACCATTCCGATGCCGACCGGGATATCAATGTGGTTTTTCCGATCGATGTCTTACGGGATCTGGAGAATGAGGGATTCATCGGCGGCATTGCCCGCAAACATGTCGGTTACATGGGCTACACTATGCAGCTGAAGGCGATGTATGAGGGAACTGCCCGTGAGATCGCCAATGAAATCGACAAAGGATCCCGAGCAGATGCCGTGGTGCTGACTGGTGGTTGACCGAGCGTTTGTCACCGCACGGTCGTGGCGGTCCAACGCGAGATCGAAATGAAAGGAATTCCGACAGTTCTCATTACTGTCAGCCCGGAAGTCTCCGCGCAAATGCGGCCTCCACGAGCGATTTATCCAAATGGCTTTAAAATTGGGAACAGTTTGGGAAAGCCAAATGCCCGTGACTTGCAGCGAAAAGTTCTAAGAGATGCGCTCAGCCTGTTGAGGGAAAACACTCGGCCGGGCGCAATCGTGACAAGGGAATATCCGGAATACGGAGACTACTTCGAGCCGCCACGGGTTAGGAAGTAAATTCCGATGAAAACCATAGGAATCGTAACAGGCGGAGGCGATGCTCCTGGTTTAAATGCTGTAATCCGCGCGGTTGTCAAAACGGCTGTTTGTGAGTACGGCATGCGGGTGATTGGTATTGAAGACGGGTATGAAGGTCTTCTGGGTGACACGAGAACCAGGCCCTTAACTCCCGACGATGTGCGGGGTCTTCTTCCGCGCGGCGGTACGATCCTGGGAACAAGGAATCGTGGCAGATTTGCAGAGCATGTGGAGGGCGGCGTTCTCACCAAGTCGGAGGATGTGTATAAGGAAGCTGTTGGAAACCTGCAACGCCTTGGCATTGACGGACTCGTAGTCCTCGGAGGAGAAGGCACCCTTACCATCGCAGCAGAATTTGATGCATTGGGTATCCCCGTATGCGGAGTACCAAAAACAATTGATAATGATCTAGCCTGCACAGAACTGACTTTCGGTTTCATGACGGCACTCGATATTGCGACTGAAGCTTTGGACCGGCTTCATACCACTGCTGAATCTCACGATCGCGTTATGATTCTCGAAGTAATGGGACGCAATGCAGGATGGATTGCTCTGCATTCCGGGATCGCTGGCGGGGCCGATGTTATCTTGATCCCGGAGATCCCCTTCTCCATCAAGTCTGTTGCGGCGAAGATTCGAGCAAGAGAAACTGGTGGATCAAATTTCAGCATTATTGTGATAGCTGAAGGCGCAGTTGAAGTTGGTCACGAGCAGATCTATCAGGATAAAGGCGATCCGTTGCACGCCCCCAGATTAGGTGGCATTGGAAACTATTGTCGAATAGAGTTGGAACAACTTACTGATAAAGAGGTACGTTGTGTTGTTCTCGGGCACTTGCAAAGAGGTGGACGACCCAACGCATTCGATCGGATGCTGGCGACGAATTTTGGCTCCTGCGCCGTCCGCACACTGGCGGAAGGAAAAACAGGAGTCATGGTCGCGCTGCAAGCCGGAGACATTGTTCCCGTGCCGATTTCTGAAGCCATTGCGAATACGAAGACCATTCCGCCTACAGGTCAATTGGTCCGCACCGCGCGAGACACTGGCATCTCGTTTGGCGCACCAGATGAGGCAGAACATCATCAGCAAGGGCTCTAAAGTTGGAGGAAGCGAGACGTAAGTGTCACAAGACATCAAACAAAAACTGCAGGGCGAGCTTGATGAGCTCGAGAACGAGTTACGCGTTCACCTTCCCAAAGAGATAAAGAGAGCGCTTGAGTTTGGGGATCTGCGTGAGAACTCGGAGTACCGTGCGGCGTTGGACCGCCAGAACGTGGTGAAGGCACGTATTGTGGAACTGCGACAGCGGATCAGTGAGATTGCTTCGATTGACCTCAACCGCATTCCGAAGGACCGGGCCGGTTATGGATCTGTGCTGAGTCTTTATGACGCGGAACGGGATGAGGAGGTAACTTATCGGCTTGTCACACCGGAAGAAAGCGATCCACAAAAAGGGCTGATCTCTACTACGTCTCCAGTCGGAAAGAGTCTGATGGGTAAGGAGGAAGGCGACCAAGTAGTCGTGCGTACTCCTGCCGGTGCACGTACGTTTGATATTAAGAGTTTGACCACGCTTCACGACGAGCAGGCGAAGTAAAGACTTATCCACAGATTACACAGATTTAGAAGGTAAAACAGTAGGCTTGACTTAGCCGACATCAAGAAAGCTGACTTGCTAAAACAGGAACCTCAGCCAAGGGCGATAATTCAAGTTTGCTGCTTTGGACTCTAAATCTGTGTAATCTGCGTAATCTGTGGATTATTTTGGTGTAGCCTGCCGTACTGACAGTTTTTTGCGTTTTCGGCATAATGGCTGATTAGGGAGAAACCGAGGAAAAATGTTTGGCGCCAGCATCGGACGCGCTTGCCAACGGATCATCGACGCTATGGTCCGCTGGCTGGCCCACGGCCATATTAACCCGAACTTCTTAACCGTCATTGGCGTAGCTTTAAACGTTGGTTGCGGTCTGCTGTTTGGATTTGGGCTGTTTTTTTGGGCCGGAATCGTTCTGATCGTCGCCAATCTTTTTGACATGCTGGACGGCCAGGTGGCCCGCCTGTCTGGTCGGGTGACTCGGTTTGGAGGTTTCCTGGATTCGTCGCTGGACAGACTATCCGACATGGTAGTTTTCGTCGGTTTGATGGTCTTTTATGCGAGGAACACGGAATTTCATTCAACTCTTAACGTTTTTCTTGCGGGTGCCGCGTTGATGGGGTCGGTTATGGTAAGCTACGCGAGCGCCCGCGCCGAAAGCCTTATTCCAAAATGTGACGTCGGATTCTTGCGGCGACCGGAGCGGGTTGTCCTTTTCATAATTGGAGCTTTGAGCACACATCCGGGATCAAACAATTTTTTTGCTAACCGGATGCCCGCTGTTTTGTGGGTACTAGCGGTTGGTTCTTATTGGACCTTTGCTCATCGCATGTATCATACGTGGCGCGAATTGAACCACGCCACGGCTGAGATTGATTCAAGTACGCAATCGTCTTATTCGCAATCTAATTCGGGGCCTGAACGCCGGACCGAACAGACGCTTGTGCACAAGGCTGGTTAACAGACCCGAATGCCATCAACCAAATCCCCCTTTTTTATCGCGCTCGAGGTATGACCAAGTGACGATCTGTCCTTGCTGCGGCGTTAAATCTGTCGGCTACTTTAACGACGGTTGTAACGCGTGTGGTGCCCAGTCGGTTGGTGAACCGCTGCCAAGACCTGAACACGAGCTTCCATCCTACGGTCGTGCTTTGGTGCTGGTTGCGATGGGCACATCGATGGTGGGGATGTTCGTCGGGCAGTTGGTATTGGGATTTCTCAAACACCTTCCCGGCTCGTTTAGCTTTTCTTCTTTTTTTTGGTCCCTCGCCAACGCGGGTCAGACCGCAGCTTGGCGTATTAAATGGGGCATGATCCCCGCAACCATGCTCGTCCTTGTCGCCGGTCGTAAGCTTTACACGTCAATTCTGAGCGATGCAGATCGTTTCTGTGGCGAACGATATGCACGGCAGGGTTTAAGAGCAGCTGTTGCGGTATGTATCCTAACAGGGTTTTTTCTTGTTGTGAGCGTGCCGAGTCGTTTGGAAAACCGGCGCCTGTCAATCGAGGCGGGATATTACGCTCACGTTCATAGACTGGACCGCGCGTTTCTTGAATACGGGATTCGCTATCATACCTTGCCGTCCGAGCCTCAAGATTTGTTGAAGGGCTTACCAGATCCCGATGGTTCGTTGGCGGCGGCTTTAAGTGAAAGAGAAATTGGTCCGCTTGGCCCAGGCGCTTACAAGCCAAGCGGCTCAGATCTGGCAGCGCTGCCCCAGCGCAAGCCTCGACCTTTACAAGGTTTGGTAATTCGAAACGCCTCAGTCGATGCACCGAGCGATGACACGCTTCCGGCCGGCTGGTCATTGACCAACTACGAGTTACGTCTGGCAGGACCTGACAAGATAGTGGGCACGGAAGATGATCTCATTGTTCGCGATGGGGTGATCACCAAAGCCTCAGAGGCGGGTCCCGGCGTAATAGGTTCAACCGCCTCCAGCAACGCGCTCAAGCGATAACTCTGCAAGTATCATGTCGTTCTTCGATCGCTTCCGAAAAAAGAAGGAAGACGAAGCCTCACGCATTGCGCGTCTGCTTAGAACCGGTCGAATCGGGGAAGGGACAATCCTTGATAACACTCTCGACGATGAGGGTCGTGTCACTCACGTCTTCTACACGTACAATATCGCAGGCGTTGAGTACGAATCGTCGCAGCCACTGGATCCACAGCAACAACAGTTGGGGAAGAACTATTCTCCGGGCGCTAAGGTGGTCATTCGTTACGATCCTCGTCAACCGGGAAATTCGGCCGTAGTTTGATTTTTGTGATTCCGACATTGAATGTTCCGCAAAATCCTAATAGCTAATCGCGGCGAGATTGCTGTCCGAATAATCCGAGCTTGCCGTGATCTCGATATTTCGCCGGTCGCAGTCCATTCAGAAGCTGATGCAAGTGCGGTCCATGTCTCGCTGGCTGACGAGGCCGTATTGCTCGGTCCCCCTCCCTCCTCAGAAAGTTATCTTTCCATCCCAAAGCTGATCGCTGCTGCAACCAGGGTTGGCGCTGAAGCCATTCACCCAGGATACGGTTTTCTCGCCGAAAATGCCGATTTTGCTCGTGCCGTGACTGAAGCCGGTTTGACGTTCATTGGTCCATCCGCAGAAGCGATGGAAGTCATGGGATCAAAGACTTCAGCCCGGCGCGCCGCAATTGACGCAGGGGTGCCGATTGTTCCCGGCACCGTCGATCCATTGACGTCTTTTGCAAAGACAAAGGAAGCAGCTGAGGAGTTTGGTTATCCGGTGATGCTAAAGGCCGCAGCTGGAGGCGGCGGCAAAGGAATGAGGCTGGTGCACTCCTCCGAGCATTTGCTTGCCGCATACGAAACTGCCCAATCCGAAGCGGCAGCGGCTTTTGGTGATTCGGCCGTTTACCTGGAAAAAGCGATCGACCGACCGAGACATATCGAGATTCAAGTGTTCGCAGACACGCACGGCAATGTCGTGCACCTGGGCGAGCGCGAGTGCTCCGTGCAACGAAGGCATCAAAAGGTCGTCGAGGAATGTCCTTCACCAATAAACGATCCTGAACTGCGGGAGCGAATGGGCGCCGCCGCAGTCAAACTTGCGCGCGCAGTAAACTACACCGGCGCCGGAACAGTGGAGTTTCTGGTTTCAGGGGCAAGTCATGAATTCCATTTTCTCGAGATGAACACGCGCTTACAGGTTGAGCATCCAGTGACGGAGCTCGTCACGGGTTTTGATCTGGTGCGAGAACAAATAACAGTTGCATCCGGTGCGATGCTTTCATTCACGCAGGAAAATGTAGCCTGGCGCGGTCACGCAATCGAATGTCGTATTTATGCGGAAGATCCTGAAAACAACTTTGTCCCATCACCGGGAAGGATCAGTTACCTTCGCGTGCCATCTGGACCAGGTGTGCGGGACGACAGTGGAGTGGAACCGGGATCGGAAGTGTCTATCTATTACGATCCATTGATTTCCAAGCTTACCGTTTGGGGTCGCGACAGAGCCGCGGCAATTGATCGTTTACGAACCGCGCTCGACGAATATGCGATTGATGGCATCAAGACGACGCTGCCCTTTTTCCGAAACATCGTGCGGGACGAAGAATTCGTCAGCGGCGACCTTGATACGGGCTTCATCTCGCGCTTTAACGAACGACGTGAAAGTGTGCATCTATACGATGCAGAAACTGAGGCGGACATAATAAACCGTGATGTGGCGCTTATCGCGGCGGCAGTGCATTACCTTCAGAATCAGCGGAAAACATCACAAGGACTCGTAGACGTTCCTGGACAGACTCGTTGGAAGATGGCTGGACGTCGCCAACTCGTTCGAGCGAGAAACCGATGAAACTAAAAGCCCGACTCGGCGACAATGAATATTCGCTCTCGACAACAATTGATGGGCAAAATGTCACCGCTGCCGTTGACGACAGAGTTCATCAACTTGACGTCCGAAAGCGTGGCGGAAACCGGTACTTTCTGATGGAAGGCTCGAGAGTGTTTGATTGCCGAGTCGAGTCGAACCGTGAGAACTTCATCGTTCATCTGCAGCAAAGTGAATACTCGATTGAGATCATCGATCCCAAACGCCTGCGTAATACTCAATCGGGAAGCGGACACGACGACGGTTTAGTTGAGATCATCGCGCCGATGCCAGGTAAAGTCGTACGTGTGCTAGTTGCTGAGGGAGCTGATGTGACTTCAGGAAATGGCATTCTTGTGGTTGAGGCGATGAAGATGCAAAACGAATTGAAAACTCCAAAGACAGGAAAGGTTATCAGCATAAATGCAGAACCTGGTGCGACGGTCAATGCAGGCGAAGTTCTGGCGGTGATTGAATGAACGACATTCGTATCCTTTTGTGGGACATTGACGGAACGTTAATCAGGTCGGCCCGAACAGACGCCTTCAAGGACTACACCATTCCCGTCCTTGAGCATGTGTTTGGCACCGCCGGAAGACTGGCGGAGATGCGCGTCTCGGGCATGACCGATCTGCAGATCGTGCTCGAAGCACTGCGTCATGAGGGCTTTACACCCGACCACATTCGCGAGCGAATTGATCTGCTTCGCACACGCTATGTCGAAGAAATGAAGCGAGTGACCTCAAACGGCCAACAATTCTTCCATCTTCTGCCCGGCGTGGTCGAAGTCCTTGAGGCGGTCCATGCGCATCCTCGCTATCAATCCGCACTGATGACGGGAAACATCGAACTGGCCGCACATCTGAAGATGGAATTGGTTGGACTATCGAAATACTTCACGCTGCCAGGATCCTTTGGAGACGAATCACACGATCGGCGGGATCTCCCTGCCCTTGCCGCGGATAGAATTGGCAGGCGACTGAAATTAGATCTGCGACCTTCTCAATTCATCGTAATCGGTGACACGCCCAATGACATCGATTGCGCTCACCACTTTGGCGCGCGCGCCCTCGCAGTCAACACCGGACGCTTCTACTCGCGAGACGATCTCCTGAAACATAATCCGGATACTTTCCTTGCTGATTTGTCGGACACCCAGGAAGTGCTTGCGACGTTGGGTAAGCTTTAAGAAGGTAGCGAGTCGAGCAACTCCTGAAGGTTAATCACCGCAATGCTGGTTGCCAGGTCGCTCATCGCATAAGGGAGTATCAAATTCCCAGCGTGGATCATTCCACCACACGAGTAAACCACATTCGGGACATACCCAAATCTTTCCCTTCCAGTAGGAACGAGTAAAGGCTCGGTGGTCTGACTGATGACTCGCTGTGGATCATTGAGATCCAACAGGGTCGCGCCAATGCAGTATTGACGCATTGGACCGACACCGTGAGTTAACAGCAGCCAGCCAGCCTCAGTTTGAATAGGCGAGCCGCAATTGCCAATTTGTATCACCTCCCAAGGGAATCTTGGGACAGATAACAGCTGCGCTTCGTCCCAGAAACACAGATCGTCCGACTCCATGTAGTAGAGGTTCTCATTGTCAAGCCGCGCAACCATTGCATACTTGCCCCGAATGGTTCGTGGAAATAGAGCCATGCCCTTGTTCTTTGCACACCGGCCCATGAGCATGTGGATCTCAACATTCTCGCCAACAGGATACTCAACCAAGTGAGGAAAGATTCGAAAACCATCATAGGCGGTGTAGGTGCCGTAGTAGTGAACCAACCCGTCGTCATCAGTAAACTTGACGAGTCGCAGATCCTCAATTCCGCGTCGTTCATTATCGGAATTCGGAAAGATCACGACCTCAGAAATGTCTGAGTCCGGCGGCAGTCGAATCTGGTAGTTTGCTTGAGTCAACGCAAGCAGCGCATCGTTAGATTCCTCCAGCTGACCAGTCAGCGTCGCCTGATTACGCATTTCGTCGATACCGTTGGAAAGCTCGGCGCGCGTAAATCGGCTCGGAAGCCGATTCAAGATGTCCTGTGCATGTTTGGTCCAGGCATTGATCGCTTGCAGTTGCCGAACAAAGACGCCCTTTTCGAACTGAGTTTCAGTGGTGGCGCGGAGCGGTCGGCTGTAGGAACCGGGTGTATCAACGGTGACGTTGCCTCGCGAATCGATCAGACCTCGCCGAAAAACAATCGATGAAATATGTCCTTCACCGGTCGCGCGGAGACTCATCAGGAAGCGCACCGACCCGGGCGGCACGTTAGACTGGTCAATGGCAGGAACCATCGACGGGTTGAACAAGGCGGCCGACTCAATCGCATACTCCATGGTGAAGCAGGCGCCGATAAACCGCTGCCGCACATCGCTCACGACAGCGTCGTTTGGAATATGGTTTTTTACTAACGCATAGTGCTCGAGAAAAATGTCATCAATATCCGAATGGTTCGGACGGAAGTCCCGTTCGAGGTCGGCCTGTAGTGACGCAACGGTCGCCTCGGGAATCGCGAGTAAACGCCGGATGATGTCGCGGAGGCGGTTTTCATCTCCCGGTCTAAAAAAGCGGGTGATGACGCGGCTCGAATCCCTTTCGAGTTGGATTGGCAGGCGCTTTACTTGAACTGCCATACTTATTCACTACTTCCGGCGTTCAGGTCGGTGCGCACCTTGTATTGGCGCTGTGCTGTCACCCACTAGGAGGCCTTGAGGAACTTGCTGGAACCCATAATGATCGGAGCGAGCGTCTCGCTCAAATACCCAAACCATATCGAAGCGGTCGTCAGGCCACTCCTGCGGCGCTACCTTCTTGGTGCCTAGTATGTAATTTGCAATGTTCGGAATGTACTCTCGCTGCCAACTAATCAAAACAACCCCGACGAACAAGAACGCCTCCTCCAACATCGTCTTTGTATCAAACTTCTGAAACTGAGAGTTGATTCGAAGCGCTAGTCTTTCAGCTAAAGGCGTAATCGTCTCGACTGGGCGACGGCTTCCATCACGCCTGGTGGGTTTGGAAGCAAAGAGAAACTGCGGTCTGCCCAGTACCGGATCGCTGAAAGAGTTATTTGTAGGGGCAAAGAAGGTTGCCAGTGCACCAGCCCTCTGCCACCCTCGAATCGTCAGGCACTCCTTGTTCCGCTTTCCCTCTAAAGTAACGCCATAATTGCCGCTCGCCGGCTTTTCTGCGTGTCGGATGACCATAATCTTTACTGGCCGCCGATGAGTTTTCCGCATCTTGTGCCTCTCTAGCGCATTTTGGGTATTTGAGAACCTAGCAATTTTAACAGTTACTCGGGATCAGGGGGCCGAATATATTTCGCAAATCCGACGGTGACGTATGCGCTTGGTCGTCCTCTGAGTACAAAAGGAGATAGACAATGAAGAAGATAGTGTTTTCATGTTTCGTTCTGGGTTTCACCTTCATCGTGGCAAACAGTTCGGCTCTTGCGCAAAGAGAAACGGCCAATGGCGTCGAGGTTGAGAAGGACCTTCAATTGCTTCGCCGTGATCTGCGGGCGGATAAAAAGAAAATACTGGCAGCGAATCTGCCGTTGACGGAAACGGAGGCAACACAGTTTTGGCCTGTGTATGACCAGTACGCCGACGAGATGCGCAAACACAACGACGAGTTTTACGCGATAATTAAGGAATACGCCGCGAATCAAAAAACGCTGACAGACGCTCACGCGATAGACATGATCAAGCGGTGGAGCCAGATACAGGTCGAACAGGCACTGACGCGACAGAAATATGTGCCGCTCGTTGAGAAGGTGCTGCCCGGGAAAAAAGCGGCCCTGTTTTTCCAGATCGACCGGCGTCTGTACAACGTGATGGATCTCCAGGTTTCATCCGAGATCCCGCTGGTGATCCAGTAAGGGCCGTCCCTCGGCTTCGGTTGAGAACGAATTCCTTAAACATGCGAGTTCCGGTCAAGCGCGGAACTATCTACTTCTCCATTCAATTGGGAATAATGCGCCGGCTTTCTCTGGATCCAGATTGATACCGACGAGTGAAGCAGCTTTTGAGAGCACTGGATCGCGACCTGCCGCCATGTCCTGAGCCGTTGGTAACATCAACTCGTCGGGAGTAAGTCCAACGTGTTCTAATGCAATGCAGCTTCGACTTACTTATATAGAGACTTTAGCATTAGCCTCTTCCGCCATTGCCTCGTGATATTTCTTCCGAATGTCTTCGATGTTCACACTCGGCTCCGGACGTTGGATTCCCATCTTTTCCATACTCGACTTTATAGCGTGCGAGATCACAAGGTTGCGAAACCATTTGTGATCCGAAGGGACCACAAACCAGGGCGCATCGTTAGTCGTACATTTGTTAATGGCAGTTTCGTACGCGGCTTGATAATCATCCCAATACACCCGTTCCGCATAATCCGCTTCGCTAATCTTCCAACGCTTATTCGGATCATTCAGCCGGCGTTTGAACCGGTCCAATTGTTCTTCCTTGCTGATATTAAGGAAGAACTTCAAGATGTGCGTGTTGTTTTCTGCCAGCCGGCTCTCGAAGTCGTTTATCTGTTCGTAACGCTTGGACCACACATATCTCGGAACGAGATCGTGGACACGCACAATCAGAACGTCTTCGTAGTGTGAGCGGTTGAAAATAACAACTTCGCCACGGCCTGGTGTTTGTGCCTCGATTCGCCACAAAAAATCGTGCGCGAGTTCTACCTTTGAGGGTTGCTTGAAACTGACGACGCGGCAGCCCTGCGGGTTCATCGCGTTGATAACATGTCGAATGACGCCGTCTTTGCCGCTCGCGTCGGGTCCTTGAAGACAGATCAACAATGAGTGCTTTCCCTCGGCATAAAGCTGGGCTTGCAAATCTTCAATCGACCTTTGCAGTTTTTTGGTGGATTGCTTAGCGGTTTTCTTGTCTTCGTGCTCGCCGGCAAACGCTGGATCGACGTCCTTAAGCCGAATCCTTTGTCCAGGCTTCACACGAAATTCTACGCTATAGTTCGGCGATGTGGTTGAACTTCCATCGGTTCGTTTCATGGAGTTCTAGTTTTAAGTATTGCGTGCTTTATCCCAGTTGATGTTGATATTCGGCTTCATCCAAGTGACCAAGCGACTCTGCTATCAAGTCGTCTGCGCAGATGGTCCATTCCTCATACCCGCTGATCTGCACTCTGTTACCAGTTCCGCCTGGGCCACTGTTAGTTCCAATTAACGTCCACCGATAAACGGCACGCTCTCCTTCGACGTTGATTGCGTCCATCATTACAACCATATCAGG
>JBKPCC010000041.1:0-16826 GCA_046727215.1 Acidobacteriota bacterium
TCTCATCGCGCTAACCGGTGATTACACAACTTCGTATCGTCGCTATATCGAACCTTGTGCGGAGGCGCTCGGAAACCTCCAGGCACCCGATGGGGTTTGGGCAGTGTTGGGTAATCATGACCACTACACAGATCCTGAACTGACTCGCTGGGCGCTCGAGCGCCATCACATAACGGTGTTGAATAACGCGAACACTGTCGTTCGCCGTGGCAGCGATACTTTGCAGCTTTCTGGAATTGATGATTGGTCGTGGGCTGGGACGGACTGGCCGCGCGCGCTGAAGGGCATAGATCAAGGCCGGCCCACAGTGTTGCTTTCACATCAGCCTGTCGTATTTGATTTTGCAGAAACGCAAAATGTCTCTTTGATTCTTAGTGGACACACTCATGGAGGACAGATTGATCTTCCGTTAGTTGGTCCTCCCGCGCGGTTTCTTACTAGAGATCTGAAATACGCACGAGGTCACTTCAAGCGGGGAAGTACGCAGCTGTACGTTTCCGCGGGTACCGGTGTAATCGGCTTGCCGGTCCGGTTCGGCGTCCGGCCGGAGATCGCGGTGCTGTGTTTACGCCGGGCGACGGCCGGCGAAATGGGAAAGGGCTGAATGGGGAAAGACGGGCGACCTGAGGTGATGAGCGACAACGTGTAGAGGAAATTCAACCCCTCAAGGATGAGCCTAATGATGAAAAACTATATTCTCTGCGGCCTGCTGCTATTTGCTTCAGGGCTAAGTGTCTACTGCGCACTTCACGGCCGCAAGGCAAATGCGCAGGTTCAAACCATACAACAGGTTCAAACCGCACCACAGGTTACTCATAACCTGACAATTTACGACAAGAAGTCACCACTCAAAATCAATTCGGTATTGATCAGAGAGAAGGCGATCGCAAATGGCCAATCATTCACCGAGGATAACAACTGGCCTAAAGACCTAACTGTTGAACTTAGCAATACAACAGGCAGGATCATCACATTTGTTCAGGTCAGTGTGATTGTTGGGCCAATAAACGGTGTGCCATTCGTTTTCTTTATGCAGAAGGGCCGCAGCCCGCTTCACGAGGATGTGGAACTCCGTCCTGAGGCCGAGCTGCATATGTTGCCCGGGGATTATCTATCCCTGAAGGTTGATCCAGGATTGATTGAGGGGGTGAAGGGTGGCATCGCGCAAAGGCACGCGAACTCTCCGGAGGTAAAAGTTCGAGTTGAGATGTTCGCATTAAGCGATGGATCTGTTTGGATGCCCAACAAAGAGGTGAAGCGTAATCCCGATTCTAAGAGTCCGATTCAATGGATCCCTCGCTTCTCCAGGCAGCAATAAACCTGACCTAACCGCGCTCGATCGTTTTGCATTTGAGGATCGTTCGCCAGCGACGACAGCACTTCACGAAAGATACTTGCAGCATGCGGATCGCGCGACTCAACGATGCGGTAATGCATCCATTTGCCTTCGCGCCGCGCGGTTACCACTTTTGCCCTGCGAAGATACGCTAGGTGCCGTGAGACTTTCGGCTGGTTCATGTTCAAGACTTCAACAAGAAAACAGACGCAGATTTCGTCTTCCCGAATGAGATTGAGGATTCGTAATCGTGTGCGATCCGCGAGCGCTTTGAACAAAAGTTCGATCGTGTAATGCTTACTACTCATCGAAATTGCCGCGCCGACGATTGTTGAAATCATTTACGCTATTCTGCGCCCACATGTTCCTTTCTCGCCGCCTAGTCCTACCAACGAGTTTACTTCGCCGCTCGAACAGCAAAGTGCCTCGCCATACGGCATTCAGCTTCGCGATCCCTTGACGCTTACCAATGACTCCAAAAACTTGACATTGCGGGAAGGCCGCCGATCGTGTAGTATGGCAGAGTACTTTGTGACGCAGAGTTACCCTCTGCGGCAATGTACGAACTAAGGACGCTGGTAACGCAGCATACTTTAAGCTCGGAGTGAATCAAACTGCGCGAACTTTATTTGAATCTCGCACTTCCAACGTGAATTCGCGAAAGCGAACTGGTCAGGTTACAATGCGAACCCAAATGAACCTACTGGAATCTATCAACTCGCCCGCTGATCTGCGGCGGCTCCCACTTGATCAATTGCAGTCAGTTGCCGACGAGATACGTCAGTACATTCTCGAAACAATGTCACGCGTCGGTGGCCACACGGGCGCGTCCCTCGGCGCAGTTGAACTCGCCGTCGCGCTTCATTATGCATTTGATACACCTCGTGATCGCCTGGTCTGGGACGTTGGCCACCAGGCTTATGCACACAAAATCATAACCGGACGCAGGGGACTGTTGCCCACGATCAAACAATACGGTGGCCTCAGCGGCTTTCTTCGCCGTGATGAGTCGGAGTACGACATGTTTGGTGCGGGCCATGCTTCAACGTCGATTTCGGCCGCCCTCGGTATGGCGATCGCCCGTGATCGTAAAGGAGAAAATCATCACGTCGTTGCCTTGATAGGCGACGCATCGCTTGCGGGCGGAATGGCGATGGAAGCAATCAATCAGGCGGGACATCTAAAAACCCGGCTGATTGTGGTCTTGAACGATAACGAGATGTCGATAGCACCCGCAGTTGGCGCTCTCACCGGCTATCTCAACCGGTTGCGGCATGCACAAGGCTACCACCGCTTTAAAGATGAAGTAGAAGAGACGTTGTTATCGATCCCCTCTGTCGGCGAGCGGCTGCACCACGCAGCGAAGACGATGAAGGATGCAATAGCAGCGGCGGTGTTACCCGGCGCGCTTGTGAGTGAGCTAGGCTTTAAATATATCGGTTATGTTGACGGCCACAACCCGCGAGCTCTCGTGGCGGCGCTGCGCGAAGCGCAACAAATTAAAGACG
Organism: Acidobacteriota bacterium; assembly: GCA_046727215.1. Taxonomy (GTDB): domain Bacteria; phylum Acidobacteriota; class Blastocatellia; order Pyrinomonadales; family Pyrinomonadaceae; genus PSRF01. Next base: position 2,845 of record JBKPCC010000041.1, read on the forward strand.
GACCGGTAATTGTTCATGCCCTAACCGTGAAAGGAAAAGGCTTTCCTGAAGCGGAAACCGACTATTACCGGTGGCATGCGACTGGTCCATTCGACCTTCAGACCGGAAAACCCATTAAATCTTCCGCAAAAGCGCCGACCTACACATCTGTTTTTGGCCAGGCTCTTTGTGAGTTGATGGAGAAGGATAGAAAGGTCGTAGCGCTTACCGCAGCAATGCCGGATGGCACTGGAGTTTGTCAGGCGCTTGAACGATTTCCAGATCGGGCCTTCGATGTCGGCATCGCAGAGCAGCATTGTGTGACGTTTGCTGCGGGCCTTTCGTGTGAAGGCCTTAAGCCGGTTTGTGCAATCTATTCCACTTTCCTTCAGCGGGGATTTGATCAGCTGGTCCATGACGTGTGTGTCCAGGATCTCAACGTAAAGTTTTGTCTGGATCGTGGAGGAATTGCCGGCGGCGATGGACCAACGCACCACGGACTGATCGACATTGCGTATCTGCGAGCGGTTCCCAACATTATTCTTATGGCGCCCAAGGATGAGGGCGAAATGCGCGACATGCTTCATACTATGCTCGAGCACGTTGGTCCCGCTGCGATGCGTTATCCGCGAGGAAATGGAATCGGAGTTCCAATCGATCGCGAACCTCGTTTGTTGGAAATCGGAAAAGCCGAACTGCTGCGTGATGGTGGCGACGTCGCAATCCTCGCGTACGGATCGATGGTGCATCCGGCTCTTCAGGCGGCGGAGCATCTAGCCAAAGATGGGATCGAAGCCACGGTGGTGAATGCGCGTTTCGTAAAGCCCCTCGACTCGCAATTAATACTCGCTCTGGCGCGCACCAAACGGCTGATCGTGACGATTGAGGAGGCCTATCTAGCCGGCGGATTTGGGTCAGCAGTGCTCGAATTACTCGAAGAGAATGGTTTGCAGGACCGCGTGCGAGTGGTCCGTATGGGGATTCCGGATCGATTGATTACACACGGTGATCCGAAGCTGTTGTTAGCAAAGTATGGGCTGGATGTTGATGGTATATACATGCGGATCAGAGAAAGCGTGGAAGTCCTTGAAGACCGCAGAGCAAAGCCGCAAAGGGTCATGTAGCCTGTGGCATCCTGGACGGGTGTGACGTATTTGCGGGCAGCTGAACTTGGTTTGATACACGATATCGTCAAATTCACTCCGTAACTTCCTCACTTCGTGTGTTGAATACGGTAAAAGTGGCGATAGAACACGCTTCTTGGCGTGGCCTTGCAGTTGCAGAAGATCTCGTTGCAGCGTGCAAGATCTTTCGAACTTGTCTCCCCTTCCGACAGCGTTGCAGAATTCACATAACGATAAATAAATGCGTCTTGTCTTTGATGTACAAAATGATTCTCCCGAGCCGGATGAGCTCACATCGCCTCATTTCGATGACGAGACTACAGTGCTGTCAGCTCGCCCTGTTGTTCCTCTGGGACACGGGAATTCAGCATTGCGCACAAAAGGTGTTTTTGTGCTGCTCGCAACCGCACTGGTAAGCGGGTTCATCGGTGGCTTGATCTTTATTCGGTATGAGCGTGCCAGAGGCGAAGCGCGGGCCACTGGACAGAACGCTCCGACAACGACTTTTACTGTCCCACCAGAGGCAACAACTCCTGATCAGAACACAGATTCGACGGTTCCCGATGCAGTGGAAACCGCGAAGGCTGAGAGCGGGACGTCTGGCCCTCAGGTTACAAGACACACTCCTGAGGAAAACGATAGCGTTCAAGGCACAAGACGAAATCTTGGGCAAAAGAGAGCGCTCGACCGCGAATTCTCAACTGACCCCGCAAAGCAACAAGAAAACGATAGAGTCGAGCAGTTGCGTCAGGATTCCTTGCGTGAAAGCGGAAGGCCGCAGCGACAAGCTGAAGGTACGAGAGCGCGGCGAGCGACGGCCAGACCAGACGATATCTTCCGAATCGGCGATATTTTTGAAGGCTCGCGCAGGCCATAAAACTCGAAATCACAAAAAGATATTCGAGCTTGAAAACTTTTCCTTCTTTGTATTTTGATTGCAGCCGTTGACTGTCTTTAACGTGGATGGCATTATCGCCGCCGAGCAATCGAAGTTTGTCATTGTTGACAGTTCTTTTTCGTATTGCCCCGGTAAGACTCTCTCACACACGAAACCCGACGTATTTCCTTTTGAAGAACAGGTCTGTTACCTAGGCGCGACGCTTCCCGGGTGAAAATGCGTCTGGGAAAGGTGGTTTATGAAGAAACAGGTGTTTCGCGAGCGGGAGTGCATTCATCAGGACGATGGTGTGGAAGGCGAATACTACAACGGGGTCTTTTATGTTCAGGCGCTGCAACGTCTGCCTGTCAATAAAGCAGTGGAGATTGCCCGAAAAGTATCGCCTTTCTTTTGGTCAGACGCCCCGCACGTCCTGGTTTGGTTATGTCACGATTGTGCCAAGGAAGTCGGAGTCGCTGAATCGCCACGAGCGCTAACACAATCCACCCGAAGACAGGCTTAATTTTTGATTCCACGCCCTACCTCTCCATAGCCGATCCCGTCATCCGCTTTTAATCTGCGGCGAAATTTTTTCAACTTCGATTACACTCGCCATGAATGAGACGCGAGCGTGTCGATAAGGTACTGGTTGAGCGTGGGCTCGCGGAGTCGCGGGCCAAGGCGCAGGCGTTAGTTATGGCCGGTGTTGTTCTCGTCGATGAACAACGCGCGGCTAAGCCTTCCGACCTGGTTTCTCCAGACGCAAAGATTCGCATTAAATATGCGGAGGATGCTGCCTCGCGTTACGTGGGAAGAGGTGGTCTTAAGTTGGACGCCGCGCTGCAGCAATTTCAGATTGATGTTTCAGGTCTTTATTGCCTCGATGTCGGAGCATCGACCGGGGGCTTTACAGATTGCCTCTTGCAAAGAGGCGCCCGTCACGTTGTGGCGCTCGATGTCGGTCACAACCAGATACACTGGCGATTGCGCCAGGACATCAGAGTCGAAGTACGAGAAGGCGTAAACGCGCGCTACCTCAACCCCGCTGATTTTCCTGAAAAATTTGATCTGGCAGTAATGGATGTTTCGTTCATTTCGGCTACGAAAGTCATGCCGGCCATAGTCCCTCTTCTCGCTGACCGGGGACATCTTGTGGTTCTCATCAAGCCGCAATTCGAAGTTGGAAAAGGTGAAGTGGGACAAGGTGGCGTCGTACGCGATCCGGACCAGCACGCGAAGGTGATCGAAATAGTGAATCTCAGTGCCCAGGAACTCGGCTTACTCAAACGAGGCCTAATGGAATCCCCGATTCGCGGCGCGGAAGGTAATGTGGAATTCCTTGCCTGGTACGCAAAAGGCTGAGCAACTTTGAACGAATGACACCATTCCCATGCGATTCGACCTTGTATTGCTATAATCCGCCGAATTTGCGTAATCTGTGGACCGAGTAATCTGGGCTTATGACGCGCTCTGAGATCAGGCGTATTGGTATTATTTTGAAGCCGCATCAACCCGATGCGCTGCGGACGATCTGCGACTTGGCGACGTGGGTGGCCGAGCGCGGAATTGAACTCGTCGGCGGGCCGGAAATTGAACGCGAAAGCATCGAACATCAGACTGGTTGCGCTGTACAAGAAGTTCCTGCGGAACAGCTCCCAGACATCGTTGACCTTATTCTGGTGCTGGGTGGCGACGGCACAATGATCGCGACTGCGCGCATGTTAGGTGATCGGGAAGTGCCTGTCTTAGGGGTCAACTATGGAGGCCTCGGTTATCTTGCCGAGTTTCGAATCGAAGAACTTTATGTCGCGCTAGAGTCCATTTTGACCGGTGACTACAGACTCGACCAGCGGGTCATGCTCGCCGTTCAATTGATGCGAGGGAAGGAACAGATCACTGCGAGCCGTGTGCTGAACGACGTCGTTATCAACAAATCGGCGCTTGCTCGAATAATCGAAATCGAAGCCTACATGAACAGCCAGTTTGTAAACTCGTTCCGAGCTGACGGTTTGATCGTGTCCACGCCTACAGGGTCTACAGCGTACAACTTGTCCGCAGGTGGGCCAATAATCTACCCCTCAATGAAGGCAGTAGTTATCACGCCCATCTGTCCTTTCACCTTGTCAAATCGTCCCATTGTCGTACCCGATGAATCAACGATTGAACTAATTCTAAAAACTGAAAACCAGGATGTGGCGTTGACACTCGATGGTCAGGTGGGATTTCCGTTGAAAGCGGAGGATCGAGTTGTCATTAGCAAGAGTCATACAACTTTCAAGCTTGTCCAGCCCGCAAGTCGAAATTATTTTGAAGTGCTTCGCGACAAATTACGCTGGGGTCGGTGACGCTTTGAACTGCGCTGACTTGTCAGCGCTTTTAAGAGCAGCAACAAGTTGCCGCACTCCGTAGAGTACAGCTTTGATACGAATCCCGCTGAGCAGGACAAACCTAAAATGCCCGAAGGCCCACACAAGAAACGCTCTGAACTGGATCCGGATGCATTTGAACACGAAATAACAACAGATCTTGACGAGGAGACGCCTGACAAACCGAAGGGCTTGCCGCTTCACACCCGAATTTTGATCGGCTTGGCTGTTGGTGTTATTGCGGGCGTGGCCGTCAACTACTCACTCGGTGGCGATGATCCGCGGGTTGCCTGGGTGGTCGACAACATCACCCAGCCGATTGGCCAACTGTTTTTGCGGCTACTGTTGATGATCGTCGTGCCGCTAGTTTTTTCTTCTCTCGTCGTCGGAGTTGCCGGCATAGGTGATATCCGTAAGCTGGGCCGAGTAGGTTTGAAATCGTTTGGCTACTGTCTCGTCATCTCGGCAATTTCGGTTGTCATCGGTCTGACTCTCGCCAACACAATCAAGCCAGGAAAGCGTATTGATCCCGGCACCGCAGCTGCTTTGCAGGAACGTTACGCTATTGATGCGAGCAAGAACGTCGACGAAGCAAAGAAAGCGAGTGCCGCAACGCCAAAGCCTCTGATGGCGGTAGTAGAGACAATTGTCCCGAAAAACCCCGTGGCATCGATTGCCGGTGAAAATCCGAACATGCTGCACCTGATGTTCTTCGCGCTCGTGATTGGAATAGCTATCACATTGGTGCCTGTGAAGGTGACGGCGCCACTGCTCCGCGGGTTGGAAGCCTTGTATGAAATAACCGCGAAGATCATCGAGATGATAATGAAGTTCGCGCCATATGCGGTTGCCTGTTTGCTTTTCAACAATACCGCGCGATTCGGGCTCGACTTGCTTCAGGCGTTGGCGTGGTTTGTTCTGACGGTCCTGCTCGGCCTTGCGCTGCACATGTTTGGCGTTTATTCGCTGTCCGTGTATTTCCTTTCTCGTCTTAACCCCATCGAGTTCTTCAGGCGAATCAAGACGGTAATTCTCACAGCATTCTCTACCTCTTCATCGAATGCGACGCTTCCGACCGCTTTGCGTGTTTCCGAAGAAAACCTTGGTGTCCCTCAAGAAATCAACAGTTTCGTATTAACGGTGGGGGCTACAGCGAATCAGAACGGTACCGCGTTATACGAGGGTGTGACAGTTCTGTTCCTGGCGCAACTCGCAGGAGTCGATCTGTCGCTGGGCCAGCAGTTAATGGTGGTCTACCTGGCGATATTAGGGGGCATTGGCACTGCCGGAGTTCCTTCAGGGTCTATTCCCTTCATAGTTGGAGTTCTGGTTACGATAGGCGTCAATCCGTCATTAATCGCGATCATCCTGGGTGTCGATCGCATTCTCGATATGTGTCGCACGACGCTCAATGTTTCCGGTGATATAACTGCCGCGACCTACGTAGCGCGATCGGAAGGGTATGAGCTGCTGCAACCCCATGAACCGGCAATTGTGCACGCTGGTGTTGATACCGCATGAAGGTCCGTTCGCTGTGTCCCCGAGGCTGCGACATTGACAGCATTTTGCGGATTACAAGATATCGTTTGGCTATAGACTCATGGGCAGTTGTTTTCCGGTCAATTATGTTAATCCTGTCGACGGTAAACATGTGAACTTGCTGCAATGCATCTTTGGTGACAGGACCGCAATACTCTCGCTATTCGTCAAGCGTAGGTTCACATGACGGTTATTTAATTTATGGTTTTTCCGTTATTCGATGACAACTCCGACCGTGCGACTACGCCAATAGTCAACTACACGATCATTGCGATCAACATTTTGGTGTTTGTGTTTTTGCAAGGATTGGGAAGCAACCAGACTTTCACATACGCATTTTCAACTGTTCCGCTCGAAATTCTTACAGGACATGATGTCGTTACACCTACCCAGGTTGTTATTCAGCCGCTAACTGGACAGCGCGTTGTGATCCCTGGGCTGCAACCGACACCGTTTACGCCGTACATCACTCTGTTAACGTCAATGTTCATGCATGGCGGAATCGCCCACATTGCCGGAAACATGCTCTTTCTCTGGATCTTCGGCGATAACGTCGAGGATCGTTTAGGCCACCTCCGCTACCTCGTTTTTTACCTACTCACCGGCATCATTGCATCGCTGGCGCATGTGTTTAGCACGGCCTTATTTGCAACTGATGAGACAGCGCTGCTGATCCCCAGTCTTGGCGCTTCCGGAGCAATTTCCGGTGTCCTTGGTGGTTACATTGTTTTCTTCCCGCACCGGCGTGTGACCGTTCTGCTCTTCCGAATTCTTACGGTGGTTCCCGCCTGGGTTGCAATTGGGATGTGGTTCGCTTTTCAGCTGATCAGTGGGCTTGGCATGCTCGGATCCGGATCTGCACAGGGCGGGGTTGCCTATGCAGCGCACATCGGTGGATTTATCGCCGGCTTAGTGTTGGTCAAACTCTTCACGTTGGGGCGAACACCGCCGCGACCGGGCGGTTATAATGTGAATGAACGAGTTTAGCCGCATCAGATAACGCCGATAACTCAGATCAAACAAAAATTAGAAATCTGGAGTCTAGGGCCACAATCAGGTTTGTTGGTGTGTTTTCGTGTTAATTCATGGATCGTCTGCCGGCGAAATAACGCGAAAACCGTCGTCCTCTGTTTGATCTGCATTATCGGCGTTAATCTGCCGCTAACTTTTCTTTTCTTCATAGCTTCAACTAATATCTGAAATCGTCAGGAGCACGAAGGAATGCCTACTACGGACACACAATTACCGCCCGTAAACCAGCAAAATTTAGACATTCGGCCGACGCCGCGGAACGAGATGAAGCTGTATCCGCTGGATACTTTTCCGTATGAGTTTCCCGGGCGCGAGATCACAATCAAATTCGAGATTCCAGAGTTTACTTGTGTCTGTCCATTTTCAGATTTTCCGGATTTCGCCACTATCAGGCTTGAGTACATTCCCAATGAGCGTTGTATTGAGTTAAAGAGTCTGAAGCTTTACATAAACTCTTTTCGCGAGGTGAAGATCTTTCACGAGCACGTAATCAACGTAATTCTCGAAGATTTTGTGCGCGCATGCGATCCATTGGCGGCTAAGATTGAAGGTGATTTCAACGTTCGCGGAAATATTAAGACAGTAGTTCAGGCCACTTATCGCAAGACGTGATTTGCCATCCAAAAACTCGAAGACTCCCGTGGCAGATCTTTTCTATTGATGTAGTCGCGGCGTCCCAATGGAATACACGGTAATCGCCGTTATCGTAGCAGCGGTCCTGGTGATGTTTATCATCGCGGGGAAAGTGCTGCGAGTTGCCTTCAAGTTAATACTTGCCGGATTGCTTGTTCTGGCGCTGATGACAGCAATTTCACTGGCCTGGTGGTCGATTTGGTCTTCGCATCGTAAACGCGCAAGAACTCCCGCCCGTACTTCGCCAACAAGACAAGTGCCTTCGCATTGAGCGGCTCAGAATCATGGCTGAAACCGATACCGACGCCGCTGATCAATTCGATCAAGAAGTAGCACCAATCAGACTCGACGAAGGTTTTCCCGGCCTTTGGCAACGCTATCGCCGACTCCCGCGGAATGTTTATGCCATCAGTTTTGTAAGCCTCCTTAATGATGCATCGAGCGAGATTATTTATCCGCTCTTGCCGGTGTTTCTCTTTTCAACGTTGGGGGCCTCGGCCAAAGTTATTGGCCTGATTGAAGGAGCTGCTGAATCGATTTCCAGCCTCCTGAAGCTGTTTGCCGGCTACTTCAGTGACCGCCTCGGCAAGCGAAAACTGCTGGTAGTTTCCGGTTATGCCTTAGCCAACTTTGTTCGTCCGTGGCTAGCTTTTGCTTCGAATTGGACGGAAGTGCTCGTCATTCGGCTGACTGACCGTCTGGGCAAGGGAATTCGCACTGCTCCGCGCGATGCGATGATTGCAGATGCAGTTGATGAACAACAGCGCGGACTTGCATTTGGTTTTCATCGGGCAATGGATCATTTCGGCGCGGTCATTGGCCCGCTGATTGGATACGTTCTCGTTTTACTGCTGGTGGCAAATCGGAATGTGCCCGCGAAGTCTGAGTTCACAAAGATATTCCTGGTCGCTTCTGTGCCAGGCCTCGCCGCGGTGCTCGTCGCAATCTTTTTCATGCGCGAGTCGCGGCTTCCTTCGCGTCCTGCGGTGACGCACGTCAAGGCTACGCGCCTGACGCTGCGAGGATTTGATGGAAACTTCAAGCGATTTCTTTTGATCGTGGCGCTGTTCACGCTCTCAAATTCTTCTGACAGCTTTCTTGTGCTGCGGGCGAGGAACACAGGGGTGTCAGTGACAGGAACTCTTCTGCTTTGGGCCGCGCTTCACGTCAGTAAAGTGGCCAGCTCGTTGATCGGAGGAGATCTTTCTGACCGTTTAGGGCGACGACGGTTAATAGTTTCCGGCTGGATCCTTTACGCAGCGGTTTACGCCGGCTTCGCATTCGTTACTAATGAGATTTCGGTATGGGTATTGTTTGTTATCTATGGAATCTACTTCGGACTTGCGGAGGGCGCAGAAAAAGCTTTGGTGGCTGATCTTGTGAGGCCGGAACAGCGCGGCACCGCCTACGGGTTGTATAATCTCGCGTTTGGCATAACGGTGTTGCCCGCATCGCTTTTAATGGGAACGGTATGGGATTGGCGAGGGCCAACCACGGCGTTTCTCGTTAGCGCCGCATTAGGTGCAACGGCAGCACTGTTGCTGCTTTTGTTCGTGCGAACACAACGCACACCTGAGTTGAGTTCATAGATAACCAGAATGAGTAATCAACGAAATGGAGTTTAGGAAATGACAACGCGTACCCTGCTGCCGCATCCAGGATTGTCAACCGGTATTGGCTATTATGTTAGCGGCATGGAAGAAGTCAGAGAGCAGATTTGCAAGACCATAGAAGGCCTTTCAGCGGAAGATATTGGCCGTGTGCCATTCTTAGGCGCTAATCCGCTCGGTGCGCTCGTGTTGCACATCGGCGAAGCGGAATGGTGGTGGATGCAATGCGTCGTTTCAGGACGCCAGCTCACGGAGCAGGACAAACAAGCTCCGTTTTGGGACGTTCTAAACGATCCGATCGGGTTTCAAAATAAAGGGTTCACGTCAGAGTTTTGTGTTGCAGAGATTCAAAAGATCCGCAATCAAACCCGAGACCTGTTGTTTAGTAGAAGCGACAAAGATCTTGAACGGATAATTACTTTCGAAAGAGGTGGAAAGATAAATGAATACAGCCTGCGGTGGATTCTTCACCACTTGATAGACCACGAAGCACAACACAAAGGACAGATATTGATGCTCAGGCGATTAATGGGTCTCTACAATGAGTAGATCTGAAATGATAAGAACTCACTTTTAAAAAAGCGTCGCATTAGAACCAGGTAAATGAACACGTCATACAAGGTAATCAAATCTCAAAACGAGCTGCGCGACGCGTTGGAATCACTTAGAACAGAACCAGCGATCGGCCTCGACACTGAAACTACGGACCTCGATCCCTATACTTCTCGTTTACGCCTGATCCAACTCGCCGCACCTGATGGAGTCCGCATAATCGATCTTGACGCGTTCGCGAATGGCGACTTGTCCTTCAGCGAATCGTTAGATCCGCTTCGCCGCCTAATCGAAGCCCCGCGTCCGATCAAGATCGCCCATAACGCGAAGTTCGACGCGAAATTCATCAAGCATAACCTGGGTGCGGATATAGGCGGCCTGTTCGACACGCTGCTCGCAAGTCAACTAGTGGGGGCCGGTGGCATCGAGGAACGTCACGGGCTTGAAACCGTGGCGTCGCGCTTTATCAACGAGGTAGTCGACAAAGGTGAACGGCTCAGCAATTGGAATTTTGAACTTTCCGAAGCTCAACTCCAGTACGCGGCGCGCGATGCAGCCGTCCTGCTACCACTTCGCGAGAAGCTGATCGAAAGATTGAAAGCAGAATCGCTCGTGAAGTGTGCGCAACTTGAGTTTGAGTGCGTGATGGCGGTTGTCAAATTGGAACTTGCCGGGTTCTTCATGCACAAGGATCGCTGGCTCGAACAATTGGCGCATGTTGAGAAGCGGCGCGCCGTGTTGGCAGACGAACTCCAGGAGGTGTTGGCCGAGGAGTCGTCGCAGGGCTCATTGTTTGGCGGACCGCAGCGTCAGGAAATCAATCTCGATTCTCACCAGCAGTTGACTCAAGCGCTGAGTCGATTAGGTATTCCCGTCCCAGATTCAACTCGCAATTGGAAGTTGCAGCCGCTTGCAGCCCAATATCCAATAATTGATAAATTGCTCGAGTACCGCACGGTGCAAAAAGCGTTGACCAGTTACGGGCAAAACATGATCGACCTGATCAATCCTGTGACGCGGCGTTTGCACGCAGACTTCCGTCAGATTGGCGCTCCCACCGGCAGATTTTCATGCACGAATCCAAATATTCAGCAGGTGCCTCACGCAGTTGAATACCGCCGCTGTTTTTCAGGTCATCCGGAAGGCCGGAAACTGGTGATCGCGGACTATTCACAGATCGAATTGCGAATTCTCGCGGAGTTCTCGGGTGATCGAGGATTTATCGAAGCATTCAATTCCGGCGCGGACTTACATCGTGTCACTGCTTCGCAAGTCTTCAACGTGTCGGCGGACCAGGTATCAAAGGAGCAGCGCGATTTTGCGAAGCGCTTAAACTTTGGTGTGGTCTATGGAATCGGTGCGCAAAGATTTTCGCTGATGACTGGTCTGACCGTGCCGGCCGCAGAGGACGTGTTGAGGCGCTACTTCTCAACTTACCGCCAGTTAGATGCCTACCTGCGTGAAGCAGCAAACCGCGCGGTAACCGAGCGAGAAGCTCGCACCGCTTCGGGCAGGTTAGTTCGTTTTCGCTATGACGAAAACGATCGCCAGCAGATCTCTATGACGCAGCGCAACGGAAAAAACACTCCGATTCAGGGAACGAGTGCTGACATTCTCAAGCGAGCGTTACGCCTACTGACTGATGATCTGCGCGGCACTTCCGCGAAAATCGTCAACATCATTCACGACGAGATTGTCGTTGAGACGGATGAGAAAGAGGCGAACGAGATTGCGCAGAAAGTAGAGCGCGTAATGTGCGCAGCAGCGGAAGAGTATCTGAAGACCGTCCCAGTGAGAGTCGAAACTGAGATTGCTGACGAATGGGTCAAATAACCTGGGATTTAGAATTTCTAAACCCTAAATCATACTTTCATGCCCAGAGGTATTAATTAATAATGAAATGTCCAATCTGCGCGTCATCTGAATTACTTCCTACGACTCTGGAATCGAATCTGCCGGCATTGCGTTGTTCAAACTGCGGAGGGAACTGGATTCAAGGAGCTATTTACTGGAAGTGGCTCGAGCAGCATGGCCCGAATCTGCCCGAACTTCCAGATAGCGGTGAACGCTTGGAACTCACTGATACCGGTAAGTACATTGACTGCCCGGAGTGCCGTTTTCGCATGGTGAAGTATCTGGTCGGCAGGGGACTAGGTTTTTCACTTGACCATTGCGAAGGGTGCAAAGGCATCTGGCTTGACCAGAACGAGTGGGAAACTCTCAAGAGCCGTAATCTTCATGACGATCTGAATGCAATGCTAACGGCTTTCTGGCAGGCAGCTGCACGAAAGGAACAACGGAAAAATAGTTTGGAACAGATCTATCTGGGTCGCTTTGGTTCAGACGAGTACGCTGAACTTAAGCGAATACGATCATGGATCGATTCCCATGAGAACAAGCAAAAGCAGTATCTGCTCGCGTACCTCACCGACGCCGATCCTTACGACGTCTAGAAGGGAGTCAACGTAATGCTTTCTGCTTCGTACTTTTAATAGGGTACTTTACCGCTTTCTCGTTTCTGCTTCTAAATCGGTGTAATCTGTATAATCTGTGGACAGGCGAAGTCACTGACTTTCTTCGTCAAACTGTCTGAGGGTGTCGAGGATAAGGTTAGTATTACTAGCCGCTGTAATCTTAAGTGGAAACTGGCGTTGGGAAATCTGGAACTCAAAACTGCCGCCGGTAATTTCTACGATCTGACGAAAACCTGCCTCACCCTTCATGCCCGCGCAGTCAGCGTCCACTATCCGCCCTGAATTAAACATTACGCGTCCCGTTTGAGTTTCACGACTTAAAATCAACGTACCCGTCAGCTTGGCATTCTCAATTACCTGAATTGCATCGAAGGCGCTGATTACCGATAGGTCGCCCGCGAGAGTTGCGTAGGTTTTGTTTGTGGGTTCGGCGACTGGCGCGGGTTTCAAATCCGGCCGACGCGCACGTCTGATTGCCTCGAGCCCCGCGGCGATATTTATTCGCGCGTCAAGGTGTTTCGCCTCCAACAACCGCTCATGCGCACTCTCGAATTCCTCGCGGTCGATATAAAGACTAGCCAGAGCGAGACATTGTCGAGCAGCTTCGTCGGTTTGTTTATTGGCTGCGCAGATTTCCCGCAAACGTTCGCGAATCTCAACCGAGCGCGAGTTTCGGACCAGCGCCGTCTTTAGGCATTTAATTGCCTTGTCTGGCGCTTTGTATTTCATGAACAGGTCAGCGTCGAGGAGGGCTGCATCGGCGCTACTGACATGCTCGGTTTCTGAGTCTGGGTTAGGCATTCCCAACAACACCCCTTGCTCCGTAACCTGAGTTTAGCACAGCGCCAGATGGAGAAAATGCAGGGGCGTCGCTCCGTGGGGGCCCTGTGTTTGTATTCAAATTCCCCTGAAGTGCGCGCTCTTTCTGTTGGGAACAGGGTACCCAGGGAAGAAGGCCAGAAGTGGGCCACCCATTTCGAATTCGTAGTAACGATATCGTATGTCGGAAACAGGCGGCGCTCTATGGCTCCCAGCGAACACTAAGTACGGTCGCGTACAGATGTCAATTTTATGACCCGGCGAGGACTTTCATGTGACGCGCTAAGTTCCTGTGCGTCAATTACTTATCTACCGTGTCAATCGTTTCTGAGTCTGGGATGCCAACGGTTGCAACGAATCCAAACCGGTTCACGGCGAACATGATTACCGCGGCATGAGACGTGCGAACTTTTTAATTGGCAGTTAAAACGGGAGGCAAACAGATTTCCGGCAGTTTCATCGAACCCACATGGACCGTTTACCGTAGATAGAGATGCAAGGATCAAAGAAAATGAACAGATGGATGAAAAGACGAATCGAGAAGTCGCGCGAGCGTTGTGAGCGCGTTGAAGAACAGCACAAGACGGGCGACAAGCAGCCGTCAAGCACCCCGCGGACGGCTGAGGTAGTTGGAGATTCAAATCGGTCGAACGTATTCACGCAAACATCCCGCGTGGTACTACAAAGTTAGGTTTTGCGGTTCGATCCTCCACTCGCCTGTCAGTACTCACTCAACCGTCCATAGAACGCGCAAAAGTGGCACAGACTTCAGTCTGTGGGACGTTGAGTGGCGTTCAACGTGGTATTCAACGTAGTAGAAGACGCATGAAAAATGGAAAATGGCGGATTCAAGTTGAAGTGCAACTTTGAGATTAGTGGTTTAGAGCAAGCTGCGATAGCGTAAGCGTGCTCTTCAACCGCCAAGTCAAAGGAAGCACATCAATGCGCTACAGACAGCTTGCCCGTGAACAAAGATA
>JBKPCC010000042.1:0-13994 GCA_046727215.1 Acidobacteriota bacterium
GCGTTGAGTCTCCGGCGCACATCGGCAGCGGCTCAGTGTGGCCGACTTTCATTACGGGTGACGAGCCAACGCGTCATGGTGTGTACGGCGAATGGGGGTGGCAACCTGAAATGATGGGCTTAAAGCGTTACAGCGGACAGCACCTGAAACCGTTTTGGAAACCGTTGGCTGAGCGGGGCGTGCGCATCGGAATTTTGGATGTTCCGTTTGCTCCTTTCATCGGGCTCAATAATGGATTCGAACTATGTGAATGGGGACCACACGACTTACTGGAAGGTCGTCGTAAGTGTGCTCCAGCGAAAATTGCTGATTTAGTTACAAAGGAATTCGAATCGCACCCGCTGAGTTTGGATCGACTTGATACCGCCGGGCCGCAGGATGACCACGGGTTGAAGGCATTGACCGGCGGCTGCCATCGAGGAGTGAAATTGAGAGGGGCGGTTGGCAAACGTTTGATAAATGAAACTGAGGCGCAGCTTTCGATCGTCGTCTTCACTGAGATTCACCATTCTGCCCATTACCTTTGGCACACCGTCGCTGGACAACATTCTCTTTATCAAAAGGAAGAATTTAGAAATTTACCAGTGTGTCAACCAACCTTGACAGACATCTATGTTGAAGTTGACAGGCAGATTGGCCAATTGATTGCAGCAGTTGGTGACACTGCTACGGTGATGGTTTTTTCGCTCCACGGAATGCGGCCAACGCACGGTGTACCTACATTCCTTGAGCCGTTGCTCTGTGAGCTTGGGTATGCACGTTTTGCCAATTGGAACAAACGGTCGTGGACTGAACGAGCAATCGCTTTGTTCGCTGCAACGAAGCGGCACACGCCAGGGCAGCTAAAGCGGCTGTACTACAAGACGCTGCCCCCGACCACGACGCTTCGAATCGCACGTCCTACGATGATGGCGATGTATGATTGGTCACACACGCGCGCATTTTCCTTGCCTGCGGACCAACACGGCTGCGTTCACATAAACCTGAATGGTCGCGAATCCCGCGGGGTGGTCTTGCCTGACGAGTACGCAAGGATTTGCGATGAACTCGACCTAATGTTGAAAAGCCTCGTAACTCATGATGGAGGACCAATTGTGCGGGATGTGTTTCGCACGGCGTCCAATGCAAGCGAGGCTATTAATCAGCGACTTCCGGATATAGTAGTTCATTGGCACGACGCCGCGTTTTCAGCGCCGTTGAAAATAAAAGGAAGCGGTCTTGAGCTATTTCCCGCCGGCAGAAAATTTACCGGCCGTCATGCTCGTGACGGTTTCTGCATTTTCAAAGGAAATGATCGGCTTGTGCCTGGCGAAACATTGCGTGCCCGCGACATGCACCGGGTGATCGTGGAGAGTTTGCAATGTTAAGTGTTGTCAAAATCCCACCCAGACTCACTGCCGTGGGTTGGGATTTTTGTGGCTTTCCTTCACTTAATCGTTTTAACTGGAGGCGCGGGTTTGCCTGGCAGACGCGTGGGCTGCTTCAGCTTTGCCATAATCTCACTTATCGCGCGCTCTAATTGCGGATCGTGGCCAGCAAGGACTGATTTGGGATCGTTATCCACCTCGATATCTGGATCGACGCCGTAGCCTTCAATGATCCATTCGCCACTCTTATTTGCGAATCCTGATTCCGGCACGAAAACGGCCCCGCCATCAATCAGCGTTCCGCGGTTAGTAATACCCACAACTCCGCCCCACGATCGCTTCCCAATCAACGGTCCAAGTCCCGCCTCGCGAAACATAGCCGGAAAGATGTCGCCATCCGACGCCGAGTTCCCATCGAGTAGCGCCACCATAGGGCCAGCAAACACTGCATCCGGGTAGGTATTCGCTTCGTCCACCGTTCGGGAAAAATTGAGCGCCAACAGCTTGCGGCGTAAACGCTCGATTAACATGCGCGATACGTTGCCACCACCATTGGCCCTGACGTCGACGATCATTCCCTCCTTGCGGATCTGCGGGTAATACCACTTTATGAACTCTCGGATACCGTTGGCGCTCATGTCGGGAATGTGTATGTAGCCTATTCTACCGTTCGTTGCATCACTTACCCGCTGCCGATTTCCATTAATCCAGTCGAGATAGATCACGTTGCTCTCGTCAGTTATTGGCCGGTAAGTGATATTGCGCGAGCCTTGCAACGTGGGAGTTTTATTTATGGTGAGTTGCACTGGGTTGTCGGCCTTATTGCGTAGCAGCCGGTAAATATCATCAGTACCCTTCAACTCATCGCCATCTACTGCCAGGACATAGTCACCGACACTGACATTGATCCCGATTTCCTTCAGTGGTGAACGATAAATGTCTTCTTCGTTCTCGCCTTCGAAAATCTTTGCAATGCGATACCGTCCCGATTGCCGATCTAGCTCGAAACGTGCACCGGGCAACCCAACGCGAGGTCTTGGTGGAATCTGGAAGTCACCACCTTCGATGTAGGCGTGTTGCACGGTCAATTCAGAGATCATCTCGCTGATGACGTAATTCAAATCCGACCTGTGAGCAACGTATTGAAGCAAAGGCTTGTATTGTTCCCGCAGTGCCACCCAATCATAGCCGTGCATGTTTGGCACGTAGAACCAGTCGCGATAACGTCGCCAAACCTCATTGAAGATCTGGTTCCACTCGTCGGCCGGAACGCGATCAACCACCAGACCAGCAGTAGAAACGGTCTTCTTTGTGCGGTCACCCTGCGGAGTCGCATCGTACAAATTGTAAGCAGGTCCCTGCCCCACGAGGACCTTCGACCCATCGTCGGACATGGCGTAACCACGGATGTCATCCGCCAGTGTTGTCTCTTTACGGTCCTTCAAGGAATAAATGCGCAGTTGAGCAGGGCGATCGCCGGAGCGACCGTAATAGAACGCGGGAGCAACAACGTACAGCAGATGACCAGTTTTAGCCGCCAGGCCGGCGTAGTTCTCAGCCGGTAAAGGCGCTTTGGCGACTCGAGAACTTATTCCATCAAAGTCAATAACCATCGGCGTGGCAGGTTTAGGAGTTGGCTCAGGTTTCGCTTCGCCTTGCGGCGAGGCTGCGGGTTTCGGTGATTCCTCGGGTTTTGGCTCTGCCTCTCCTTCTTTGCGTTCGCTTTTGGCAATGGTTACTTCGTCGCTCTCCGGGGGAAACGGATGTTTGGCATCTTTGCGCAGTGCCATTGCATAAATGTAAGCCGTGCGATTAGTTGCGTAATTGAATTCAAGTTGCGAAATCTGCGGCGCAAATTCACGATCGCTCAGGAAGCAAAGATAGTTCCCCTGTGGATCCCAGGTGGGTGAATAGGCATTGAACATGTCGTCAGTAACGCGTCGTACCTGCCCGTCAGCAGCATTCCAGATGTGGATGGAAGAAAAATTGTTACTGTTCGCTGCCATGCTGAAGGCGAGGTAGTTACCTCGAGGCGACCAGGTGTAATCCCGGATCTGACCCCGCGGACTATCGGCGATCTCCACAACCTTGCGATCCGCCAGTGTTAGAACATAAAGCTTCCCATCTTTGTCGCCGAAAGCAATGCGCTTTCCATCGGGCGCCCATTCCGGCGCATAGCGCATCGCCGTTCCGCCCTTCGTGATTTGTTCTGCCGGTTTCGAGCCGTCTTGTGGAACCAGATAAACTTCTTCTTCACCGCTTTGGTCAGAAATGAAAGCGATCTGCGAGCCGTCTGGGGACCAATTCGGCCACTTGTCGTGGGCACCAGATGAATGCGTCAGGTTACGAGTTGGTCCTTTTTCAATTGGTGCGGTAAAGATGTCGCCACGCGCAGTGAATAGCGCACGTTCGCCTTTCGGGCTCAGGCTATATGACTCGATATTATTTGCAGCCGAGATTCGACTGGGACGCTTCGCGAGACCATCGTCTGGAACCATGATGGAGATAGATGATGACTTCCGGCTCTTTGTGTCCAACACCTGAAGCTCGCCATTCATCTCGTAAACGATCCTGCCCTCGTTATCCGAGCTGGGCCAACGAACGTCCCAAAGTTTGCTCGTCGTAACTTGAGTTGTTTTGCCTGTGGGTAGGTTGTAAGCGTACAGATTGAAATGGCCATCTCGATCTGAATTGAAATAGATGGTGTCGCCGATCCACATCGGGTCGCGTGTCGGTCGTGGTCCTTCGGTGATTCGCTTCGTATCGTAGGTTTTCAGATCAAAGATGTAGAGAGCGTTTGCTTGACCGCCGCCGTAACGCTTCTCAGATCGGAAATCCCGCGACTGTGGTGAATAAACGATTTTGTTTCCATCAGGCGCATAATCGGCAGAACCCGCCGTCGGCATCGGCAGTGGTTCGGCGGGACCGCCTTCGATCGAAACAGAGTAGAGTTTGGCGATGGGCAGCGACCACGAATCGCGCAGCGAACGAAAGATGATTCGCTGGCCATCATGCGACCAGCCGTAAACTTGATTGTCCCAACCCCATCGCGGTGCAAGTGGTCCCCTCGCCGGATAAAACGTCAACTGTCGAGGCACACCACCGGTCGAGGGCATCACGTAAACCTGCTCGTCGCCGTCGTACTGACCGGTAAAGGCGATCCATTTTCCATCGGGCGAAAACTTCGCGAATACTTCTACGCCGGGATGCGCGGTTAACCGCGTAGCCGTTCCTCCGGGGGCTGGTGCCGTCCAGATGTCACCACCATATGTGAACGCGACCCGATCGCCCTGAATGTCGGGGAAACGCAGCAGCTTGGTTTGCGAGTAGGCAGTGGTCGAAACAAAGAGAATCGCGAATACGATCGCGATCCGGCGAACGTAAGGTAGCAACAAGGGGGACCCTCCGTTTGGGTGGCAGTTTGTGTTGACTTGGTATTAGCAAGTTTTGGGTCTTGCTAAAACATTGATAATAGAGCTTTAACTGATTCTACAGCCTGGGACGGGTTTTACGCACTGGGAGTCGGGCAGGTTTCAATGGAGGTAGGTTGAAGAGAGAGCCCCATTCGGCTCCGCCGCTATCGTTGCGGAAAGCCTGCGGCTTTCCGCGATTGCGATCGCCTATGGTTGGCGCGTGAGGCTAAGCCTCACGCGCAAATACTTAGCTGATGGATCGGTAAGCCATAGGCTTAACGCAAGGGAGGCGGCAAAGCCGCGCAGCGTCAGGTATCTATTTCTGCAAAACCAGCCAAACGTTACACCTGGGACCGACTATTTGTGATTTGCGTTTTTGTTCGTGTTAGTGTTCTTGTTCGCATTCGCGTTCGTGTTGCCACTCGGAGAGACCTTCAGCTCATTTCTCACAGCTTTAACGCCATCGAGTGACTTCGCTATCTGCTCAGCTTTCGCCTTCTGTGCTGCATTCGCAACTGTTCCGCTAAGTGTCACCGCACCATTACTAACATCTACGTTGATGGTTGAGTCCCGCAGATCGTCGGCTGCTGCGAGTTCGTAGCGAGCCTTTACCCAAATCCAACCATCGTTAAGTCCGGTTCCAATAGTTCTGCCCGACCCTTTCGCTTCACGCTGGTATCTCTCTTTATCTCGCTCGTATTCCTCACGAGTTGGCGCGCGATTCGTGTTGGTATTGGCGTTAGCCACGGTATTTGTGTTCTCGTTGGCGGTCCGCGCTGCCGAGGAATTTGCATTCGCGTTTGCGCTCGTGTTGGCGTTGTTATTACCTTCCGGATTACAACCGACAAGGATTAGTGCCATTGCGGCGATGGCGGTGATTCCCGCAAGTGTGAATCTCATTCGTACGAAACCTCCCGTCTTCGAACCACATAGTCCGAAAAACATACGTCTGACTGAAAACGTGCCACCACCTTTATGCGACAGGTAGTGACGGAACGCTAATCAGGGGTGTTGGATACCCAAGAGTTGGGTATTCAGGTGGGGATTATGCAAACCGTAGGCCGCGTCGGGATTTACGGTCTACGATTGAACAGGAGATAGTTTGACATCGGAGATTGGACATTTGTCATTGATGAATCCGTCCTCTGAGGCAGTAGAGAAGTTTGTTGAGGCTCAGCGAACTCACAGTCAAGAAACGCGAAACACCAAAATGACAAATGAAAAATGTCCAATATCCAATGTCAAATGATTTCGCTTATTGACTGCAACTCAATACTCACCATTTGACGGATCCTTCTTTGGACGTATCAATCTCAGCAACTTGAGGAACATCGCCAAATAGATAACCTCGAATGTTGTCCATCAAAAAGTTCTGGGCGTCGGGAGTTGAAAGATCGAGTCCATAATGATTGATGATTTGAGTTTGCTTTTGCAGCCATTCGCTCCAACAGGGCTGACAAATTTCGTTTGCGATCTTCTGACCGAGCTCATTCGGTAGCGGCGCAAAGCCCAATGCTGCGCGCTTCTCCCCGCAGTGCTTGCACTTGATTGTTTCCGACATTGCTTTCTCTCCCTTGGTACCCCAAACACCAACTTAGAATTTAGAAGTTAGAATTTTAGAATTTTGTGTAGTGTAACTCATATCTGTTCGGCTTAAGAACTGATGCTGAAAAGGTGACTACTCTGATCCAATTCAATTTTGTTTGGTGTTCTACGAAATTCTGCTGCTACTCGAAATTCTAATTTCTAATTTCTAAATCTGCGCCCCTGATCGCACGAATAATCTCATCGTCTTTTGGTCGAAAGAGGCCGAGCGGCCGCACATCTCGATAACGGATAATGCCATTGCCGTCTATGACGAATACTGAACGCGCAATCTTTCCTGGGATCATCGAACGCGCGCCATATTGTTGTGAGACGTTTCCGCCGCTGTCTGACAGCAGACGCAAGGGCAATTGGTGATTCACGGCGAACTTCTCATGTGACTCGACCGAATCACTCGAGATGCCTATCACTTCCGCTCCAGTCCCCTGATAATCGCTCCATCGATCACGGACGGAACACATCTGGCGAGTGCAAATCGGCGTTTCATCACCGGGATAAAACAATAAAACGACGACTTTGCCGCGGTGGTCAGCGAGTCGCCACGAGTTTCCTTTTCCATCAGGGAGACTGAAGTCAGGCGCAGGCTGCCCGACTAGCGCAACTGTTTGCTTCATCGGTTTTGAATCAATCCGTCGAGAATGTCTAAAGCCTCGTCAACTTCATCATCCGTATTAAAAAAGTGAGGCGAAATTCGCAATCCTGAGCGCGGTCGCCAATCGACAAAAACCTTTCGTTCTGCAAGTTGTTCTACGATGCGAGCCGGATCGGCAACTCCGATCATAACGGAGGCTCCACGTTCATCGGTCTTTCGTGGGCTATTGACTTTCCAATCCCGTTCCGAGGCGAACCCAACTATCTTCTCGGTGCGTCTCTTTGACTCTTTTTCTATACTTTCGAGACCACAATCTTCGATTATTTCTATTCCCGGGATTGCTGAATATAAGGCGGGGATGCTGGGCGTTCCTTGAGCGAAGCGACGAACCGATCTCGCGTAATGCATCGGTGAAGGCGCAAATTCGAAAGGCTGGAGGTGTGCAACCCATCCAGTGAGTCGCGGTTTTAGATCTTCATGCAGTTCCGGTCGAACGTAAAGATAGCCGCACGCTGGACCACCGCACAACCATTTGATTGTTCCGCCGATCATGAAATCTGTTTGCCAGCTTGCCGCGTTAAGTCTCATTGCCCCTGCAGATTGATACACGTCCAGTAATACCAGGGCCCCCTTCTGATGGGCCCGTTCTGTTATCGCGGCTGCATCGATGCGGGACGAGCTGCAGTATGAAGTGTGCGAGAGTGCCACGAGGCAGGTCCGATCATCAATGGCATCGCAGATCTGTTCTGTGCGTATCGCGATTCCATCTTCCGAAGTCACGACCGCAATCTTCGCGCCGAGTTGCCTTTGCGCGTCCCAGATGTATTCCATGGAAGGAAAATCCAGCGATGTCGTGACGACTTTGTTCCGCTTCGAGTTCGAGAAATCAAAACAAGACGCAACCGTTGAAAGTGCAATCGAGGCGTTTGGCTGAATCTGCACTGACGCCGGTTCAGCACCAAGGAAGCGCGCAATTCGATCTCCGACGCGGCGTGAGAGTTGCCACCAGCTAGTAGCCCAGGCATCTTCGCTCGTGTGATTCACCCATGCCTCACAGTACGCAAGCATCGACTCCCGCGCCGCGCGTGGCATCGGACCCAGACTGTGACTTAACAGATGAATGCCGGAGGCAAGAGTCGGAAATTCCTCCCGGCGTCGGTTGAAAGCCATTTATGCCTTTACTTGAATCGGAGCGACATGCTTTGCGCGCCGTCGCATCACTGCGTACAAGCCAATTCCTAACAACCCCCAGGCGAACATGAGCTCAATACTCGTGAGCGAATGATTCGCTATCCGTTGTGCAAGTGTTTGGCTAAGTAGTGTAGCGATATCCTGGAAGATCTGCACGACAATCATCGTGCCCATTGCAACGAGAGAAACAACGGCGCTGGCAGTTAGAAGCCAGCGAGGGATGCCGATGTCGATCTGTTTGTAGAGCTCGGGTCTCAATCGCGGTAAGAGAAGGAAAATCAAACTATGCAGAAAGTAGAGCACGACCAACGCGAACACCGCGATGGTGAGTGCTAGCACAAACTGTCCGCTCACCAACAGCGCCAGACATGCAACTAGAGTCAGCAGGAGGCCGCGAACCGGAGTGGCGGTGCGAGGATTTATAAACCCAATCCACGCCGGCGCTAATCCATCCTCGACAAACAGAATCGCGAGACGCGAAGGCACCAGGAGGGTCCCATTCAAGGCTGTCATGATCGCCATGATTGCTCCAAAGGTAACGAATGCTGCCGCGCCGGCTGGTAAATAAACTGAAGCAACTTCAGCCATTGGAGCCGCGCTCGACTGCAAACGCGCACCCGGCAGAACGCCGAACGCTACTACTGACATTAGGAGATAAATGATAGCCGTTGCGCTTATGCCTTTAAGCAGAATCATTGGCAGCCGGCGAGTGCTATCTTTGACCTCTCCGGCAGTTTGCGCGAGCGATTCAAAACCTGCATACGCAAAAAACAGGGGCATCAAACTCGCAGCCAACCCTTTGAATCCATGCGTTAGGAAAGGTGTGTAGTTGGCTCGCTGAATCGCAAACAAGCCCGGAATGATCAGCACTAACAATGCGACGCCTTTGAGCGCGCACATCAACACCTGCATCCGGCCGAACCAGCGGACGCCCACGATGTTTATCCCACAAAAGAAAAGCAATGCTGCCACAGCTACTGGAACATGAAATCGTTCGGGATTCAAAACGCCTCGTGTTAGCTCGAGCAGGTATCCCGCTAGAGCATCAGCCAGGTAAGCTCCGGCGCCGATGTACGAAATGATCTTGAGCCATGCTCCAAGGTAAGCCACCCGGTAACCTCCCAGAGTTCGAGAGATGTGCAAATATTCGCCACCAGGTTCGCGCCCCAGGGGAGTTGAAAGAAAGGCAGCATAGGGAATGGAAGTGGCGAGAATTGCGGGAACAAGAATTACGTAGCCGAGAATGACGCTTGGTCCGGTGAAAGCCCACGCCTGGCTCGTGACCTTGAAGATGCCGGCGCCGATTAAGATGCCAATCAGCGCTGCATACGATTCAATAGTGCCCAGGTCGCGTCGAAGCCGAGTTGTAATGTTGGGTGTGCGCGTTCG
Organism: Acidobacteriota bacterium; assembly: GCA_046727215.1. Lineage (GTDB taxonomy): Bacteria > Acidobacteriota > Blastocatellia > Pyrinomonadales > Pyrinomonadaceae > PSRF01. The sequence continues at coordinate 9,558 of JBKPCC010000042.1, forward strand.
GCTCATCGGATGAGCTCCTGGTTGTTTGTAGGGCGTCCCTCCGTGGGCGCCCTTCCTTTGGCGTCGAGCCCTTTTCTGGCAGAAATAGAGAATGATAAAAAGGGGCGCCCACCGAGGGATGTCCCTACGGAAAGAGTTTGTTTGAAGGCACGTTTGGATCGAGTACTTTTTCCGCACTCTCCACGCCAGCGACAGGCAGTTTGTCCTTATCAACTAATCCCAATTGGACCAGGACCGAAGCCTGATCCCAATAGATGTGTTCATGGGCCAGTTTGCCATCACGAAAGTGAACGATCACCACCAGAGGAACGCGCACGTGTTTCCCGGTCGGTTCGATGCCGGGGAGCATCCAATCCATCTTGATCGTATGTGTGAACTCAAACACCATTTCGTCCACCACCTGATCTGCGCCAACGGTTCGCGACACCGGAGTCATCGCTGTGTCCGAAGGCATCTGCGGAATAAATCGTCTCGAATAGAACTCGCGCAACTCCTCCTGGCCCACACCACCTGTTAACACCGGCACGTGATTCACGTAGGCGTCCGCCACCATGGTCTTCAAAGTATTTTCAGTGTTGCGAGTTGCGAATTCGTATTTAACGTGCTCGTCCCATTTTTCAGATAACGACCGTTGAGAGGCTGCGTAACCGGCGCCACTCAGGTTCCGCACAAAGAATTCCAAAGTGCGCAGATTCGCAAGCTCCGCGGCAGCTGGGTCGTAGTGTTCACTACCAGGCCGGCCAAAGGCATGTTCCTGCTCAGAGTAGTCATAGATGGTAACAAGAGGATTGTCATCAAGTGCGTTGTGTATCTGCTGCTGAGCTTCCGGTGGACAAAACTGGTCCTGGCCGGCGATGTGCAACATAAGCGGTGCACTCAGATTCTTAGCTTCTAACAGCGTCTTCTCGATGCTCACGCCGTAGTAACCAACAGCGCAATCGGGTTTGAAACGCACTGACAGCAAGTATGCGAGATTACCTCCCATACAAAATCCCACCGCACCTACACGCCCAGTGCACGCTGGATGTTTTCGTAACCACTCCAGCGCAGCGGCAGTGTCTTCAACCGCTTTTGCCTCGTCCACTGCCTCATAGAAGTCAAGTGCTTTCTGCCGATCGGACCCCTTGTCCATAAGCTCTACGCCGCGTTCCAGTCGCCAGAAGAGATCTGGACACACTGCGACGAAACCATGCGCCGCGTACCAGTCTGCAACGCTGCGGATGAATGGATTGACGCCGAAGATCTCCTGAATGACAACTATACCTGGTCCATAGCCGCCACTCGGAACAGCAAGGTAAGCATCGAATTCGCCACCATCAAAGGACTGTATTCTGACCATTGGTGATGCATGGTAATGCGTTGGAGGTCAAATCGTAAATGGGAATCGGCATCCATGGAAGGTCGAATCCGACTCACTGCCGAAGTGCTCAACATTTTCGTCTCTCCGTTTTGTAGAGAGGCGTTGAACCATCGGATGCACTGCAATAGGTTATATTATTGGCCCTGGCCTACGTATTCTCTTCCTGCTTTGCAGATTCCAAGGAAGCTGCACATACGGCAATGCGAGGAAGGCTTCGCTGGAAAATGTTCGGGCTGTAACGAGGAAACAATTTCCACCATCGCCGCATCGAGCGCCTCGCTACAAGCCTTCGGCTTCATCAGTTTTTCAGGCAGCCGGAATTCTATGTTTGGTTCAAGAAAATGGAGTGTAACGTTAACCATGGTCGAGTCCGTCAGCGAAGGCAACAACAGGCGTACGGCAAGGGCATAGGCTTGCATCTGCAACTGATAATCGTGCGCAGCAATACTAACCATCGACAGCGCGGACGTCTCATCATCAACCAGCGTATCTACGGTCGCTGCTGACATGAACTCGAGCGGCATTTGTTGGATAGGAACGATGCGTCTTTGAGAGCGTCGATTCGTGGAAACTTCAGGGTGCGCCACTACTACAGCCGCCGTCGGTTTTCCCAGCCGATTTGTTTTGAAATCCACAATCTCAATTTGAAGTGCACCGGAGGGCTGTTTCGTTATCAACAGCTTGTCAATTGCACCGCTGAGCACTCCCAGTGGTCGTCGCAAATGAAAGCTCAATTCACTCCATAGACCCGGCTGGCCCGTCGGTCTCGAAGATGTTTGACCGTTGCTTTCCTGGCGTGCGATTTCGATCCGTTGAAAGAGATCGCTGGCTAGATAATTCTCAGCGAGCGGAAGCAGATCTTTCACCGCTGCATCCTGATCAATCTCGAGCAAACGATCAGCCAATTCTGCTTGCCGCCGTCGCAGGGTGTCTTCCAAACTCAACCTGACGCGCTCGCTCGGATTTTCGCCCGGGTGATACATTTCACAGAACCGGTGAATTACTGCGCCTTTGAGTGTAGCTGTAAGATTTGCCGGTGGCTCAGGAGCTTCCGCGTCGTTCCACACGGCTAGTTCGTCTGCCGATGGCGCGTGCAGTACGCGATCGAAATAGTATTGTCGGGCGCACCTCTGATAGTTAATTAGTTGAGTGACACTGAATCGATGTAACGCGTGTTCCCGTTCGGAAGAAACAGAACGTAACAAGGGAAAAGCCGCGTTGAGACTCTCTGCGTCTCCGTCTTTTTCAAGTTCCTCTTCGTAAACCGCTTCGGCTGCCCGTTGACTATTTTTCGCAACGTTGATGCTGAGCTGGATTTCAACACCTTCACTTAGTTCAATTACGCCGCTCTGAGTGCGCTCACCCATCTGCAGTGACTGCCAGATCCATTTCAGCCAGGTGTCATCTTTCGTGTTCAGACTTGCAAGGTCTTCATTCGTGCCCGAAAGAATCAACCGATCCTGGGCACGGGTGGCGGCGACGTATAGCAGTCGCATGCTCTCAAACTTCTCGCGTATCGAATAACGCTGTTCGAATAACTTGAAGGTCAGGCCTGCCACGAGTTTGCCGCGCCCATCAGGCACCTTCATGGTCAGACCGCGATGACGGTCAAGCAGAACCCACTTCTCCATTGGCTTCGAAAGTCTCTGAAGGTCAGGAATAATGACGATTGGAAACTCGAGTCCCTTAGCCTGATGAATCGTCATTAGCCGCACCGAGTTAGCAGCCTCGTCGATTTGCCCTTCGCTTTCACGACTGCCTATTGCTTCAAACTCTTCCACGTAATGGACAAAGTCGCGGATAAGATGCGTGCCTGAACCTTCGAAACGTCCCGCGAGCGTAAATAAGCGCTGAACGTTTGCGAGCCGTTGCGCTCCGTCGAAATTTGCCGCCACCACAGTCATATACTCAGATTCGTTGACAGCGTACCGAAGCAGATCCGCTATCGAGTAATGATGACGTCTCTCAATTAATGCTGTGATCAGGTGCGCTGCCCGGTCCAACAGAACGTGTTCGCCATCAGCTATGAACGCGATCTCATTATGCTTTTCCAACGCGTAAATCAGTCTTCTCGTTTGCGTGAAATACCGGAGCGGGTCCGCGGCGTCAGGGCTGTCCAGCCAGGGTGCACATCTCAATGCAAGTAGAGCATTGTCCGAGATTCCACAAAGCGGTGACCGTAGTACCGCCGCAAGAGCCAATTCATCAGTCTTGTTATCGAGAAACCTTAACAGTTGAATTAGATCCGTGACTTCAGGGCGCTCATAGAACCCCTTGCCTAGCACTGTCTGGTAAGGAATATTCCAACGACGAAAAACGCTTTCGTACGTTTGCACATTACTCATGGCACGAAACAACAGAGCAATATCGCTGTACTGAATAGGCTTTTCAGCAGTCTCCCGGTCACCATGGACCAGTGTCGAAATGCGCAGGGCAACCTGTTCCGCATCGAGTTCGCGTGAGCTCTGTTCAGTCTTCGGATCATTGGAATCCTCGGCAGCAGTCGTCGTGACCATAAGCTCAACCAACGGACCCGCGTCGGGCACCTCGCGCTTCGGTTCGCTTGGTTCGTGCTCGACATAGCCTAATTCACCGGCATCTCGAGGCGAGACCGCCTCACTCGCGTTGAATAAATGGGTAAACAAATAGTTGAAAAATCTAATCAATTGCGGCCGGCTGCGGAAATTCAAACGGAGTGGTTTTGCGTCTCCGCCACGTTCAATAAGGGCTTTGGTCATCTCGCGAAACACATCGACATCAGCCCCGCGAAAACCGTAAATCGATTGCTTACGATCACCGACGATGAATAGGTTCGCGTTCGGCTTACCGGACCTGGAAAGCGCCAGACGCTCGAGCAGCAGCCGCTGCAGGCTGTTTGTGTCCTGGAACTCGTCAACGAGAAAGAACTTGTAACGTTCGCTTGCGCGAATAAGTACCTCCGGCCGATCTAGCAGCGCCAGCGCTCGCAGTTCAAGATCATCGAAATCAAGCGCTGATATTTTTTGCTTTTCTTCGCCCAGTCGTTCGTCAATCGTGGTCAATATGTTCACGATTTCCAAAGCATACCTGCGCGCAAA
>JBKPCC010000043.1:0-10077 GCA_046727215.1 Acidobacteriota bacterium
CCGCACTCCAAAATGTCTCAAACCTATTTCATCACTGGAGCGCAGGGTTGCATTGGCTCATGGATTGTCAAAGCTCTTGCAGAGCGCGGGGATACACCCGTTGTGTTCGATCAGAGCGATGACTCGCGCCGCATGCGAGCAATCATGGACGAGCCACAACTTGCGAAGGTCCAGTTCGAAGTTGGCGATATCACTGATGGCCGGCGCGTGCTTCAGGCCTTAACCGATTCCGGTGCCGAACGGCTAATCCATTTGGCTGGATTGCAGGTGCCAACGTGCAGGGCTGATCCAGTTAAGGGCGCTCTCGTTAATGTAATCGGCACCCTTAACTGTTTTGAAGCTGCTGTGAAAATAGGAGCGAAACAGCTCGTTTATGCAAGCTCAGCTGCGGTGTACGGCTTGGAAGAGGATGGAATTGCACTCGATGAAGGTGCGGCCTGTGAGCCAACCACTCACTACGGAGTGTTCAAACGCACAAATGAGGGAAACGCTCGCATTTATTTTTTGGACCACGGACTTTCCAGCATCGGACTACGGCCGCTCACGGTGTACGGAGTAAATCGCGATACGGGAATAACAAGCGATCCGACTAAGGCGATGAAATCAGCGGTCCTGGGCCGCAAGTTTAATATTCGATTTGGCGGGGAAACAGATTTCCAGTACGTAGCTGATACCGCTGCTGCTTTCATCGCCTGTGCAGACAGTGCAGAACGGGGGGCTCATGTTTTCAATCTGCACGGTGAAACCGTAGCAGTCGAACGGATCGCGTCCTTCATTAACCAAGAGGTTGGACGCAAGTTAATCAGTTTCGGAGGACCTCCAATTCCGATAGCCTCAAGATTGAACGATGCGGCAATCCGTCGGGTCATTGGCGACCTGCCGTCAACGCCATTCGAAAAGGGAATGCGAGAAACGATGCAGCTTTTTGCTTCTCTGCACGCCGCGAACCGTTTGGACGTGAGTGACATTGAACCAGAGGTTTCCCAGGGAGCAGTTCGAGCATGAGTACCTCGATTGTTAGTGAAACAGGAATGCGACCACCGGGTGTTGGCGCAACCATGAAGGCCAGTGTCTTGTGCGACGTTGCACGAATTGAAGTGCGTGACGTTCCGCGACCGTTGATCTCGCGTGACGAAGTGCTCGTCCGCGTCGCAGCCGTAGGATTGTGCGGGACCGATGCTCACATCTTCGCAGGTCATGCGAACTACAACACGAACGATCATGGAGTAGCCATTTCTTTGACCGTGCAACCTCAGATTTTGGGCCATGAGATTACAGGAGCCATCGAACAGGTTGGAAGTCAGGTTGCTGAGCTGGCACTTGGCGATCGCGTCGTTGTCGATCAGGGGCTTAACTGCGTGAGCACGCGTCGAACGCTTTGCCAATATTGCCGAACCGGTGATTCGCACCAGTGCGAGTTTTACCGTGAACATGGCATCACTGGACTGCCCGGGGGCCTGGCTGAGTTCATCGCCATTCCCGCAGTTAATGCTGTGAAGATCAATGCGGCACTCGAAGCGAGTGCCGCGGCGCTTACTGAGCCGCTGGGCTGCATCATCCATTCTTCCGACGTTGTTGCCCGGGCAAAGACTCGGTACGCCATGATGCATGATGCGCTGGATCGTCGCGTGCGAACGATTATGATTTGTGGGGCGGGGCCTGCAGGCTTACTGTTTACGCAGTACCTGAGAAAAGTAATTGGTTATGACGGATTGTTGTTGGTGAGTGATCCAAACAAGCTGAAGCGGGACTTAGCAAAGAAGCTCGGCGCAGATGAGACAATCGACCCGCGGAACTGTGACCTTGTAGAAGTTGCTCGAGAACACAGTGGTGGAAAGGGAGTCGAATATCTGATTGAGGCCTCTGGCTCCGGTGACGTTGTGGCCTTAATTTCTGGCTTGATTTGTAAGCAAGCCACTGTACTGCTGTACGGCCATGGTCACGCTGGAGTCGATCTGAGTGTGTTGAATAGCTTGATGTTCAAAGAGCCAGTGCTGGTGACGCCAGTTGGGGCTTCCGGCGGTTTTGAGGACGATGGTCGTCCATCTGTTTATAAGAAGGCATTGCGCCTGATCGAGGAGAAGGAGATCGACGTTCTTTCGTTATTGACTCATACGTATAGTTCACTCGACGCCGTTGAGCGGGCGCTCGGCTCGGACATTCACGGTGCGGATTATGTGAAGGGCGTTGTTGTGCTTAAGGAGATGTGAATGTTGTTCCAGGCGGTCCGTCCAGAAAAGGATTTATCATATGAGAAATGGAAAATGATCAATGGAAAATGCTTTGTGTGATTGACGCCAATTGAATGCCAACTTAACGTACCATGCGCGTCGCCTTATTCGTAACCTGCCTCGTAGATCAAGTTTGGAGCGCTATTGGCGTCAGCACTGTTCAGGTACTACGCCGGGTTGGCTGTGACGTCCAGTTCGACGAGCGTCAGACATGTTGCGGCCAACCGGCTTTCAACACCGGCTATCGCAATGAAGCACGCAAGTTGGCCCAAAACTTTATTCGCATCTTCGAAGACAGTGATGCCGAGTTCATCGTTAGCCCTTCGGGATCATGCACGGCGATGGTCCATCATTTCACCGAACTATTTCCCGAAGAACCGGATTGGCGCCGCCGAGCACACCAAATCGCCGAGCGTACGCATGAACTAAGTTCTTTTCTTGTCAGGGTGCTGAACGTTGACGATGTGGGGGCGCGGTGGACCGGGCGCTTAACCTGGCATGATGCCTGCCACGGGTTGCGTGATCTCAACGTGAAAACAGAGCCTCGCCGTTTGATCAGCAAGGTTCGTGGAGCAGAACTGGTCGAATTGAAGAATGCCGAAGCTTGTTGCGGCTTTGGAGGCACCTTCTCGGTAAAGTACCCGGATATCTCCGTTGCGATCCTGGATCAAAAAATCGAAGCGATCGAGCAATCCAAAGTGCAGGCAGTTGTTGCGTCGGATGCGAGTTGCCTGATGCAGATCGGCGGTCGCTTATCGCGCAAGGGATCTAGTGTCCGAGTACTGCATCTGGCTGAATTACTGGCAGCACAATAAAGAATCAGTGCGGCCAAACTTCCATGAATCACCTGACATCAGAAACGTTCCACGAAAATGCGCGCGCAGCTCTTGCTGACGTGCAGTTACGTGGAGCTTTGCGCAATGCAACGTCGCTTTTCGGTGAGCGCAGGCTTTCAGCCGCAAGAAGTCTGAAAAATTGGGAAGAGTTGCGCAGTCAGGCGCGATCAATAAAAGACAAAGTCCTGCTCAACCTTGACGTCTATATCGAAGAGTTCGTGCGGCAGGCGGAAACTCGGGGCGCCAGAATTCACTGGGCCAGGGATGGGCGAGAAGCAAACGAAATCGTTTGCCGGTTGGCAAAGGAGCGTAACGCTCGAGTGGTGGTCAAGAGCAAGAGCATGACCACGGAAGAAATTCATCTGAACGATTCACTTCAAGATGAGGGGATCCAGGTAATCGAGACTGATCTCGGTGAATACATTATCCAGTTGGCTGGTGAGGTGCCGTCGCACATCATCGTTCCGGCAATTCACAAAACCAAGAAGCAGATTGCCGAACTTTTCACTTCCAAGCTCGGCATCGAGCCCACGGACGATGTCGCGAAACTCACGAGTACTGCCCGAACAATTCTTCGCGACAAGTTCGCGGTCGCGGACGTTGGCGTCAGTGGAGTTAATTTTGGCATCGCTGAAACAGGAACGATCTGCATCCTCGAGAATGAAGGCAACATTCGTCTGACCACCAGTCTTCCGGCAATGCATATCGCAGTTATGGGCATCGAAAAGGTGCTGCCACGCTTTGCCGATCTCGACGTATTTCTCAAACTACTGCCGCGTTCCGGTACTGGTCAGCGCTTAACTACCTACCAATCGCTTATCACCGGCACGAAGCGCAGACACAGCGACGAGGGTCCGGAGGAATTGCACATTATCCTGCTGGACAATGGTCGCTCGAGAATGCTGGCCCATCCTGTGACGCGCCAATCACTCGCCTGCATTCGGTGTGGCGCCTGCCTCAATGCTTGTCCGGTGTATCAGCAGATAGGAGGCCACGCTTACGGCTCTGTTTACCCTGGGCCAATCGGGGCGGTCATCACACCGCAGCTGGTAGGTTTCGAGAAGACATCGCAGCTTCCTTATGCATCCAGTTTGTGCGGCGCTTGTCGTGAGGTCTGCCCGGTAAAAATAGATATTCCCCAGCTTCTGCTGCATCTTCGCGCCGAGATCTCCCAGGGTGGCGGTCGTTTGGACGTAAGCAAATTAAAGCGGTCACGCTTTGAATCAACGGCCTTTACGTTATGGGCCACGATCATGTCCAGTCCCAGCCTGTACAACGCAAGCACAAAACTCGGTCGTCTCATGCAACGGTTTATTGTTAATAAAGGGCAGATTCGTCAACTCTCAAAAATATCGGCGTGGTTATTTCCTGCGCTGAAAGCGTGGACCAACGGACGCGATTTACGACCATTGGATCCAACCAGCTTTCGCAGCCACTGGCGAGGCGAGCTATCGAGGAACGTAGATGAATCAAAGCGAAATTAACGAAGAGGCTCGCCAGGAGATTCTGAACTCGATCCGGAGTCATCTGGTGACTAGCGTGCCTTACGATCAGATTTACACTAAAACAGATTCTGGTATTCATGCGGCGCCATTTGATGACGGCGACAGCGAGGTCGCCGGCTGTGGCGAGTCGCTTGTCAACACGTTCTCGGAAAACCTGGAAGTTGTTGATGGCCATTGCCTCATTGTGTCGGACGACGAAAGCGCAGCGGATGCGGTCAATGAGATTATTTCAAGTCTCGGTGAAACAGCTTTAGGACCACATCGGACAGCATTATCCGACGCGCCGATTGTTCAGCGTATCTCGGGGAAGCTCAGGAAGGTTGAGTATGTCTCACCGGCTGATGGCGTCAGTGACCTGTTCACTTGTGACGTTGGCATTACTTCTGCTCAAAGGGCCATTGCCGAAACCGGAACGTTGGTCCTGGACGCGAGCAGTGAGCGACATCGGCTCGCCTCGTTGTTGCCGCCGGTACATATCGCGATCATCAACGAAAGTCAGATTTGTCTTACCTTGGCGGAAGCCCTGGCAGGAATCCAGGCGAGGGGGAAGATTAGTCCGACAGTAACGTTCATCACTGGCCCATCTCGAACTGCCGATATTGAGTTGACGCTCGCCATTGGCGTTCATGGTCCACAAAAGTTATACGTCATCGTTATGAAGGGTATGTGAAAAATGCAAGTTGTCAGTTTTTTAAAAAAAGGTTCCGACGGTGCCGCTTTAACACCGCATCCCGGCGCATTGGTTGGCAGCGACTCGATCCTGGATCTCGACCGGGCAGTCAAAAGTCGTGGGAAAAATCTGGCCTCAGGAGATTTAGCGAATTACTTGAGCTGGTTTGATCTTGAAAATCCGCTACAACACAAAGCGCGTGAGCTTTATAAACAGTTTATGACGTCACCGGCTTCGGTTGATACGTCATTCATTTTGAAACGTTCCGACGTTCGCATGCTCGCTCCCGTGCCTCGCCCTGGGAAATTGATTTGTATCGGTCTCAATTACCGCGACCATGCAGCTGAAAGCAAGATGAAGATTCCGGAAAGACCGGTGGTGTTCTCAAAATTTACTACATCGGTGCTTCCGCCCAACGACGCAGTTGTCTTGCCCGAAACGAGTCAACAGGTAGATTACGAGGCAGAACTCGCAGTCGTAATTGGTCGACGGGGTCGAAACATCGAACTCGAGTCTGCCTATGATTATGTTCTGGGATACACGATTGTGAACGACGTCAGTGCTCGCGATTTTCAGTTCGCAGATGGTCAATGGCAGCGAGGTAAGTCGTGTGATACGTTCGCACCAATGGGTCCAGCCATCGTTACGTCGGATGAGATTTCCGACCCACACAAGCTGTTCATCAGATTAAGACTGAATGGAGAGACCATGCAGGATTCGAATACTGACCAACTGATATTCGGCGTACCCCAACTAATAGCCTTCCTTTCTGAAACGATCACTCTTGAACCGGGTGATGTCATTGCGACGGGTACGCCTGCCGGAGTTGGGTTCGCGCGCACGCCACCTGTATTCCTTCGGCATGGTGACGTGATGCAGGTGGAAATCGAAAAGATCGGTACGCTCGAGAGTTCAGTCGTGGCGGCGCCAAAAACCGCAGACAGGTTCGCGTATTCAAAACCTTAGAACGGAAAGATTGAAATGCGAAAAAGCCTTTCACTTATCGCTATTGCAGGAGCAATTTTTGTCTTCGCTTGTACTCGGCCCGGCCCGTCGCCGGGCGCCAAAAAGAAACTAACGATTGCAGTCATTCCCAAGGGCACGACACACGAATTCTGGAAAAGTATTCACGCAGGCAGCAACAAGGCGGCCAGTGAATTGACAGCGAAAGGAAATGACGTCGAGGTGATCTGGAAAGGACCATTGCGCGAAGACGATCGCGAACAGCAGATCCAAGTCGTGGAAGGATTTACTTCACAGGGAGTCGATGGAATTGTGCTGGCGCCGCTCGACAATCGCGCGCTGGCCCGTCCAGTACAGGAAGCAAAACAGGCGGGCGTGCCGACGGTGATTATTGACTCGGCTTTGGAATCCAACGCCATTGTGAGTTTTGTGGCAACAGACAATCGCAAAGGTGGAATGTTAGCAGCCGAACGAATGGGCCAGTTGCTGAATGGAAAAGGGAAGGTGTTGATGCTGCGGTACCAGGAGGGATCAGCCAGCACTCAGGACCGCGAAGATGGCTTTCTTGAGCAGATTAAGAAATATCCAGACATCCAGTTGATATCTACTGATCAATATGCCGGAGCCACCAGGGACACCGCGAAGCGCGCGTCTGAGAATCTCCTGAACAGCTTTGGAGACGAAGTTCAGGGAATTTTCACGCCCAACGAATCTTCAACTGCAGGAATGTTGCTGGCCCTCCAGGATATCGGCAAGGCAGGCAAAGTGATGTTCGTCGGGTTTGATGCGAGCCAGCCATTTATTGACGCGATGAACAATAACCAACTGCACGGAATCGTGGTCCAGAACCCTTTCAATATGGGCTATCTTGGCGTACTAACCATGGTCGATCATCTTAGTGGCAAATCCGTTCAACAGAGGATTGATACTGGAGTGACTATGGTGACGAAAGATAATCTCGGTTCGGCCGACATTCAAGCATTGTTGCATCCGCCGTTGGATCAGTATTTGAAATAGGTCCTGTACGGAATCATGGTAGTTGAACTGAAACAATCCCGCCCGCTATTCAGCTCCAGCTTCCTGCAGGTCTGGCTGAATCGGGTTGGTCCGGTGCTTGGTCTCGTACTGGTGATCGTGATCTTTTCGTTGTTGATGAAGTCACCGGAACGATTTCTTTCGCCGAATAATCTGCGCGTTGTGCTGTCGCAAACAGTAATTGTTGCGGTTGGCGCCATCGGCATGACGATGATCATCATCAGCGGCGGAATCGATCTATCGGTTGGTTCGATTATAGCGTTAACAGGCGTGATCACGGCACTTGGAATCAATATGGGTCTTTCGCCCTTCGTTGCGCTTGTTGCTGGGATCATTGTGGGTGGGATAGTCGGTGTTGTGAACGGTCTCGCTATCACAAGACTCAAAGTAGTGCCCTTCATTGCGACGTTGGGAATGTTAGGTGTCGGACGCGGCACTGCAAAATGGGTAGCTGGGCAACAAACTGTAAACATGCCTGATACGTGGGTCAATGACCTGCTAGTGTTGTTTCCCACCCCTTCATGGCTAATCGTTGCGCCGGGTGTTTGGATCACACTGATTCTCGCGTTAGTCGTGGCCGTTATTTTAAGGAACACTGTTTTCGGACGACGAGTATTCGCGCTTGGGTCCAACGAGACGGCCGCACGCGCATGTGGCATTGCTACGGACAGATTGAAGGTCTGGATTTACGGATTGGCGGGCTTGCTATTTGGTCTCGCCGGGGTACTGCAAATGTCCCGGTTGCGGCAGGGAGATCCTACAGTCGCAGCGGGTTCAGAGTTGGACATCATTGCGGCTGTGGTCATCGGCGGCGGCAGCTTGAGCGGCGGCGAAGGCAGTATTTTAGGATCAATGATCGGTGCGTTAATCATGGCTTTCCTACGGAATGGTTGCCAGCAGATCGGATGGCCCAATTACGTCCAGGAGATCATCATCGGTGCGATCATCGTCATTGCAGTGGCAGTCGACAGATGGCGCACGGCGCGCATCGCCGCGTAATGCAAGTGCTATCGTCGAATTACAGCTTGCCTTAACAAATGGCCATAACTATCACTGATATTACTGTTCGGGATATTCGCTTTCCCACCTCGACCTCGCTTGACGGCTCGGATGCGATGAACACTGACCCGAACTATTCAGCCGCCTACGTAATTGTCCACACCGATAGTTTCCCACCACTCGAAGGACATGGTCTGACATTTACGATCGGACGAGGCAACGAACTTTGCGTTGCAGCAATTGAGGCACTTAAACCACTGATCATTGGACTAACTCTCGAAACGTTTGCCGCAGACATTGGAGGGTTCTGGAAACTCGTCACGTCCGACACCCAACTGCGTTGGGTAGGGCCAGAAAAGGGCGTCATTCATCTAGCTACCGCCGCAGTTGTGAATGCCGTGTGGGATCTGTATGCGAAGTTTGTCGGTAAGCCAGTGTGGAAGTTGCTTTCTGACATGTCGCCGGAGGAGATTGTCTCGTGCGTTCCCTTCAGCTACATAACTGATGCATTAACGCCTGGCGAAGCTCTTGAGATCCTGAAAAGAAAAGAACCGATGAAGGCTGAACGGGAACGGGAGCTGCAAATTTCCGGGTACCCTGCGTACACAACGTCCGCCGGCTGGATCGGTTACTCAGATGAAAAGATTCGCCGGCTCGTGCGTGAGAGCCTTGCTCGAGGCTGGTCCCACTTCAAATTAAAAGTCGGTCGTAATCTCGACGATGATTTAAGGCGTGCGCGGTTGTTGCGAGAAGAGATCGGATGGGATCGAAAGTTGATGATGGATGCCAACCAGGTCTGGGATGTCTCCGAAGCGATTCAGTGGATAGAAGCGTTGGCTGAATTCAATCCTCATTGGATCGAAGAGCCCACCTCACCAGATGACGTTCTTGGCCACGCCACAATCGCCCACGCGGTCGCTCCTATTGGTGTGGCCACCGGCGAGCATTGTCAAAACCGTGTGATGTTCAAGCAACTGTTTCAGAGTGGGGCAATCAAATTTTGCCAGATTGATAGTTGTCGTTTAGGAGGAGTAAATGAAGTTCTGGCCGTGCTCTTGATGGCGGCAAAATTCGGCGTACCGGTTTGTCCACATGCCGGCGGCGTTGGTTTGTGCGAGTACGTTCAGCACTTTTCGATGTTCGATTACATCTCGGTAAGCGGTTCGATGGAAAACCGCGTGATTGAATATGTCGATCACCTTCATGATCACTTTGTATCGCCCGTGGTGATGAACGGAGACCGTTACATGCCGCCGTTAACTCCGGGCTTCAGCATCGAGATGAAGGGTGACTCGCTGGCGAAGTATGAATTTCCGTACGGAGAAGCCTGGTCGCCTAGTCCAGTTGACCGGGCAGTAACTTTCTGAATCCACAGATTACACAGATTAAGAAAGCACAAAGCACAAAGCAGCTGGTTCCTGATTTCCTAATCTGTTTAATCTGTGGGCCATAAACAAAAAAGCACACACAGAAGGTTTTTAATCATATGTTCACAGCCATCAAATACACATCGCTCGCGACGTTTGTGCTTCTCGTTGTTAGCACTGCGGCGGTGGCTCAGTCCCCCTCATCGAGCGGGACAACGAAGGAACCGAGCAAGCCAATTCGGCCGGTTGTGGTGTTGACGTCCCAGTCACTTTCTGATGTTGAAAAGAAGTTAGCGACAGAGAATAAGACAGAGGATCTCATTGGCGGCCCAGGAATGCAGCTGCGTGTCGCGATACAGCATGAGAAGAACAAGGCCGCCGGCCCTGCCGAAGTACATGATGCGTCCGACGATGTGTATTACGTGACTGATGGCTCAGCGACGTTGATCCTGGGCGGATCGTTGGAAGCCC
>JBKPCC010000044.1:0-11651 GCA_046727215.1 Acidobacteriota bacterium
TTATCAGGATGTTCCGCACCTCACGAAAGATGGAAAGGAGATACCGTTCACGGATTGGCAAGCAGTCGAACTGAAGAAAGCACAGCAGGAACAAATGTGTCAGCGAGAGAACCTGCCAGAAATGATCCTGCTACAACCAAAAGAACCAACATTGGTCGATTGGCTATTGCTTGTCGATGACAGTCGTCTGCCAATGGAGGGCATGCCTTGGTACGATCAACTAACGCCCGGCGAATACAAATTATCGATTCAGAGACGTTTTGATTGTTGTGATGGACCAATGATCGAGTCGAACAATGTCAGCTTTGAAGTCGTGCCTTAATTTGTGCTGGATGTTTGTGTTTGGGCCCTTTCGAAATAGAAAGTCCTTTCAACCCGACGACGAAACCACGCGAAAATACACGAAACGAAATGACAAATGAGAAATGGGAAATGATCAAGGGGAAATGGGTTTCTTCGGTTTGTTCGCCGTTGAATGCCACTCAACCTTCACAGACTGAAGTCTGTGCCACTTTGGCGCGTTCCACGGACGGTTGGATCCCGCCTTCCATGTAGGCTAGCATTGTAGCGATGGAACAGCGTGAGGAGTTTCTCACTGCGCGTCAGCTAGCGCAGATTTTGCAAGTTAGTGAATCAACAGTGCGACGCCTTGCTCGCAAGCGTCGCATTCCCTCCGTGCGTTTGACGCCTCGTATAGTTCGATTTCATTTGGATGCTGTACGCGAGGCGCTTGACGTACCGCGCTTTAGAATCCGTCACGGCGAATACGAGGACCGCGTCGACGATTCGCAACTGTCATTTGAGGATCTGACAGTTCTCAGTTGACTTGGTCAGGTCCTGGCATCTCTGCGCGGCGGAGTAAATTCCACCCACTGTCCATTCCGCTTTACATAGATTCGCGGAGGTCGAATAGAAAAACTTTTGCGAAAGGCCGGATTCGCTTGCAGGAAACGGTTAACTGTGCGGCGATCCCCTGTTGCCACTCGCCACTTTCCGTCCTCGCGCACCAGATATTGCTGGACGACAATCTTGCCTTCAGTCTCCACCGGTAGCATCACCCGTCCGTACAGCACCGTATCTACGACCGCAAGGTCACCTGCGACTTTCACTGCGCCGACATCCATTCGGTCGAGCGAATAAACGTTCTGGGCGGCTCGCAACGCAGAGTTAAAACGCTCACGAGTAATTCGGGCTCTCGAAGTTGCAGGTAATACGTCGTAAAGACTGTCGTAATCTTTTGCTTTCAACTGCTGAAACACTCTGTCAACCGTGGCGCGAACATCCGCGGCGTCAGACGCGCATATAGTCGTACCAAGGCAAACCACCGTCAGCCCACAGCAAAGCAGACGGATCAGTTTATTTTTACTCCAACTCATCTTGATCTTCACTTACTCGCTCTCTTTCCGCATCGGCCGCAGCCGTAATATTCCTCATCTGAATACGATAGTTTAGGAACCACGCCACGACACCCAGAACTGCTACTACGAATGCGACATTGAATTCTCGTCGCCAAATGAATACAGCGGCGACGATAATAGAAATGGCCGCAATGAACATCCAAATCTGCTTCACCGTACGTTCACCGGAATTGTTAGCGCTATCTCACCCGGGGGATAACAGACTTCCTCGTCACAGGCTTGAACTTTTAGCTTTGCCGGAACCTTGACCAATTCTTTTTTCGCGGCAGGATCTGCCTTCAACAAAACCTTCACCTGTGTGTGGCCTTCATAAATTGCAATCGGTTTCTCGGCAAAGGGAAACTGCTTCATAAAAGAGTTTGGATAAGCGATGAATCCCGCAGATATACCGTTGGAAGGGTTCAGCTCAAGTTCCGTCGGTTTCAGAAATGGGTAGGTAGGAGGATTGGCGTTTACATGATAGCCGTCATCAATGCTCACATCGATAATCGCGTCAGCGGTGCCGCCGGCCGGTATATCTGTTGTTGATGCGTGCACCTTGACGACGTTTTCTGATCTGACGGGGGCTGCACTTTGCTGTTCGCCTGTTTTGTTTGCCGGGTTCTTTGCACAACTCGCGATTGACAGCACAGCAATCGCGAGTATCAAACGGGGTACGGAATTATGAAGTGTCATCAGTGGATCTATGGCTCTGTTCTCAGTTGCCGCGCCAGCTGCAAGCGCTTTGTTCTACGCATAACGTAACGAACAACCAGTCCGCAGGGCGCCAGGATTAATAAAACGACCGGAATCATGATAATCGAAAACCGCACCAGAAACAGTACGATGCCGGAAGCTACCGCCAAACTGTCTGACGATGCGTCTTTGACGTTTGCCCAAAAGCCCGAGGTCGTTACAATCAGAACTGGCGATTTCAAGTTCACAGTAATGTTTGAAAGACTTGCACGGTTTTCGAGAAACCGTTTTCGCCCTTCCAACCTCTCGATTTCCGTCCGGACCTCCGCGATTTGACGTTGCACCTCGAGCGCATCGGCTACCTTTGAGGCTTGCTTCATGATTTCAAGGAACTGTGCTTCAAGCGCTTTCTGGGTCTTAATGCGCGCTTCAAGATCGATGAACTCTTCAGTCACGTCCTGACCCGTCTCCTTAATAGATAGAGTTCGGTTACCAACTCTCCGTATCTCTTGCAGAGCCACCTCGAATTGTGCAGCTGGAACGCGAATGATCAATGTAATGTCAAGTTCTGGTCTATTTGGATCAGCTGAATCTCGCTGCTTTGATTCAGAAGTAACCACAAACCCCCCTCTATTTCCGGCGATTGCCGTCACATTCCGCTGGGCCTCGACTGGGGAGTTCACTTCCAGGGTTACTTCTGCGTCCTTAATGATCTTTCTATCGATCGCCTCGCTACGAACCTGGGCCTGGTCAGCGTTTCTTAAAGAGATCTGGTTGTACACCTGCTTTTTGTCAGAGCTTTGCATCGGCTCATGTGGATCAGCTGATTTGGCTGCCTCGAGTTCAACCCGTTCAGCCGTTGAGCTTTCGGCTCGTCGTTCACTGCGATAGCAGCCGCAGGAAACAATAGTTGCAATAATTAAGGAGACGAGGAGAGATTTCATGGCAACCTCCATCTAGTGGAATGTGGAATTCGATCGTATTTAGAACGATCCACATGGAGGTTGCTTGCGGTTATTCAATCCGAGGCGACAGCGTCGGTCTTGTCCTCAGACTTCTTGATGCCAAATTTCTCGAGGCGATACTGGAGGGTGCGGAACGTTAGGCCCAATAATTTGGCAGCCTTCGTGATGTTGTAATCGGTCTGCTCCATCGCCTGAATGATTAAGTCGCGCTCAACGTCCTCGAAATTGATGCCCTCTGGTGGCAACTTGAAGGCGCCTTCTGCAACGGGTTTGGTTTCTTGTCTTACTTCAAGCGGCAAATCTTCCAACGTTATTTCATCGCCTTCGCACAACAATATGGCGCGTTCGATAGCTGACTCGAGTTGTCGAACGTTGCCGGGCCAACTGTAATCCACCATCGTCCTTCGCGTTTCGGCAGTAAGACCGCGAATCAGTCTGGACGTATTCCGGGTGTGCTTCTTCAGGAAATAGTCAATCAGCACAGGAATGTCTTCACGTCGCTCTCTTAACGGCGGTACGTCTACAGAGAGGACGTTGATGCGATAGTAAAGATCATCTCGAAAGCGACCATCGGTGACCATTGCACGCAAATCGCGATTGGTCGCGGCGATTACTCGAACGTCTACATTGATCTCATGCGTACCGCCTACGCGCCGGATCTTGTGCTCCTGCAATGCTCGCAATAGCTTTGCCTGAATACCAACATCGAGTTCGGCAATTTCATCGAGAAACAGGGTGCCACGATCCGCAACCTCAAACAGACCTTTTTTCTCGGCGTGAGCTCCTGTGAACGAACCCTTTTCATGTCCAAACAGTTCCGATTCAAGCAGGTTCTCATTAATTGCGGCGCAATTTACCGCTTGAAACATCTCGTCAGCACGCGGCGACTGATTATGGATCGCGCGGGCAATCAACTCCTTGCCTGTGCCGGACTCTCCACGAATCAAAACTGTTGATGCCGACCGCGCCACTTTGACGATCATCCGTTTCACGGACTCCATCTCAGGCGATGCCGAGATGATCTCAGTATCAATCGCATTAAGACGATCCAGCGCCCGATTTATTGTCTCGAGCAAAGCATTCTTGTCATACGGCTTTTCCAGGTAGTCGAATGCACCGCGTCGCAATGCTTCTTTTGCTGATTCGATTGACCCATGCGCGGTCAGAAGAATGACGATGATCGATGAATCCAACGCCAATAAGTTCTGCAACAGCTCGATGCCGTCCATTCCGGTCATCTTTAGATCAGTCAGAGCCAGATCAAACCGACGTTCCTTCGCAAATTTAATAGCTGCTTCGCCAGACGCCGCAGTGGTTATGTCGTAGCCCTCTTCGGCGAGGATCATCTCGAGGATCTCACGTTGTGATTTTTCGTCGTCTACAACCAGGATGTTTTTACGTGCCATGTTTTTGTTTCCATTGATGGTTTTCGTACAACGTTACGACACGAGACTGGGAGCCTTCAACTGCGTTGCATCCCCGCCTTCCGTGTTACCTTTTATCGCCGTCGTCACCGGTAAAGTTATGGTGAAGGTTGTGCCGACTCCTTTTTTCGAACTGACACTAATGGTTCCATTATGGTCCTCTAAAGCCTTTCGCACGATAGCCAGGCCCAAGCCAGTGCCGGTCTCTTTAGTCGAGTAGTACGGCTCAAAGACCTTGCCGATATCGTCTGCATCAATACCGCGGCCGGTGTCTGCCACATCGATTACAGCTACTTCTCGCTTCTTGTCAGTGGACAGCCTGATGGTGATCTCGCCACCATGCGGCGGCATAGCCTGCATCGCGTTGATCAACAGATTGGTGAGTATGGAACGTAACGAATCGCGATCTGCAATTACAGTTGGCAGATCACCGTTGGCTTCGATGCTGGTTTTAATCCCACTTTCTGTCGCCTGAACAGCAATCACTCGTAAAGCATCCTCGGCTTCAACGCGCAAATCAACGGGTTGAAGTTCGAGCATTGACGGGCGCGAATATTTTAAAAAGTCCGTGATGTGGCGGTTGATTCGAGCTACTTCGCTCTTTAGTTGCAGTGTGAGCTTGTCGAACATATCGCGCTTTGCCAGATCCGCCGGGGCGAACGAAGAGCGCAAATGATCCAGTGTCAGATTTATGTAGTTCAGAGGGTTCCGAATCTCATGAGCAATAGCAGCTGCCAATCTACCAACAACTGCTCCTTTCTCAGCCTCGTGAAGTTGATTCTCGAGTTCACGCGCACGGCCGAGCCGCGCTGTCATTTCATTGAAGGCTGTGGCCAGTGAACCCATCTCATCGACGCGATCAACAGGAACACGCGAAGAGAAGTCGCCACCGGCAACCCTGCGAGCGGCAATCGACAGCGATTTGATCGGTCGAGTAAAGCGCCACACAAACACTGAGGTAAGCAAAGCAGTGGCGAGCAGCAGCGCCAGCGTGTAAAGAAGAGAGCGTGACGCTTGTTGTTGGAGAATGTCGGTAACGGTCTTGGTTGAGCCGAGAACGACGATGATGTACCACCGGCCCTTCGTGGTATCAATTGGGAAGTAGAATGCCCCAGGCTCTTGCGGCCGGGACGCTACAGCGCTGGAGAGCCACGGAGGAAGTGGCTCTGTCTCGTTTTGAAATTCGACCGCGCTGCTTAGCGGTGGCAGTCCAAGCTGCGAGACATGTGTATAGGTGACCGACTTGTCGTCGTTCTCAACCGGGGTCTGCGATTTGATGAGACTGTCCTGCACGTTGCCATCGCTATCAACCACCAAAACGTTGCGCACTCTGCCGGTATGTTCATCGAGGAGAGGTTGATGGATGTCCTTTCGCAGGTCGTCGAGATACTTATTACGAGAGATGCTGCTGACGCCAAGGCCCACGCCCGCCATCACTGCCTCTTCCTGCTCGACGATCAAGTGCGCATTGCTCCGGACCGTACGGAGATTTACGTAATACTGCACCCCAAGAGTCAGGCCGAGCAGAAACACAAGAAGGAGCAGGAGCCGCGCTCGAAAACTATTTGTGAGTGCCCACATTCTCATGTCTAATTGACCGTACTAATTATGTATGTTTCTGGAAATCGCATGCCTTTCACAATCTTCTTAATAGCAAACCCCAATGTTTGTTAATAAATGCTCACTTTTGTGTTGCTCGTATCTGCGGCCTGATGTTATATTTTGCTGCGGTCTCAAATCAATGTCCCCAGGGACCGCCCAATAGGGAAATTCTCCCACCTCAATGTTTTGCAGTGCTGTAAGGTCTCAAAATCGAACTCGGAATTTTGGAGGACAAGTGAAGACTCTTAAGACTGCACCACTTGTTTCGATGAGAGGAGGGACGTTGGCAGATGCTTTATGTGCCCAGGCCAGCGTTCGCAGGTTTCACTCCGCTCGCAGTTAGCGCGAGCAATCCCTTGGAAAGGTAGTAAGTTCCTGATGACTTCCAACACGTCCCCTAAAGCTTTCCGCTTTTCATTAATATTATTTGTTCTCATTACGCTTATATTTTCCATACCTGTACTTGCCAAACGAAAGCATTCATCTGGTTCACGTCACGCTTCGCGTTCAGACCGAGGGCGCAGAGCCTCAGCGCGCGATAGACACTCGTCCAGACGAGGACGTTCGTACGCCAGAAACGGTCGACGCGGTCGCGGTCGTCAGATGTCTGCCAGAGATGTTCGACGCCAACGTCAACTAATGGCACGAGAGCAGAGTTCGGCACTCAAAGCACTTGAACGCAAGCTTCACCGTGCACCCACCAAACGTGAACGCGCTGCGGAGATGCGCAGGATTCAGGCGAAGTATGGTCGCGCACTCGAAGCTGCGCGACGCAGAGCTGAAGCGGCTCGTCAAGCTGCAATTGCCCGCCAACGTGCTCTCGAGCAGGCGATGCGCAACGAGGTTCAGAGTCTGATAGCTCGTGACGACACGCGCGGCGAAGATGCAGAAGTAAGGAGAGTCGCGGTCAATGCGCTCGGCAATC
Source organism: Acidobacteriota bacterium (assembly GCA_046727215.1). Classification (GTDB taxonomy): domain Bacteria; phylum Acidobacteriota; class Blastocatellia; order Pyrinomonadales; family Pyrinomonadaceae; genus PSRF01. Next base: position 7,010 of record JBKPCC010000044.1, read on the forward strand.
ACGCCGGTACTGTGGTTGTGATGGATCCGATGACCGGCCGCGTTTACTCGATCGTGAATCAGGAATGGGCACTCCGACGAGGTTTCAAACCGTGCTCGACTATCAAGCTTGTAACCGGTCTCGCCGGTCTCAGCGAAAAGGTAATTGATCCTGCCGATACTGCGGCGGTGTCAGAACGTTACAAGATTGATCTAACAGAAGCGCTTGCGTACTCGAACAACACTTACTTTCAACAGGTAGGTGGACGAGTTGGTTATGACAAGATGATTGGCTACGCGAGACAACTCGGGCTCGGCGAAAAGACGGGAATCAATTCACCCTTTGAATATCCCGGACGCTTACCGGCAGAAAAGTCCGGCTTCGCGTTGAATCGTATGAGCTCGCACGGCGATGACTTTCAAGTAACTGCTATTCAGCTCGCTACTTTGGTTTCGGCGATGGCGAACGGAGGTAGGTTGCTTGAGCCACAGACGCCAAAGAGTCCTAAGGAGCAAAATAAGCTCGCACCGATAGTGCGCCGTCAGCTGTCTATCGAACCGGATAATTTCAAGCGCATGGTTCCCGGAATGGTGGGAGCGGTGAATTACGGTTCTGGAAAACGGGCCTATGATCCCGCACAAACGGTTGCAGGCAAGACAGGCACATGTATCGGTGACGGCTCGTGGTTGGGTCTCTTCACCTCTTACGCGCCGCTTGTAAGTCCGCGCCTCGCTGTGGTTGTGATTGCACGCGGCTCCGATGGCCGCAAACATCTACCAGCGGCTGTTGCCGGCCAAATCTATCGTGACCTCAACAAGCGGTTCGGTACACCCGTCAACCTCCAGATTGCAAACACTCCGGCTTCTGCCGATGATGCAAAGGCTGCTGCACTGAACGAGGAAGAGAAGGACGCCCAGGAAGAGGAGAAAGCTGAAGAGGCCAAGGAAGCCAAAGAAGCCGATGCCGCTGCGGCTACAGCCGTCCCCGCAGATGCGGATACGTCAGCAAACGGCGACAACAAAACAGCCGTTGCTCCTGCCAACCGCCAACCAGCCCAACAGCCTGCGCCCAAGAATACTGTCAAACGGGTGTTGATGCCTGTTGAGTCGCGGCCGGTTGACGTGCCAAGGGACGAAAAACCGAAACCGGAAGCTGCTACAAAAACCCTTGCGGCTCCAGCAGCACCGGCTTTGCAACGCCCGCGTCGTACGCAGCCGATACAACCTTAAGGGGTTGAACCTTCGGTAAGGGTCAGATAACCAGCGCCGGCGTGATGAGTCATCGTCACCCGGCGCTGTTGTTTTAACAGTATGCTGTTCGGCTTTATGGCTTCGTAGCCTTGACACCATCGTCAGACTTGCAGGAATATTGCGGACGTTATTTTTAGCGTAAGTCGCTGTCACACCGTTGTGTCCCCTTGCTCGGTGGTACTAAATGTGCAACCGCTTCATGTGGTGCAGCATCAAAGCGTTGCCCTTCGCGATGCTGCCGTAAGCGCTCACCCCCGCAGGGATGCCGGGACGAAAACCTTGGAGGTTCTGACAAGTAATGAAAAAGATGATTAAGTTGATAGCTATTGCAGCGAGCCTGGCGTTGTTCTCGTTGCCGGTATTGGCCAATGAGTTAGCGTCTGGCGGCGCTGAGACTTTCCAGGATGCATGTACTCCGGAAGCGAAGACTGCAATCTATGGCGAGTTCTACAAAGAGATTAAAGGTGATCAGGCTAAAGCCTATGAAGCGGCAAAGAAATATGTCGCCTGTCCAGCTGATAGTAGTGATGACGCTGAAGTAAAACGCGTCCAGTATTTGAAAGATTTTATTGCTAAGTATGAGCGTGCCCGACGCAAAGACCAGGTTATTGACCTTGTATATTCTTCAAAGAGCGATTTTCCGAAAGCATTTGAGGTAGGAAGACAGGTACTACAGGACGACCCTGAGAACCTTCGCACTTTGATCGCCCTGAGCTACGCCGGATATTCATCCGCGGTTGCGAAGAATACGAGTTTCAATTCCGAGGCCCTGGGTTACGCTAAAAAGGCTATTCAACTGCTGGAGTCTGGTAAGACGGTTGATGTGTGGGCGCCTTTCAGCGGCAAGGACGAGGCTCTTGGGTACCTTTATTACACGGTGGGCGTTCTGAATGCTCAGAATCCCAACGATGCTCTTCCTGCGTTTATCAAGGCTGCCCAGTTCGAAGGCAAGATAAAGAAACTGCCATCGACCTATGCCTACATCGCCGGTACGTATGAAGCCGGTCCGTACGCTAAGCTTTCAGCAGAATATAAGAGTAAGTACGAGGGACAAACTGAGAGTCCCGAGAGCAAACTGGCTTTGGCCAATATCAATCAGATCATTGACCGAATGGTCGATGCATATGCGAGAGCTGTCGCACTCGCCGGCAACGACGCACAGTATCAGGCCGGAAAGAAAGATTGGATGGAGGGTCTGACCACCTGGTACAAGTATCGGCATAATCAGTCGGATGCCGGTTTGAATGAAATGATAGCCAGCGTTCTTTCGACGCCACTACCGCCCGTGCCGACGCCTATTACTACCCTTCCGGCTTCCACTCCAGGAACTCCGGCTTCAGGCAGTGGTAGCACTAGCGGAACCGGTCAATCCGCCACTGCCCCGGCGGGGACGACTGGAACGAAAACGCCTGCAACAGGTACAAGCACAACCCCGACGCCTAACAAGAACACTGCTCCGGCGACCAAGCCGAACACCACAACGAAACCGAATACTGCGAGCAATCCGGGCAGGCCGAACATTAAACGCAATCACAGGCACTGAAGAACAAATAGTCTTCGTGTTCAAAACGCCGGAAGTCTTGTCAGTTGCTTCGACAGACTTCCGGCGTTTGTTACAATTCCGCTTCGCTTTGAAGAATCACGCCACCAACATTCCTGATCTGGATCGTCTTGAGACAGTTCTGAGTTATCAGTTTCGGGATCGAGCCCTGCTCGAGCGCGCAGTTACGCACCGTTCATGGGCACATGAACAGGTCGCACCCGGCGCAGGCGACGAAGCGCGTCGTTTGCATAACGAGGCGTACGAATTCCTTGGAGATTCAGTGCTGGGCCTCGTTGTTGCCGACTACCTTTGTCGGGCTTACCCCGATGTAAGTGAAGGCGAGCTTTCTCGAATGAAGCATAGGCTGGTCAGCGCTCCCACGCTGGCCAACGCATCGCAACGTCTTAATCTCGGAGAGTTTCTGCGCTTTGGACGAGGTGAAGAAAAAAGTGGCGGACGGCAGAAGGATGCGTTGCTCGCAGACGTGCTGGAAGCAATCACGGGGGCTGTTTTCCTGGATGGGGGGCTCGAGGCGGCGACGGATTTTGTTCAACATGCGCTTGGGCCTGAGCTTGAGCTTGCAGATCCGATGACGGCTGCCCAGGCTGATTACAAGACAATGCTGCAGGAAAAGTTGCAGGCACAACGCCGCGCGGCACCGCGTTATTCCGTGGTGGAAACTATTGGTCCGCCGCACCGACCGACTTTTCACGTGGAGGTACGGTGGGATGGCGGAAGTGTGCGCGGTCAGGGCCACTCGATCAAAGCCGCCGAAGCTTTGGCGGCGAGAATTGCTTTACAGACGATGGATAACCCGGAGTCTGCGGCTACTGAAGTAAGAGAGCAAAGGAACGGAGGGGTATCGGGTAGTTGATTCCGTGCCACTCTCGTGACACGCCGGGCGGAGAATCATGGTAACGACTAGCCAACCCCGAACTTGACCACTACCACTAACCTATCTAGGATGTTTTTGGATGAAAAGTGAACTGACCAACGTGGCCGGGCCGACTACGGAAACGAAGAAGACGGGACTCTTCTCGTTCTTCAGTCGCAATGGCCACAATAAAACTGCAGAGCCGGAAACAAAGCCGAAGGGCCCTCCTAAGTCCGTTTTGCGCGAATATTTCGAATCGGCTGTGGTTACGGTGATCATGGCGCTATTCGGAATGACCTTTATTGTGCAAGCAGTGAAGGTCCCAACCGGTTCCATGCAGAACACAATCACCATCGGCGATCACCTACTTGTTAACAAATTCATTTTCGCTCCTGGGGAGTCCCTGCCATTTTTGCCACAGCGCGATATACGGCGAGGCGACATCATTGTTTTTAAATACCCTGGTAATCATTACGATCCGCGTCGTGACTATGAACGGCCGGATAACAAGCCGATCACAACGAACTATGTAAAGCGTGTCATTGGCGTGCCCGGTGACCACATCCGGATCGATGGCAGAAACGTAATTGTAAACGGGACCATTTTGCCGGAACACCGGATTGAGGCGATTGATCATAATCGGAAGGATCCGTTGGAGATAACAAATGCTCCTCCACGCAAGCCAAACGAGCCTTACGATGTGTATTACAACCCTGATTTCGCCGACGACGACTATCCGGTGTTTGAACATGAGGGTAATGGCAAGGAAATCGTAGTACCTTCTGGTAATTACTTTGTGATGGGCGATAACCGTAACAACAGCGAGGATAGTCGCTACTGGGGTTTTGTGCCGCGGGATCTTGTGATTGGACGCGCAATGTTCGTTTACTGGTCGTATGACGAAAGCGCACCCTCGAGCGGCAGTTTCCTCATTGACTTTTTCAAGAACACACGCTGGAGTCGCACTGGCACGATGGTTAAGTAGTAACAAACGCA
>JBKPCC010000045.1:0-17579 GCA_046727215.1 Acidobacteriota bacterium
TTTGTGTGACGAGGACGCGAACTGTGAGCGATTGGCCGGATCGGAATTCCCTTTCATCCAGTAACGTCACGACGAGGCCCTGGTCGGCCGCCGGTATTTCGCCAAGCGGCGACTGCGTGGGCTCACCTATCTCCGTATCCAACGGTGGCGGAGGCGGGGAAGAAATTAATGTGACTTCAGGATCGAATTCTTCTTCCGAAGGTGGAGCTGCGCGAGGTTTTACCTCTTCTGGTGCGGGCTGGTATTCCGGTTCCAACCCGTAGTCGATTTCGACCATAGCCGGCGGGGGCGTTGCCACACTGTGTGAGCCCATCCGCTTAAGATCTTCAATTCTGCCGGAGTGAATAGCGGCGCAGATCAGCCGGTGTTGCCGCTTGAGTCGCTCAGCGAGTGCCTCTTCACTGAAACCTGAGGCGACTAGATCCGAATACGGCGCGCGTTTGCTGGCTAGGATGGCCCCGCCGGAGTACACGAGGGAAAGGATAACCGGCGAATCGAGACCTTTGTCTTCGGTCTGCACATGATAAACGACCCCATCATGCTCTACGTCAGTATTAAACCCAGTAATCACGTTGTTTCAGGTCCGCGCTCGTTTCGGTAAATTTTCCACACATCGAGCCTTCCAGTGTAGGGCCGTTTTGAAAGTAACACACCAATTTTTGCAGGGTCAATCACCTTTTTTTTGCGTGATTTACGGGAGATTAGGTTGCTTGACACCCCAGATCAGTTCGACTACGATTCCGCTTGTACAATGATTCTCAATCTCAAACGGACGGCGCTGACTGCCGGCGGTCGACCGGGCGACTATCTCGATCGATCTTAGCGGAAAGGATTGTGTCTGGTATGTCATTTAGACTTTACGACTATCTGCCAATTCTTCTGATGTTCATCGTTGCCTCCGGCTTCGCCGTGGGAAACGTCTTTATTTCCCAATTCATCGGGCAGCGCAAGCGAACCCGAACAAAGTTGATGCCCTACGAGTGTGGCAAGGATCCCGTAGGAACTGCGCGCGAACGATTCTCCGTTAAGTTCTATCTTATCGGAATGATCTTCATCCTGTTCGATATCGAAGTAATCTTTCTGATTCCGTGGGCTGTTGTGTTCAAGTCTTTCGTAGCCCAGGGTTACCGGACGCTCGTTTACACAGAGATGATGCTGTTCGTGGTGTTGCTGCTGGCCGGCTACGTTTATGTTTTGAGAAAAGGTGCGTTTGAATGGAGCGAGCGCGCCCGGGTGGAAGCTGAAGCCGAAGCGAGACTCCTGGCTGATGCGGAAAGGCGCCGCACGGAAACAGCACGCACCGCGGCTTAAAAGGGCTTTATGGGTCTGGAAAATATTATTGCCGAAGCATTACCGGAGGTTCTGACGACCCGACTGGATTCGATCATCAACTGGGCGCGAAAGTCATCGCTGTGGCCTGCCACATTTGGACTAGCGTGTTGTGCAATTGAAATGATGAATGCCACTTCGTCTCGCAATGACCTCGCTCGGTTTGGTTCCGAGGTATTTCGCGCCAGTCCCCGTCAGGCAGATGTGATGATTGTTTCGGGCCGCGTCTCGCGAAAGATGGCGCCAGTGTTGCGGCGAATCTACGATCAAATGCCAGAGCCCAAGTGGGTGATTTCTATGGGCGCCTGCGCCACTTCAGGAGGGGTTTTCGATAATTACGCCATCGTTCAGGGCGTCGATAAAATCGTACCCGTTGATGTTTACATTCCGGGTTGTCCGCCGCGGCCCGAGATGCTCATCCACGCCGTCATGATGCTCCAGGACAAAGTCGCAAAGGAATCTTCGCGCGACCGCCGCGACATCCCAGAAGATGAAGCTCAACAAGCGATCGGTCCAGGCACTCTCCCGGTTACAGATGGTTCGACGGCACGAGAGGATATTCGGCCAGAAACTCGCCCCTACACGATTGCTTCAAGGCATGAGCGAAGGCGCTCTTCATAGAAAGCAGATCGAACATGACAGTAGGGGATACCGACAACCTCTCACAAAATCAGATCGCATCTCAAGCCGTTCAAGCCGCAACACCCTCTCAATTGGCGGCTGCGTTGAAACGTGAACACCCGGAATGGATTTCCGAAGTCGTTGACGCACTCAATGAAACAACTGCGTTCGTGAACCGCGACCACATCGTTGCAGTTTGCGCTTACCTGAAGTCAGCACCCGAAACCAGCTTTGATTTTCTTGCGGATCTTTCCGGCGTGGATCGTGGTCCGGAGGAAGAACCACGTTTTGAAGTAAATTATCATCTGTTTTCAACCACTAAATATCATCGGCTTCGGCTCAAGGTCTTGTTGTCTGACGAGGATCCGCACGTTCCGACGGTAACCGGTGTGTGGCGGACAGCTAATTGGCACGAGCGTGAGACGTTTGATTTGTTCGGTGTGGTTTTTGTCGGCCATCCGGATTTGAGGCGAATCCTTTTGCCGGACGATTGGCAGGGCTACGCATTGCGCAAGGATTTTCCGCTGCGGGGATACGAACCTTATAGCTTGAAGTAGGTAGCAACAGAACAAAACGACCTGCGCATAATTTCAAACACAAGTCAGTCAGAAGAATCATGAGCAGTAGCGTAAGGCTTCCACCATCTGTAGAGATTGTCGATCAACCACTCGACACGCAGATGACCATTTCCATGGGACCACAACATCCGTCCACTCACGGAGTGTTGCGTCTGGAACTTGTGCTGGATGGCGAGATGGTGGTGAAAGCCAAGCCCGACATCGGGTATCTCCACACGGGGATGGAGAAGCTTTTTGAATACAAGAAATACCAGCAGGGGATCGTAATTACGGACCGGATGGATTATTTAAATCCACTCGGAAACAATTTGGCGTACGTGATGGCGGTCGAGAAACTTCTGCAGCTCGAAATTCCTGAGCGTGCTCAAACAATCCGGGTGCTGTTCTGCGAACTCCAACGCATTGCTTCCCATCTTGTGTGGCTCGGCACGCATGCCCTCGATATCGGTGCGATGACAGTTTTCTTTTACTGTTTCCGCGAGCGGGAAAAGATCCTCAATCTGATCGAAGCGGCTTCTGGTGGACGTCTCACGCCTTCGTACTTTCGAATCGGCGGCTTGATGATGGATTTGCCACCAGGCTTTGAGCGACGCGTTCAACAATTCCAGGAAGCATTTCCCTCGGCGGTCGACGAGTTTCACAAACTGCTTACGGGCAACAAGATTTTTCAGAAACGAACGCAGGGCGTGGGATACATCTCGGCGGAAGATGCAATCGACTGGGGCCTGTCAGGTCCATGCTTACGCGGTAGTGGCGTAAAGCTCGATATCCGTCGCGCAAATCCGTACAGCAGCTACGAGCAGTATGACTTTGAAGTGCCAACTGAGAATGGCGGTGATGTGTGGGCGCGCTATTTGGTAAGGATGCGTGAGATGAAAGAGTCGCATCGCATTGTCGGGCAGGCTCTTGCTCGGCTAAAACCAGGTCCAGTAAAGGCGGACGCGCCAAAGGTCGTGTTGCCGGATCGAGAAGCCATGAAGCGACACATGGACGCACTGATACATCACTTTCTGATCGTCGCCGAAGGATTTGATGTTCCCGTAGGTGAAGTGTATTTGCCCATCGAAGCTTCAAAAGGAGAACTTGGTGTATACGTAAAGTCCGATGGTGGACCAAAGCCGGCACGAGTCCACGTCCGTGGCCCAAGCTTCGTTAATCTTTCCGCCTTGCCACACATGTCGGAAGGCGCAATGGTTGCCGATATCGTCGCGATCATAGGTTCGCTGGACATAGTGCTCGGTGAGATTGATCGATAGACAATTTTTGGAGTGCGCTGACTTGTCAGCGCTTTCAAAGCAGCGCTTTCAAAGCCGCGCTTCAAAGCAGCGCTTTCAAAGCGGCAACAAGTTGCCGCACTCCAAAGAAGTTTCTGCTCTTAACAGTAGTAATGAGTGAGCAACTGACACAGATTAAACCACTGTATCAACCGGTCGACATTCCGGCTGAGATTGCCACCTTCCCGCCTGAAATTGAGGCAGAAATTGATCGGCATCTGGCGAAGTATCCTTCGTCCCGATCGGCGATTCTGCCGTTGATGTTTATCGTGCAACGCGAGCGTGGTTATCTGGATCCCCCCGGCGTCGCCTATCTCGCGCAGCGGTTAGGATTGCGTTACACGGATATCTGGGAAGTCGCGACTTTCTACTCGATGATCCACACCGAGCCTATTGGTCGCTACCACATTCAGATTTGCAAAACGCTATCCTGCAAGATCATGGGTGAACAAAAGATTACTGACCATGTGTGTAGTCGTCTTGGAATTAAACCGGGCGAAACTACGGCGGATGGAAAGTTCTCGGTCTCGCTTGTTGAGTGTCTGGGTTCGTGTGGAACGGCTCCAATGCTTCAGGTTAACTTCGACTACCACGAAAATCTGACACCGGAGAAAGTCGACAAGATTCTTGATTCGTTAACGTAGATACGATGTTTATTGGTGCAATTGGCTGTGAGCCCCTTCAGTTGGCACGAGTTCACTTAGAAAACTCGCGCTCAATAGAGGTGTACAGGCGGAATGGAGGTTATGAAGCGCTCAAGAAAGTGCTCACCTCGATGTCGCCTGATGAGGTTATCAACGAGGTTAAGAAGTCGGCTCTGCGTGGCCGCGGTGGCGCTGGGTTTCCAACGGGAATGAAATGGAGTTTCGTTCCAAAAGACTCGCCGAAACCGAAGTATGTGGTTTGCAATGCGGACGAGTCGGAACCCGGAACGTTTAAGGATCGCTATTTGATGGAACGCGATCCGCACATGCTGATCGAGGGAATGCTGATCGCAGCTTTCGCTCTCGGCGCTAAAACGAACTACATCTACACCCGCGGCGAGTACAAATACCTGATCGACATTATGGATGTCGCGCTCGATGAAGCGAGGGCTGCTGGACTTCTTGGAGAGCGAATTCTCGATACCGAATTCTCTTGCGAGATCCACACGCACACCGGCGCAGGCGCGTATATCTGCGGAGAAGAAACCGCGCTACTTAGTTCGCTTGAAGGTTATCGCGGCCACCCACGCATGAAACCTCCCTTCCCTGCCGTTTCGGGTCTATACGCCTGCCCGACGGTCGTGAACAACGTCGAGACCCTCACGGCTGTGCCCGACATTATCAAGATGGGTGGCGAGGCGTATCAGAAATTGGGAACTGAGAAGAGTGGTGGAACAAAACTGTGGTCCGTGTCCGGTCATGTTAATCGTCCCGGGGTTTACGAACTCCCGATGGGCTACGATGACATGGAAAAATTCATTATGGAAGATTGTCAGGGAATGCGTGATGGCAAGGCCCTGAAGGCAGTCATTCCAGGCGGTTCGTCTGTTTACATCATGTGCGCAGACCAGATCATCGGGAAAGATGTGCGCATGGATTACGAAGGACTCGTCGCAGGCGGCTCAATGGTCGGTTCTGGCGGTTTTATAGTGATGGACGAAACTGTCGACGTTTTTGAATCGACGAAGAATCTAACTGAGTTCTACAAGCACGAGTCTTGCGGTTGGTGCACGCCTTGCCGCGAAGGAACTGACTGGTTAGTTAAAGTCTTTCGTCGAATTGCCAAAGGCGGTGGGGTTCCGGAAGACGCGCAACTAATGCTGGATTTGTGTGACAACATAGAAGGTAAATCGTTCTGTCCGCTTGGTGATGCCGCGGCATGGCCCATTCAATCAGCAATCAAGAGGTTTCCCGAGGATTTTAAGAAACATTTAGAAAACGTCCTGCAGTAATCAATGTCAACAGAGTTAATAAAAGTCACAATTAACGGCAAAGACTTCCAGGTACCCAAAGGTGCTCGCCTGATTGACGTCTGTCGCGAGAACAGCTTCGACATCCCTTCGTTCTGCTATTACGCCGACCTTGCTCTCCAGGCATCGTGCCGGATGTGTCTGGTGCGAATCGAGAAAATGCCCAAGCTGCAGACATCGTGCACCATAATCTGCACCGATGGGATGGTAGTTACTACGCAGAGCGAGGAAATAGAAAAAGCGCAGCGCGCGATGATGGAGTTCTTGCTAGCAAATCATCCGCTTGATTGTCCTGTCTGCGATCGAGGCGGTGAATGTGAGCTACAGGAAACTACTTTTGACTGGGGTGGCCTGGAAGAGCGCTTCACTGAAAGCAAAAACTATCATCCGGAAAAATATCTTTCACCGATGGTAGCTAACGATCCGCAGCGCTGCATTCTTTGCAAACGTTGTACGCGAGTTTGCGACGAGTGGATGGGCGAGCAGGCCATCGAGGCGGGCGGCCGCGGAGCAGGAACGGTGATCGGAACCTACCTGGGGTGGCTTAACTGTTCTCAATGCGGCAACTGTATCGAGGTTTGTCCTACCGGCACGCTGCTCGATGCCACCTACCGTCATCAGGCTCGTCCATGGGAGCTTAGTCAAACAATTTCCACGTGCACCTACTGTTCTGACGGGTGTCAGATGTCACTTGGATCGCGCGGCGGCGAATTGATGCGTGTAGTTGCTCGGGACCGGTACGTTAATGGGCTGAACGGTGAGTTCTTGTGTATCAAAGGACGGTTCGGACATCCGTTTGTCAATCACGAGCAGCGTATTCGCACGCCTCTCATTCGATACAAAAAGGGGGGAAAGCTGGTTCCTGCAACATGGGACGAAGCTATTGCACACGTAGCACGAAAGCTTGACGACGCAGCAGACAAACACGGCCGCGACTCAATCGGAATCATTGGTAGCCCCCGTTTAACCAATGAGGCGCTGTATGTGTTGCGCAAGTTCGCCACTGAACTGGTGGGCACAGCCAATTACGCAACCGGTGATGCGTTCAGTTTGAAATGGTTCTTTGCAAATCTCGGCGGGAAACTATCGACGCATCGTGATATTCGTTACGCGAAAACCATTCTGCTGATTGGTGGTGAACCTGAAGAGTTACAGCCGCTCACTGCTAAACAGATTCGCCAAGCCGTGCGAAATGGTGGCGCAAAGCTAATTATCGCGAATAGAGTGCCGATCAGGTTAGTTGAGCAAGCTTCACAGTTCATTCATCTTCGCCGTGGGACGGAAGATTCGATTGTGTTGGGGTTGCTGGGAACTGACAACGATCAACTGATTCTTGAAAAGGCAGGGGTTACGCAAAAGGAGCTTGATTCGCTGCGCACTACAATTCGCGAGACGCAAGGCGATTTGCTTGTGATGTTCGGGAGCGAACTAAGTCCGGATGCTCAAGCGCTGATTGGCCAGATGCCATATCTGCTCGCCTCAGATAACAGACGTGTGCTGTTACACCCGCTTCCGTTATTCAACAACAGTATCGGTGCACACGATATTGGCTGGGATGATGGAGCAATGAACATCAAACAAATGCTGGACTCTGCCGGTGGGGCTATTCGAGCAATGTACGTTGCCGGCAGCATTCTGCCCGCTCAACTCGAAACTCGTGAGGATGCTCTGTCTCGACTTGATTTCTTGGTAGTGCAGGAGTTGTTTGAAACGTCAACAACTGCACACGCTGACGTCATCTTGCCCGCTGCATCATTTGCCGAGGTGGATGGGACCTTCACTAACAATGATGGAATTGTGCAACGAGTCAGACAGTCAATACCGCCCGTCCATCAGTCGAAACCTGATTGGATAATCACATCCCAGCTTGCTGCCGAACTCGGCGTGGAGTTTGGATTCAACTTCTCTGCGGCAGCTGTTTTCCGCGAGATCGCGGATCGAAGGCCGGCTTACTCCGGATTGCGTTATCCATTCCTGAAAGATGAGACGCATCCGATTCAGGCAAACTATCCATTAGCAGAGCGAAAGGACGCTGCTGAGTGGATGGCGCGAATAAAGACGTCGCTTGAAGATTCGGAACCGCCTTCGGAAAAGATAACCACAACGCCGGAAGTAGGCCACGAGCTTTTCAGAATTGGTACGTTGACTGACAAGGTGCCTCAGTTTCATCTGCTGGCTGCCGGTAACCCTCGCCCGGAAACTTTTAGAATCTCGCCGCTTTACCAAATCACAGTCGATGCTGATTTAAGACGGGAATCAGCAGCCGTTGGTGATTGAGTTCGCTGATGAATCTGACGATCAACATCGTTCTATATTTTGTAGCGATCACCATCGCCTTCCTGGGTATCATGCTGCTGGTGGCTTTTACGGTGCTGGCTGAACGCAGAGTGTTGGCATTTCTCCAGGGTCGGGTCGGCCCGAACCGAGTGGGTTACGGCGGCGTGTTACAACCCTTCGCAGACTTCATCAAGACGATGATGAAGGAAGATCTGAATCCGGCCCAGACTACTAAATTTATATTTTTCTTGGCGCCGATGATCGCTGTGATTACCGCGATCATGTCAATTCTGATCTATCCCTTCGGTCCACCTATAACAATTCCTTTTTTCGGAACCGTTCCCCTGGTCATCGCGCGGTTTGATGTCGCCCTGCTGTACGTGCTGGGTATTACATCTGTTGGCGTTTATGGGATCGCGCTTGCCGGTTGGTCTTCCAACAACAAGTACAGTTTGATGGGCGGATTGCGATCGTCGGCCCAGATGATTTCATACGAGTTAAGTCTCGGCCTATCGCTGGTTGGTGTTATTTTAATGGCCGGGACGCTTGATATTTACAGCATAGTAGAGCAACAGTCGGGTTGGTTCGGCTTTCACTGGAATATTTTTTATCAGCCGCTGGGATTTATCATCTACCTGATCTCAGCAATCGCGGAAACGAATCGTGTCCCGTTCGATCTTCCTGAGGCAGAAACAGAACTGGTAGCAGGCTTTCACACTGAGTACAGCTCGATAAAATTCCTGCTGTTTTTCAATGCTGAATACATCAACATGATTACCGTATCAATGTTGGCAACCACTCTGTTTCTTGGAGGCTGGCAAGGACCCCTTGTCAATCAATTCCCTCTGCTTGGGGTCTTCTACTTCTTCATTAAGGTTTTGTTTTTCCTGTTCTTATACATCTGGTTGAGAGGAACCCTGCCGCGCTTTAGATTTGATCAGCTAATGAGCTTCGGCTGGAAGTTCCTGATGCCAGTGGCGATTCTAAACATAGTTCTTACCGCCACGATTGTCGCTTACTGGCCGGTGCTTTTGGCTAAGCTCGGTTTGCGCTGAAGGGTCAGCAGGCGGTGGTGATTTACAAATAACCGAAGATGCTCGCGCTGCTTTTCATAATATTTGCGGGACTGGCAGTCGGTTGCGCGGTAGCGGTTGTAGCGCAACGCAACCCCCTCTACAGCGCAGTCTCATTGATCGGAGTCTTCGTTGCGTTGGCGTGTTTGTACGTCATGCTGGCAGCGCCTTTTATTGCAGCTGTTCAGGTAATCGTTTACGCGGGTGCCATCATGGTGCTTGTAGTGTTCGTAATAATGCTGCTCAATGTCGAGGAAGAAGAACGCCGCCGTCCACGCTTGAGGTTTCTTGTGCCCACGGCCGTAGTAATGGCTGCAATCCTGGTTGCAGAAACGTCCTTCATCATGTACTCCGTTCGCTTCTCGCCGTTCACGCCGACTGACAATATCTCAAACACGGGAATAACGTCGCAGATCGGAACTGGTTTGTTCACACGGTATCTGTTGCCGTTCGAGATCACCTCGATCCTTCTCTTGATGGCGATCGTTGGCGCTATGACTCTCGCACGACGCAGTTTGAGATTGTCGCCAACAGCGCGGATCTTACCGGGAGCGCAGGTACTTGCGAGAGATGTTCTCACACCCGGTTCTCCTGAAGATCTGACAGCGATCGAAGCGGACCGTAGCGTGGAGACAGCTCGAGTGCTAGGAGTTGAGCCGCCCATCAAACGGGAGGATCTCGAGTGAATCTCGCGCCTCAATTGTGGTGGTATCTTGCACTCTCAGCGGTGCTTTTCACGATCGGTGTCGTAGGTGTGATCATCAAACGAAATGTGATCGCGATGTTTATGTGTATCGAACTGATGCTAAACGCCGTGAATTTAACGTTCGTTGCCTTTTCAAGTTTTTTCCAGGATGTTAGCGGTCAGCTTTTTGTTTTTATAGTGATGACGGTTGCGGCGGCTGAAGCAGCAGTAGGTCTCGGCATCATCATCATGATCTTCCGAAACCGAGAGTCGCTGGATGTCGACGACGCAAGTATTTTGAAGTTGTAATTCTTTCGGGTTACGTCGTGTGTTTTGTGGACGTGTTTGTTCCTCAGGAATAAAACGATCCACGAAATCACACGAAACAAACACGAAAAACGAACTAGCGGCAACTGCCCTTAAATGAATTCAAATCACCTTTTGAGTGTGATCATCTTCGCACCCCTGGCGGGGGCGATAGTCAACTGGTTCGTTGGCAGAAGACTCCGCAATGAAATGTTCATTGCAGTCGTTGCCTGCGGCGCCGTTGGGCTTTCAACAATTGTGGCGTTCTATCTCGCTCTTAAACCCGGTGGCGCGCTGTTCAGCGATCAACCAATCCTCGATCATCTTTGGACCTGGATACAAGTCGGGATGTTTCGAGCAGACTTTGGTCTGGCAATGGATCGTCTCAGCGGTGTGTATGCGCTGTTTGTAACCTCCGTCGGTTTTTTGATTCACCTCTTTGCCGTCGGCTACATGCACGAAGATCGCGGTTTCTATCGCTTCTTCGCGTTCCTCAACCTATTCATGTTTACGATGTTGACGCTCGTCCTCGCAGACAATTTTCTGTTGATGTTCGTCGGTTGGGAAGGCGTTGGACTGTGTTCTTATCTACTGATTGGTTACTACTTTGATCGCCCCGACGCGGGTGACGCTGCGAAGAAGGCATTTATAACAAATCGAGTTGGTGACTGGGGATTCATCCTCGGCGTAATGCTGGTCTTTTACATCACTGCGGCGGCCGGTAAGGCATCCATCAGCTTCTTTGATAAACCTGCGTATGGACTTACCAGTGCGCTGCAGACGATCGCGGCGATGCCCACAGAGGCTTTAACCTGGCATGCAATCTTTGCAGGCGGCGTAACCTCAGTAGCAGTGTTTCTCTTTATCGGCGCGACTGGTAAGAGCGCTCAAATCCCTCTCTACGTATGGCTGCCGGATGCAATGGCGGGACCGACGCCCGTATCAGCTCTCATTCATGCGGCAACGATGGTTACGGCAGGCGTCTACATGATCGTCCGTTGCTCGGCTATCTACACGCACTCGCCGGCTGCGATGTTTCTAGTCGCCGTGATCGGAGCGGCAACCGCTTTGTATGCGGCAACGATTGGTCTCGCGCAGAACGACATCAAGAAGGTACTGGCCTATTCAACGATCTCTCAACTTGGTTACATGTTTCTCGCATGCGGAGTCGGCGCGTTTGTAGCTGCGATCTTTCACGTGATTACACACGCATTCTTCAAGGCTCTGCTCTTTCTCGGTTCCGGTTCAGTGATTCACGGCATGCATCACGAGCAGGACATGAGACGCATGGGCAACTTGCGGAAATACTTGCCGATCACCTTCGCGTGCATGCTCGCTGGCTGGTTGGCAATTTGCGGAATTCCCTTTTTCGCCGGCTTTTTTTCGAAGGATGAGATTCTTTGGAAGGCGTGGAGCGCACCCGAGTTCATGCTTCCAAACCCGATTTGGAATAAGGCTTTGTGGTTCATCGGTGCAGTGACGGCGCTTCTCACAGCTGTCTACATGACGCGCATGATGGTCATGACATTCTGGGGTGATGAACGCTTTCGCAAAAGCCATTCGCCGGTTGCGCCGAGCTCGCCAGAGAAGTCAGAGCCCGTGGGCGCAAGTCACAAGACTGCTTACGGCCATGAAGCGCATCCTGAACCTCATGAATCTCCATGGGTAATGACACTCCCACTTATCGTCCTGGCAGTACTATCGACATTCGGCGGATTAATCGGCGTCTCGTATGCGTTGAGTTCTTTCTTTACCGATCACCCCGTCAACTATATCGAACGGACCTTGGATCCAGTGATCCATCCAGTTCCGACAGCCCACGTTCAAGAGGCTGAGGCAAACCAGCCGCAGATGTTGTCACCACTACCGCAGCCTGTGGATGGACCACCAGCAATACGGCCACTTCCCGAAAGTCATGCAACGGAAGCAACGCATTCACCGGAGGAGATCAGCCAGGAAAGACTTCTCGCGTTGCTTTCCGCCATCATTGCGGTGTTGGGGATCGGAGTAGGTTGGTACATTTTTCGGAGGCGCCCGTTATTGCAGATGCCGCGCGTTCTGGAAAACAAATACTACGTTGACGAAATCTATGATGCGACAATTATTCGTCCCATTGAAGTCGGATCGCGTGAAGGATTGTGGAAGGTCTTTGACATTGGTGTCATTGACGGCGTGTTGCATGCAATAGGTGACGCTATAAACGAAGCTGCACGCTTGATCAGACACCTGCAGGCAGGGTTCGTTCGAGGTTATGCTGCAATCATTCTCGTAGGCGCTTTAGTGATGATTGGGCTATTTGTCTTTTTTGGAGTTCAAGCGCTGGGCCTGGGTCGTTAATCAATGCAACAACACCTGCTTACAATTCTGCTGCTTGTGCCCGTTGTTGGTGCGGTGGTACTCATTGGGTACAGTCTCGTTCCCGCGCGCAAGGAACAAAATTACAAGTGGATCGCTCTGGTATTTACGCTGCTTACTTTTGCGCTTTCGTTACTATTGTTGCGTGGGAACCCCAACAGCAGCCAGGGATTTTCATTTGAAGAAAACGTCTCCTGGATTGGTTCGATCGGCGCTCGCTATCACCTCGGTGTTGACGGCATGAGTGTATGGTTGGTCCTACTAACGACGTTACTGGTGCCGATCGCGATTCTTTCAAGCTGGCGAGCGATAACAAGACAACAGCTCTTCTATTACGCTTTTCTCCTGATTCTAACCAGCGCCATGGTTGGTGTGTTTGTATCCCTCGACCTGCTCCTGTTTTACCTGTTCTTTGAAGCGTCGCTGGTGCCGATGTTTTTCCTCATTGGTATCTGGGGCGGCGAACGGCGAATTTATGCGGCCGTAAAGTTTTTCATCTACACGGCTGTAGGCAGCCTGTTGATGTTGGTGGCGATCATCGCTGTCTATTTTATTTTCAACACGTTCGATTACGTGACGATTGCAAATGCAATCAGGAGCGGGTCGACCATAGCCGCGTTGCGGACGCCGCAAATGGAATTTTTCATCTTCGCTGCGTTCGCATTGGCGTTTTGCATCAAGGTGCCGTTGTTTCCGTTCCACACGTGGCTTCCTGACGCTCACACCGAAGCACCGACCGCCGGCTCCGTAATCCTGGCAGGCGTGCTTCTCAAGATGGGAACGTACGGACTGCTACGCTTCAACCTCGCTTTGTTTCCCGCTTCGGCGAAGGCTTTCGCCCCCTTCATAATCACGTTGGCGATCATTGGGATTATTTACGGCGCGCTCGTGGCAATGGTCCAACCCGATGTGAAGAGATTGGTGGCTTATTCATCAGTCAGCCATATGGGGTTTGTCGTTCTCGGTCTGTTTTCGTTTACCGATGTGGGAATGCAAGGTGCTTTGTATCAGATGCTTAATCACGGTGTTTCCACCGGCGCTCTGTTCCTTTTTGTTGGTTTCATTTACGAACGACGACATACACGGATGATTAGCGAATTTGGCGGCCTGGCAACGCCAATGCCCTGGTTCGCGACCTTGTTCGTCATTGCTTCACTTTCGTCAATAGGCTTGCCTTTCTTGAATGGGTTTGTAGGCGAGTTTCTGATCATGCTCGGCACCTGGACCTCAACCGCCATCTCGCACGCGTGGATTGCCACCATGCTTGCTGGGACGGGAGTAATCTGGGCTGCGGTCTATATGTTGTGGATGTTACAAAGAGTACTTTTCGGAAAGGTAAACAACCCTGAAAACAGCAAATTAACTGATTTGAATTTCCGCGAGATCGGATTACTGGTTCCTCTCTTGCTCTTGATGCTCTTCATGGGTGTGTATCCTCGTCCATTCCTTGATCGTTCTCGAGCAAGCATCGAAGCGGTTCGCGACCAGGTAACTGCCCCGCCGACCGGGGGCAGTTTCGCGATGAAAGTTTCAAGCAAATGAGTTTGTTCCTGGCCCAACAGATTCTTCCACCAGACGTGAACTTCTGGATCATTTTGCCAGAGCTCATCGTTTGTATCGCCGCGGTGGTTGTGATGATGATCGATGCCTTTGCGCGCCCGGCTCAACGCTGGGTGACCGGCGCGATTTCACTTGCCGGACTGGCTGCGGCAGCGGCAAGTTCCGTGTGGCTCTGGAGATCCTGGCGAGGTGTTAACGAAGCGTTCTATGGAATGATAGTGGTCGACGAATTGCGATTGGGATTCACTTTGGTGGTTTTGCTCGTCGCCGCGCTCACCCTATTGATCTCCGTCGTGTGGGTTGAGGGAGAACATCTGCCCGCCGGCGAATTCCACTCGCTTCTGCTGTTCGCAACTGTCGGAATGATGTTGATGGCGTCGGGCAACGACCTTGTCATGATTTTCCTGGGGCTCGAAATCCTTTCAATCGCCACCTACGTCATGGCGGGGTTCCGCCGCAGTGACGTACGAGCAAACGAGTCGGCGCTGAAATATTTCATCCTGGGATCCTTCTCGTCAGCGTTTCTCCTTTACGGTATAGCGCTGACTTATGGTGCGACTGCAGTTGCGGGACTACCTGGCACGACAAACATTACACAAATCGCAAATCGGTTGCACGAGGCCCAGTATCCTGCACTGCTGTTTGCGGGAGCAGCGATGATGCTGGTTGGGTTCGGTTTTAAAGTGGCCACAGCACCATTCCACATTTGGACGCCTGACGTGTACGAAGGTGCCCCGACGCCCGTGACTGCATTTATGGCAGCGGGTCCGAAGGCCGCCGGATTTGCCTCGTTTCTCCGCGTCTTCATATTTGGGTTTCCATTCGTGGTTCTGACTGCCGATCGAACAGTGGGCGCTGAAATTCATCGTGCATGGGTTTACACACTCGAAATTCTCGCCATTCTCACGATGACAGTCGGCAACGTCGTAGCGATTGTGCAAAATAACGTTAAGCGCATGCTCGCCTATTCTTCGATTGCACACGCAGGCTATGCACTCGTGGGTTTTGTGGCCGCCGGCGCGGCTTCTGATGTTACGCAACGGAATTCTGCAATTGCGGCCGTTACGTTTTATCTTTTGACTTATGCAGTCATGAATATCGGCGCTTTCGCAGTGGTCCAACTTATCGCGCGGGCTGGTGATCGTCGAACAGACGTCGACGACTACAACGGTATTGGATTTCAATCACCGTTACTTGCATTCGCATTGTCGCTGTTTCTGCTAAGTCTGTTTGGAATACCATTAACTGCCGGCTTCGTCGGAAAAATCCTTGTGTTCCGGGCAGCGATCGATCAGGGTTTCTTTGCGTTGGTTGTGATTGGGGTGCTCAATACAGCTCTTTCGGCCTACTACTACCTGCGACTGATCATCGTCATGTTTTTCCGTGAACGAACTACAGCGTGGAATCCGCCGGCGATACCAGCGAGTATGGGCGTTGCGCTGGCCCTTACAATTCTCGGAGTTTTCTATTTAGGACTCTTTCCAGGTCGCGTTATTAACGCTCTGCAAGCAAAGCCCGTTGTTTCGGTGTCGATGCGCTGACCTCGAACTATCTGTGACAGCCACCGAGTACGCCCAGGAAATCCAGAACGAATTGACCGAGCACTGGGTACCGCGAATCTATCGCGATCGCATACTGAAGCTGCGTACGCGCTCTTATCATTTTGGTGGCCTGAAGCCACGCGCTCGGGTTGAGATTCACCACACGTTGCTTGGTGTGGAACTAAAGGTGGGGCGACGGCGACTGCTCTGCCCGGACCTGGCGACCGCTCGTTATCTGTCTATATTCGCTCGCTTTGGCATTAAGGATGTTGCCGTCCCGTACGACATCACAAAGATATCCGCTTTGGCGGACCAACTCGAGTCATGTTGGTATAGAATGCTATTGTTGGTTGACTACCGTACAGCCAACGAAAGTGAGCGGCTACGGAATCGAATAAGGGCCTTACTCATCTCTACGGTGGTCAAGGAGATAGAGGAGGCAGGCGCGGGGAGCGAAGTCCCCGAATTCAGACAATCTACCAAACAACGTTTTAATTGATTCTGTGGAGGATTAGACGTTTATTTAGACGAAATGACCCAGGAGATACTACAAACCACACCCAAAGAAGCCCGGCCTTCCGAGGCTATCGAGCCGCTTCCTTTCCCATTTCAGCAGCATACTTTTTGCCGGTATGAGCCGGTCGAGAAGCGCATCGATGAGGCTCGAGTTCTCGTCGTAGACAGTTTGCTGCGCGACGTTGGAGATCTTTCTGAAATCGCGCAACAGGAGTGGGCAGCCAGCACCGCCGTCGAACTGAAACGTGAGCGAAAGATCGCGGAGATGGCAGTCGAGAACATTCTTAATAATATCGACAGGCTGGTGAAAAACCCTGTGACTAGAGTCGCTCATGTATCTGAGTTGGCGCGAGCAGAAAAGGAGTTCCAACCAGACGCCATCGTGCTTAGCGGCACTTTGCGTGATTTTGATTTTTACCGAAAAGAGATTCTGGAAGATTTTCAGCAGTTCATTCGTCAGACAACGACGCCGGTATTGGCGATTTGCGGTGGCCACCAGTTGGTCGGGTTAAGTTTTGGAGCCCACGTGGTAACGCTTGATAATCTCGAGCAGCATGAACAGCGTGATAAGAGACCGCATGAATATCAATATCGGTTCATTCGCATTACCGACACCTGCGATCCGATTTTCCAAGGTATCGCCGACCCCGAATCCGATCACTGGCAGGATTACACGAAGACGGCTCGCATTCTTCGCGTCTGGCAAAACCATGGACTCCAGCTCGATCGGGTGCCCGAGGGCTTCACGCTTCTTGCCACCTCTTATCTGTGCCGCAATCAGATGATGGTCAGGCGCGACGATAGGCAGCTGATCTATACGGTCCAGTTCCACCTGGAGAAGTCTTTCGAGGACTGGAACAAGTCACGCACACGTTGGGAGCATCCGAACGAATCGCGCGATGGCCGGATCCTGTTCGAGAATTTCTTGCATTTGGCACTCGCGCGACGGACTGCGTGACTTCTCGAGGTGCGCTCCGAAACTTTAACCCGTCACAAGCTTCTTACCGCGACAGCGATTCTTGCTAGCCGAGACAAGGACCTCGCAAGAATCCTAAACGAGCATGGTCCACCGCCCTTGTGGAAACGTCCGCAAGGCTTCCCTACCCTTGTACGCATAATCCTGGAACAACAGGTTTCCCTTGCTTCGGCAGCTTCTGTGTACAACCGTTTGCTGAACTCTATAGATCCATTTCACCCCGCAGGTTTCATTGCTGCTGGCGAGGCTGGTTGTCGTTCGCTTGGTGTCACGCGACAGAAGGCTTCGTACTTATTCCGCCTGGCTGAGCAACTCGAAGGCAAACATCTGCGTTTGTCTGCGCTTACCCGCATGAACGACGAGGAAGCAAAAGTCACGCTTATGAGCATTAAGGGTATTGGCTCGTGGAGTGCCGACATCTATCTATTGATGGCAATGCGAAGAGCAGACGTTTGGCCCGCAGGAGATCTCGCGTTGGCGACAAGCCTGATGGAGGTGAAGAGGCTCAGACAGCGGCCGACTGAGGATCGACTC